>JAGNJD010000026.1 GCA_018000835.1 Candidatus Goldiibacteriota bacterium | reverse complement strand
GGGGCCGTTTCTTTTGCCGCGGCTATAATTTTCTTCCGTCATTACCTTTCCGCTTGGAAAATATAAAGTAAAAAGTCCTTCTTCAAGACCGTTTTCATATCTTCCTTCCAGTTTTATTAAACCGTTATCATAATATGCCCTGTATAACCCCTCTTTTTTCCCGTCTTTGTTTGTCCCGTCTATTTTTAAACTGCCGTTTGGATAATATATTTTATACGGGCCGTATTCCCTGCCGTTTTTATACGCTACTTCCATTTCAATTTTCCCATCTTCATAAAAACTTCTGTAAACCTCAGTTTTCACCTCCATTGTTTTTTCTATCTGCAGTTGTCCTGATTCATAATACGTTTTGGATTTCCATTGCGGGACGCCGTCCTTATACGCTCCTTCAAACTGCAATTTACCGGATGGAAAATAAATCTTTACAAAACCATTTGCCGTTCCGTCTTTAAATACGATTTCCTGCTTTATTTTACCGCTGGAATAACACGTTCTGAGAATGCCTTCGTATAATTCGTTTTTTACGTAAATAAATTTTTCGCTTAACTGGACGCCTTCGTCATTTATGTATATACTCTCAACTTCACCTTCTATCGTTTCACCCTCTTTGACTACGTTGCCATCCTCGTCAAACGTCCATTTTGCAATTTTTTCGCCGTCTTTAAAAAACGTCTCCGTATTTCCATTTCTTACGCTCGTGAGTGCCATACGCCTCCTTTTATAAAATTAATACGTTCCTTCGTATTTCATCACAGTCAGTCTTCCGCCCTGGTTTTCATCCCTGAAAGCCACGTAAGGTTTTCCTTCCATTTTGTCAACAAACAACGTAACGTAATTAGCAACTGCATCGGAAACTACGGCAAATAAATTCCACCGGCCACTCACGTCGTCATATTTATAAACGACTGCCCTGTCGTCATATCCTGAATCCCGTGCAGCAACGGATGGAACGCCGTTATAAACGAACAACGAAACGTATTCGGCTATGCTCGCTGAAAAACCCTGGGCGCCGACGGTTGTCCACGATCCGCTCTCGTATTTCTTTACTGTAATTTTATTTCCGTTTATGACGTCCATGTAAGCCACGTATGGGACGTTCTCATAAATGAATAAATTAACGTATTCAACTGCCCCGTCTGAAAAACCGGGCGTTCCTACGTTAATCCAGTTTGTATTATTATACATCTTTACCGTAATTTTTCCACTATGCGACCAGTCCTTGTATGCAACGTAAGGATAACCATTTGTTTCATTAATAAATAACGATATACTTGAAGCAGTTCCCTCTGAAAAGCCGGACGTTCCATAATAAAACCAGCCAACAGGCGTCTGATATCTCATAAGAGATGCCCTTTCTCCATTTGCTGCATCCCGGAAAGCAATAAAAGGCACATCTCCATAAACGAACAGTGATGGATTGTATGCCCCGCCGTCCGTAAAACTACGACTGCCTACGTATTCCCATCCGCTCCCTGATACGTAACGCATTACGGTTGCTTTGTTTATGTTGTCATCGTAATCCCTGAATCCGACATAAGGCACACCTGCATAGACAAAAAGTGACGGTTTATAAGATATGCCGGGCGAAAAGCCATAACCGCCCAATGCAGTCCATGTATTACTGAAATATTTTAAAAGAGTAAGTTTGTCAGAATATGCCTTATCCTTATAAACGACGTAAGGCGTTGCATTATGGACGTATAAAGAAATTTCTTCAACCTCACCAACAGAGCATCCTTTGTTTCCAACAACTGCCCAGAAAGGCGTAGGCGTGCTCGTAAACGTTGACGTTACCGTAAAAGTTGAAGTTGGCGTAACCGTAAAAGTAATCGTTATCGTGGGAGATATGGTATGCGTCTCCGTTATTGTATGCGTCGGGGTTATCGTTTCTGTTTCAGTAATTGTAAATGTTTGCGTTATTGTCGGCGTTGCTGAATGCGTTGGAGTAATCGTTGCAGTTAACGTGATGGTTGACGTCGGAGGAATTAATTCAACTTCCGGAGAATCTGCTATTTCATAAGTAATTATGCCGTCCGTGCTCGTTTCCGTAATAATGGTAACCATACCTGAACCGCTTACGCAGGCACCAGGCCCGCCTGTTCCTTTATAACCATACTGTATTTTTATCTGTCCGGTAAACGCAGGCAGATTTTTTGCACCAATAATCATATACTGACCTTCCTGTATATGTTCTACCCACGATGCATTTGTTTCCGTTACTTCAAAATATCCTGGAGCAGTTCCCGTAAGACTCGGGGCTGACCATCCATCAGGTATTTTTATTTTTAATCTTCCTTCCGTCCATGGTGATTTACCCGCCGTATACGTGAATTCAAACGTGTTGCCGCACGTTCCTGATACGACCGATACGGGAAATACCGTCATAGTTCCTTCCCCTATTATCGGCGTATAAGTAGGCGTAATTGTAGGAGTTGCAGGAATAACGTTGATTATAGGACTTGACGATAATTCCGAAGTTTCCTCACCGTCTTCGTCAACTTCAACCGGTATAACTACAAGCCCGTCTCCTATTACGTAGGCGCCTGGTCCGTTTGAAGTATTTCCATAGGTGACTGTTATTTTACCAATTCCCGGTTGTAAATCCCTGACCTTTACAAGTATGTCGTTTCCATCCACTCCCCTGCCGTATAAAACTCCGTTGATAACGCTGACGGAAAAAGCACCCGGCGCAGTTGAACTAAGACTTGGGGCAGACCATCCATCCGGTATTTTTATGCGTAAAGTGCCGTAGGAAGGCCATGATGTCCATGAAACGTCTCCTGCCGTATACGTGAAAACAAACTGGTTCCCGGACGTCTCACTATAAACCTGCGTAGGTAAAAGAGCAACGCTCCCTCTGCTTACAGGCGTCGCTGTCGGCGTCTGAGTCAAAGAAACAGCAGGAGTGTTGGTTTGGGTTATGGTATTTATAAATGTTATCGTATCCGTAAACGTCCACATTATCGTTACTTCAATGGTAGGCGTATTTGTTTTCGTAATCGTCATTGTCTCTGTCATCGTCTCTGTCATCGTTTCTGTCATCGTTTCCGTAGCAGAATCGGTAAAAACATGCGTAGGCGTAAATGAATGAGTAAAAGACGTCTCTGGTGTCGTCGTATCAGACGTAGTTTGCGTTATCGTAGGAGTAAAAGTATTCGTATTAATTTCTGACGCAGTTTGCGTAATAGTCGGAGTAGCGGTAAATGAATGTGTCGGCATCATTGAAAGCGTTTTTGTTTCAGTTATCGTATTTGAAAAAACCACTGTCTGCGTATTTGTAAAAACAGGGCTGACAAAAACAGTATTCGTAATCGTAACTATCTGCGTCGGGGAATTTGTAGGAATTATCGGAGTCGTTGGAGTGATTTTTTTCGTGCAGGAATATAAATAAAAAATTGCAAAAATAACTGCAAAAAAAATTGTAATTTTTCTTAAACGCTTGTTTTTATCCATATATAAATTATATCTTTATTTAAAATATTTGTCAATTAAAGGCAGGGCAACCGGGGATTAAGAATTACCGCATTACAGTCCGGTTAATTTAATGGAAGGATTGTTGCATTTTTTTACTTTTTATAGCAGTTCTTTCTTCCAGGGATGGCTTAAGCCATTTTTTATCCATGCTATTTAGCCCATGTCCGGCAAAGTTGGCGGGCCAAGTAATTGTTCATCACTTACCAAAACGTTTCCATCTTTTAAAATTTTCATTCTACCCCAGCCGGTTTCGCCGGTGCGTCTATAATGAAGTAATCTGGCCGCCATTATTTTGCAATAATTGGGATTTATGTCCATAGTATAACATTTTCTTTTGCTTATTTCTGATTGTAATAAAGTTGAGCCGGAATGACCAAAAAAATCTACAACAAGGTCTCCTTTATTACTGCTTGCTTCAATAATTCTTTTCGCAGATTTAAGTGGTTTCTGTGCAAAACAGCCTTCTATATTTTCATGCATTAAATAAAAGACCTGTTGTATATCATACCAGACGTTCCCTGCCCTGGTTGTCGGAGATTTACTACGTTCAAAATTTTCCATGATTTTACCGTTAACTTCCTTATAATAACCTTTCGTTTTTTTTGGTATATCCGTATATTCAGATTGAACGTTAAAAACCGGCTCTCCTTTTATATAGTAAAGCAATTCCTGCCTGACTGCCATCCAGTTTTTTTGTGTTCCATATCCCCGTTGATTTCTCATTGTTATAAAATTCCGGATTTTAACGGGCTTGCTTCTCATCATAATCATAAAATCCGGGAGCGGTTGCAGGTCGTTTCTGATATCTGCGCCAAGCCAGACATAAAGTGAAGAATTTTTACTCATTATATCTATTGTATTATCAATCCATTTTTCGCTCCAACCCATATATTGTTCCAATGGCAAATTATCAAATTCATCATTTATGCCAACATTATACGGCGGATCCTGAATCGCCAGAACTGCCTTTTGTCCTCCCATCAACTTTTTAACATCTTCTTTCTTGGATGCATCAAGACAGGCGATTCTATGGCCATTAATCGGGTCTTCCCAAACAATGCCATGTTTAAAATCTGGTATTCGAACAATACGCTTATCGCAGGCATTTATCTGATTTGTATTAGTTGAAGTCGCCCCTTTTTTTGTAAATTTTGTTTTCATTTTTTTTAATCTCTCATATCGGACTTAAGTTTCCAATATTTTATTAATTTGCAATTTTTAACACAAATAAAAAATCTTGTCAATTGCCATTTTTTATCGTTGGTCGCCGGTTAAATGACAACGTTTCAGATTTTGTTTTCTACTTTCCACTCTCTCACAACGGCTGCATCCGCAATCTCCGGTTAAGTTTCCCGGACGGCAACGAAGCAAACCTTATCTTGACCTTATGCAATAAATGGTCTAAAATAACCGGACAAAACAAAAAGGAGTGATTGTGAATACTTATAAAAGACTTTTCAGATATATGAAGCCCTATATGGACAGGGTTATTCTTTCCATAATTTTAATGATGCTTACTGCTGTTTTAACTGCTGCATCGGTATACGTTTTAAAACCGGTTATTGACAAAATTTTTGCAAACCCGGACCAGCAGGAAGCACTGAGATGGATAAAAATATTGCCGATTGCCATTGTCCTGATATTCGTTTTAAAAGGATTTGTGGGGTATGCGCAGAAATACACCATTGACTGGGTTGGAAACAAGATAATCTTAAACATGCGAAAACAATTGTATGACCATATAACCGGACTGTCTTTAAGGTTTTTTAACAATCAGAAAATAGGAGTCCTCATATCAAGGATAACAAACGACGTCTCCATGGTTCAGGGTGCCATGTCAAACGTGCTTGGCAATATAATAGGAAGCGTCATTACAATAATCTGCCTTGTAGTCATGCTGTTTTATTTAAACTGGCAATTTGCCCTTCTCACCATAATTGTTTTTCCTCTGGCGGTTTATCCTATAACAAAATTCGGCAAAAAAATAAAATCCTCCGCAATAAACGTGCAGGAAAAAATGGGCAACATGACGTCAATTTTAAATGAAACTTTTAACGGCATAAGGGTTGTCAAGGCATTTGGCATGGAAAATTACGAACGCAAAAAATTTGAAGAAGAACTTTACAAACTTTTTGACTGGACTATGAAAGGCGTGCGTGCTTATAACGTATCGTCACCCACCATGGAAGTCATAGGCGCGGCAGGGATTGCACTTCTCGTTTTTTTTGCAGGTAGTGCAGTGGTAAACAAAGTGCTTACAACAGGGACGTTTTTTGCTTTTCTGGCAGGAATTACACAGTTATATCCGCAGATAAAAAGGATGAACGACATGAACAATATTGTCCAGCAGGCACTTGCAGCCGCAGACAGAATTTTTCAGATTCTGGATACAAAGCCGGACGTTGTTGAGGCGCAAGATGCCGTTGATATGAAGGATTTTAAAGAAAACGTTAAATTTGAACGCGTATGTTTCAGTTACATAAAAGAAAGACCCGTGATAAAAGACGTTTCTTTTGAAATAAAAAAAGGACAGGTATTTGCAGTAGTTGGTCCTTCCGGTGCCGGTAAATCAACGCTTGCCGACCTTCTTGCAAGGTTTTATGACGTTGACGGCGGTTCCATCACGATAGATAACGTTGACATAAGAAAAATTAAAATGGAATCACTAAGAAAACTCATAGGCATGGTTACCCAGGAGACCATACTTTTTAACGACACCGTGAAAAATAACATAGCGTATGGACAAAAAGATCTTGACCTCACAGCCGTCCAGATGGCTGCACGCACTGCAAATGCAGCAGAATTCATTGAACGTCTGCCTGAAAAATACGACACAATAATAGGAGACAGGGGCGTAAAACTATCGGGAGGCCAGAGACAGCGGCTTGCAATAGCAAGGGCAATACTCAAAAACCCTCCGATACTTATACTCGATGAGGCAACCTCAGCCCTGGATTCTGAGTCAGAAATACAGGTGCAGGAAGCCATAAACAACCTGATGAAAGACAGAACCACGTTTGTCATAGCCCATCGTCTTTCAACGATCAGGCATGCGGACGTGATAATAGTAATAGACAAAGGTGTGACGGTAGAGCAGGGCACGCATGACGAACTCATTAAATTAAACGGGATTTACACAAAACTTTACAACATGCAATTCAGGCTGGGCAGTGAAATAGAGTCGGAAGAAATAATAAACGAATGAAAAACAACAAGCGGACGTATGCTAACCTCGTTCAAGCAGCAGATGTCCGTAAAACAATTTCAAAATTGATTGCATTTATATAAATTTTTAATTGTTAATCCACAATTGTCAATTAAGATTACAACTTTACCGGACGGCAATGGTTTTTACATTCCCTTTTTGTTATGGCGTGGAGGTTGCAGGGGGAGATTTTGAAGGACGGATTGCATTTTCCGGGGAATTCATTGCAATAATTTATAGAAAGCATTAGAATGATATGCATTATAAAAAATGCAACAATCCTTACATTAAATTAACCAGGCAGCAATGTATGCAACGGCATGTCTATATTTGTAAAAAAACAACGTCAGGAAAATAAAATTTAATTATTTCCATAAATCCATACCCTTTTTCCGCAAGTGCCTTTGCACCGGCAAGGCACATGCCACAGCCATGACCTAACCCGTTGCCGTAAAGTATGTATTTGTCCTGTTCTTTTTTTATGTTAAAAAGTCTGGAAGGTATCCTGTTCCACCCGAATTCTCTGCCAAATTTTGACATAAAAATACCTGCATCATATTTATAAACCATTCCGGAATTTAAGATAATCTCAAATTCATCCGCCCTGCCTGACGACGTCCTGCGCGTTACATTGAAATCCTTTATGCCTTTTTTCCCGGAAACCCGCTCAAGTTCTGATTTAAGTATTTCCCTTTCCCATGAAAAAAATCCGTTGTTTTCACACAATGTCTTTCCGTTAAGTCTGTCATATCTTACAACAGAATTCTTTGGATTTTTTTTACCCCATGCTTCTTTATAATTTTCCAGTGTGCCTCCGCAGCAGGACGAAAAAAATGCCGCATTACCCCCGTCTTTATCCTTTATTATCATACCGCGCGTCTCAGAAGCGTATTTTTTCCATCTCTCAAAATCATACGGCAGTCCGCGATAAAGTTCGCAATGTGTAAGGTCACACAAATCGTAATCTTTGTGCCTTTTCAGATTTAACACGGCATACGACCTCGTAAGTATTACAAGTGCCTTTGCACTCTCCGTTGAAAACACATCAGGCGACAGCTCAGATGCTGCTGCACATGCAGCATAATCCTCAATGTCAGATATAACTATTAATTTTATCCTGCCATTTGTGTCCTTTGAAACCTCTATGTTTCCCCTGTATACTCTTTCTATGCTGCCTGATTTTATTCTATAATCCCCTGTTTTTAAACCAAAAGGCATAATCGTTTTTCTGCCGATTGCGCGGGCGTTTATCATGACTGTATTTTTATCCGGACCGGTTATTGTAATCTCTTCCGGCATGTATTTTTCAAGTACCCTTATCCTTATCTTCCCTGTATCTGCCGCAAAGCAACAAAAAATAAAAAACATAAACGTCGCAGCCAGGCAAAACTTTTTCATTTTTCAACCACCTTAAATCTTACGGCGTCGGACTCTCCTATTGAATCCTGGACAATTAATTCCCAGTCGCCTTCCTGGGGTGTCCAGAGATATTGCTCCCCTGCCTTTACTTTTATCACAGCCCTGCCGTTTAAAAACCATACAACATAATCGTTGCCTCCTGAAACAGCTGCTTTCCATTCCATTTTTTGATACTCTTTCGGGGTAACGGTATTTATGACGTATCTGCTGCCATTTATAGGATTTATTATCTTTGGTTTAAAACGTGAACCCTGCGGCTGTCTGCGCCTGTCATAGGGCGGTATGTAAGGCATGTGCCTTCCCTTTTCTTTTATAAACGTGGCTACTTCAGGCGGCCAATCCTCAATAACGGCGCAGTTATAACCGATTGTATCGCCTTTTATTACCGACGGATCAACCCGCAGACCTGTCTTTTTGTCCGTATAAATAAGTTTATGAATTTCGCATGTAATGTTTTTTGTTTTGCCTTCTATATAAAAATCATCCGTTGTATTGGGACAAAACCTGCCCGGGACGTCGCCTGATACCGGACATACTTTACGTATTTTTACTTTTTCAGGTCTGTCATACCATCTGTCCTTATACCTCGTAAGGCCGTTAAAAACCTCCATAAGAACCGGTGCAGCAGACTTTATCCCCAGAAGTTCGGAAGACGGCGATGAATCTGCGTTTCCAAGCCATACCCCTGCCGTATAATCAGGAGTATAACCTATGCACCATGCGTCGCGTAAACCAAAAGACGTTCCGGTTTTAAACGCGACTTTGCCCCTGTAATTCGTAAATTCCCATGACTGCGGCAGGTCAGGCCTTTCACCGGATGCAAGCATCTCTGATATTATGTATGCCGTCTCCCTGGAACAGATGTTCGTTATTACGTGCGGTGGCTTGTCATCCACTGTATATCTTAAATTTTTCATTTCTCCTCCGTTTGCCAGTCCTGCATATATGGTTACGAGTTCCTCAAGCGTCATAGGATATGCTCCAAGTACGACTGAAAGCCCGGGATTTGCGTTTTTTCTTTTTGCATCAACAAATCCGGAATTTTTTAAAAACGAAAACAGGCCTGTGTCTTTCATCTGATATTCGAGATACACTGCCGTGGAATTTAAAGAATGGGTGAGGCACTCTTCCGCAGTCATCGGGCCGTTAAATGCATTTGATGCATTAACCGGTTCATAGCCGTCATATTCGCGTGGTATGTCAAAAAGAATTTTTTTGGGAGTTATCATTCCTCTTTCCATGGCAAGACCATAAAGGACAGGCTTCAGAGTCGAGCCCGGTGAGCGTTGCATAATTACTCCATCCATTTCGCCACAATGAATTTTATCCATAAAATCAGGCGAGCCGGCATAAGCAATGACGTTCATGTTTGAATTGTCCACCACAAGCATTGCACCGTTAAAAACGCCGTATTTTTTTAAACTTTCAACTGCCCGTTTTAGCCGGTATTCACAAAGCGTCTGGACTGCCGGATCAATCGTGTATCTGCCTTTAAAATTATTGGCTTTAATTGACCTGTTTACCAGATGCGGCAGGTTATATGGATTTTTAAATTTAAAGACAGGAACTTCCTGTGACGACGCTTTATTTAAATCCTCTTCACTTAATTTAAGGTCTTTGTATATCCGGGCAAGGACGACATTTCTCGCCTTTTTTGCCGCGTCAGGATAACGATCAGGTCTGAAATAATTTGGTTTTTTTGGTAACGATATGAGGAGTGCAGCCTCAGCCGGATTAAGGTCGGAAGGAGGTTTGTTAAAATAAATGTATGAAGCAGCAGCCACTCCCTCTATATTGCCGCCCATAGGTATGGTGTTTAAATAAATTTCGAAAATCTGATTTTTGGAATATTTCAGATTTATCTGTGAAACCCTGAATAATTCTATGATTTTGGAAAGATACGTCCTTGGCTTTGGTTCAATCATCTTTGCAACCTGCATGGTGATTGTGGACCCTCCGGAAACTATTCTGCCGTTTTTTGCGTTAAGGAATGCAGCCCTTACAATTGCCACGGGATTTACACCCGGATTAAAATAAAACGTCCTGTCTTCATAGTATATAAATCCCTTTTTAACATAATCGGATATTTCTCCAAGATTTGCTTTTATCCTGTATTTGCCGGAGGCCGAGAGAGTTATCCTTAAAAGTTCTCCTGTTTTCGCGACAACATGAACCGTGGAATAATCGCCCTCTATCTTTTCAAGCGGCAGAGGGAAAATAAGACAAAGGATAAAATAAAAAAAAACAATAAAAATGACGATTATTATTGATGTCTTTGCTTTTTTACCAATCTTCAAATTTAATCACCATAAAAGCAGAATGTGTGCGGACTAAATTACGGATAAGCCACAAAAAATCATTTTGGTTCTTCCGGTAAATATAAATTTCATTAATCAGTCAATGGATAAAAATGCCGGCGACATTCTGCGGTTTTCCTGATATTATCACGACAGAAAAGCCCGGGTAAAATTATAATAAAAAATCACATGGACAGTCAAAACAATGTAAAAAACCTGTATGTCTTTAAAATTTATTTGGTGCGACAACGAGATACCTGTCCTCATAGCATTCCGAATAAGTATCAGGGTCATACATTGCCTCTGCATATATGTTTGGTATGACGAACTTTCCAGGCGTTACAGCACGCACCGTGTATGAAAATGTCTGAGTGCCCGTGAATTCCTTTGTAAAAAGCAGTATCCTGTCATCACGTATGTCCTCATACGCTGCGTTAAAATTTGATACCGGAGTAAATTTCAGATTGCCGCGGCTATTAATCCTCGGATTTTCTATTTCAAATCCTGCCGGCAGCATGTCAACAACAATAACGTTGTCAAGTTTTCTTCCGCCTTCTGCCTCAAGATAAACAGAAACTACAATGAGTTTTCCCTGCTTTACGTTTGACAGGTTTGCTTCCGAGCCGTCTTCGTTATAATACTTTTTATACACCTTTATGCCTTTATTAACCGTACTCCTGCTTTTTTCCTTTGGCAGTCCTTCTACATAAACGTTGTAAAAAAATTTCTGGCTGCCGTTGTTTGCAATTGATATCGTTTTAAAAATCCCTTCTCTGTCATTTAAAAGAATGGAGTCATTGTCATCGGAAGTTGCAAGCAGCGAACCATTTACCGAAATTGCCGCATTTATTTTTCCTGCTTTCCCGCGTAAATTATTTACGGCTGCAAGCCCCATCAATGCCCATGCCGTCTCCTGGGTTGAGCCAAAAGAGCCGTTATCACGTATCTGCTTTAAAAGCATGTCTTCATTAAATTCAACCCGGGGCGTAACCTTTCCTTCTGCCTGGGCGAGAGCTTTAAGGTAAATGCCAAGATTTCTGGTGTATGAATTAAAAAAACCGTTAAGTTCCCTCATTGCAAATTTTGTCTTAAAATCGTCGCTCATTATCATGCGAGCTGCATCCTGCCTGTTAAACTGAGAATAACTCATTGAAAGCATAAATTTATCTGTTTCTGAAAGTTTTTTTACAAAATCATTTGCATAGTTAAAAAGCATGCCGCCTTTCAGCATTGCGTTTTTTGACAAAGAATTTTCAATAAACTTTATTTTTTCAGCGTTATATCCGAGTTCTTTTAACGTTTTTGATCTGGATTCATCCCTGTTAAGATGTATGGCGTAAAGCTGCTCATAGTAATCCATCATGGCAGTATCAGGTTCATTCATCAATGATTTTAAATACATCTTGTAAAAACCGGATTTATATCTGTCGTCACCGTTTCCATAATATTCGTCCGTCTCTTCTTTGTTTTCTTCGCGTCTGTCCAGTCTTCCCTTTTTTATCTCTATATTATCTGACCCTGAAAGCCCGTTTGTTTTCATGACGCTATTATAAACGTCGTCATCCACAAAGTAGCCATGGTTGCGCGATTCTATAAGGAAATGAGCCACGTATAGAGACACCCATGGAGATACCTCATAAGATGAACCCGGCCAGAATTCTATCCGCCCGTCCGGCATCACGCACATTTTTACTTTTTTTATGGCTTCGTTTACAAAATAATCCACGTTTGCCCCGCGCTCTTCCATAAGTCTTTGCACGAGCCCCATATCCTTAAAGTAAAGCAAAGGAAACGCCGATGAAACCGTCTGTTCCACGCAGCCATAAGGATAATTCACGAGATAATCAAAAGCAGCAGCGTATTCGCCTGCTTTGCCATAAGACACAAAAGCACGCACTTTTTTGCCGTATTTTACGTAACCGGCAGGAACTTCTATGTCTGTTTTTTTACCACTGTCCAGCCATCCTTTGGTAACTTTTGTTTCAATCCTGGATGCCGGCCTTACTGCAATCTCACGTTTTACTTCCATGGTCTCATCACTGCCGGATGCAGTAAACGTAAAATCAGCCCTGCCTGCTTCAAAAGCCGCACGCCCGCGGAACGTAACCAGTGTCTCACTTTTTGATTTTATGAAAATGGTCTGGGAGTTATTTTCTACCGTAACAGGCCCTTTTACGTTTACCTTTATATCAAATTGTCCGTCTTTGCCGGTATTATTGTATACTTTTACCGGCATAAAAAATTCGTCATCAGGTGCAAGGAATCTCGGCAGCGCAGGAGTTATTACTATCGGGTCAACTACGTTTACATTCATACTGTCCGAGCCAAAGGTATCACCTTTTACCATCAGAGCCATAACCCGTACCTTTCCGTTAAACCTTTGCGTATCAAATGTATAATTTATCTCACCATCAGAATTTGCATAAAGTATTCCGGAAAATTTTGCAAACGACTCCACGTTTTTTGCTTCAACGGGATTTAAATGTTTTCTCATAGGTGCATACATGTCGCCGCCTATGGCTTCTTTTCTTGCAGTAATGTCGGTCAAAAGTCTGCTCAGCATAGTATACGTTTCGGTATTCATAGATTTTTTTCTGTAAAAAAACGCAAGTGCATCAGGAGTATTAAAACGGATTATCTGTAATATTCCTTCGTCTACTGCTGCAAGCACTACGCCCGTTCCCTGCTTTAAACCTGACATGGAAACTTTTATGCCTTCCGTTGACATTACTTCATTTTTACATTTTATTGCCGACTTTATCGCCTTTGCATTCTTATCCAGTTCTATGTTGCAGACGCCGTAAGCGACAAAAGGCACCGACTGATATTTTTCGAGTGGTTTCCGTACTGCAACTGCACTGAAATATACGTTTGGCATATAAGCATCAGACAGCGGGACATCCAGCGTTACGGAGTTGTTTACAACCGGGACGTAACGCTCCCACAGTATTTTATCCCTTTCAAGCGTTATATATACCATGCCGTCAAAAGGCGTTTTAACCGTGACTTTTGCCGTATCACCCGGGAAATATTTATCCCTGTCGGTAACTATTATAACTTTATCCGCTTTTGTCATGTCAAACGTGGTAAATCCGGAACCGGAAACGTTAAAGCCAAGCCCGGTGCGCATCCTTTCCTCATTTCCCACGTAAACATAATACTCACCTTCAACATCCGCATCAAACGAAACCGATGCCATGCCGTCTATGTCTATGGTTTTATAAATAAGGACTTCTTCATAAGAAGAAGTATTATAAAAATCCCTGTCCCAGCGGGACTGCCTGAATATTGAATAATAAACCTTTCTTTTTACCACTACTTCAACTTCTTTTACTTTTTGTGGCTCATCTACCGGATTGACTGCTACTATGTCTACGTCAACCCTGTCGCCTTTCTTATAAATCTTTTTTGGGTCATGCAGTTTCACGCCAAGGTAATAATTATAAAGATGAACCGGTATTGATGAATATACCCCGACCGGTCTTCCTCCGTCATCATAAACCTCAGAGTAAATCTGGGCAAGGAGTGCTGACGGCGGTTTAACCTGTGACGGGACTTTTACTATATACTGTTTTTCTCCTATGTCATTCAGGTTTGAATCACCAAGCCGCTCATATTTTGTAGTGTATTCCCTGCCCGGATCATTAAAAATATAGTCCTTGTAATTTTTTGACTGAAAAAGATAATTTACAAATTCCACTTCGGTTTTCAGCCTGTTACCTGCCGCAGGCGGACCAAACATCTGATTTGCCTTTACGGTAAATATCAGGTCAGACCCCGGCATAACCGCTGATTTACCGGTTTTTATTCCGACCACGAGTTTGTCTGGTATGAATTCTTCCACCTTAAAAGTCGTGCTGCCAATTTCATCTTTGTCATTTACAATCAGCCTTGCATTATATTCTCCGGTCTTTGCATAACCGGGCATGTCAACAGAAAACACAGACATGCCATTTACGTCCGTATCCTGCTTTTTGTCATATACGCGTTCTCCTCCAGGACCATTTATCACGCACTGTATTATAAACGCCGGTGGCGTAGTTATGTCCCTGTTTCTTACTATTGCAGTAAGATTAACTTTATCGCCGGGTCTGTAAAGTCCCCTGTCGGATGTAAGAAAAGCCTTCATGTTTTCAGAGGATGACGGTTCACCGCCGGTATCAAATCTGTATTTGTTTAGTGCTGTACCGGAAAACGTAAGATATGAAAAATCGTCTCCTTTTTCTGCAAGCACAAGATAGGGTGCAAAATCGTAAATATTTTCACGCCAGTTTTTAAATGTAACTTTACCGTTATCATCGGTTAAATATTCTTTTATTACCTGATTTGAATATGAAACAAGTTTTACGGTTATGCCTGAAAGCGGCTGCTGATTCATTATGGATACCGCCTTAACCTGCAGGTCCTTACCGGACGTTTTTGCAATAAGTCCTATGTCCGTGCAGCGGACGAGTTTTGACCTGGTAGAATAACTTTTCGGGTCCTGCAAAAATATGTAAAATAATCCCTTATAAGGTTCATTGTTCATTTTGTTTAAATTTATGTATTCCGTCGTTTCCTTGTTTAATTCTCCGCCTGTTATTTCCACGTATTTATTAAAAACCTGGGCACCATAAGTATAACAATCGTTATTGCGGAGAAAATACGTAAGATTATTCTTAAATATTTTATAAACCCTGACGTTTATTTTGTCCAGATTCATTACTTTTATGGCAAGGTTCATGTTACCATTTAAAGCAAGCACTTCGCCTTCTTCGGCAAAATCCGCCATGGATGGCAAATCCTGCAATTTGACTATCTGCTTGAAATTTTCATCCATTATTTCGCCGGTCTTTGCCGTTATGTCCTTTGATACCGTTACTTCATAATTAAAATTTGGTTTAAAATCCGACGTAAATACGGCATAGCAATATTCCGTTTTTACTGTATAATCCACTACCTCAGGTGGCGACTTTAAGGTTCCCTGTCTTACTATAGTTACGTATTTTTTTATCTGTTCCTCGGATACCGGCAGATTAAAACGCACTGCAAGTGACGTATTTCCTTCCGTCTGCCATGGTCTTACCTCTTCCACCATAAGTTTGATTTTCTGTGGTATCTGGACTATATTTTCAAAATCATCCTTCATTGCAATTCCGCATCCTGGGCAGGAAAGACCTTTTGATATTTTTATCTTTATTGACTGATCATCGTAACTTCTCGTAAAACCGGCTATCCTTACATAAAAACGCGTGGGTTCTTCGGATGCTTCAACTCTTACGTCCACGCGTGATTCATTTACGGCAATTGGATTGTTTTTCGGTGACGTCTTTTTAACTGCTGAAACGTATTTTTTTAGTTCATTTAATTCAACGGGATAGTTGAAATTTATTTCTCCTGTTATTTCTTTTTCTTCATTTTTTAAAATGTCCCTTGTGAAAAAAAATCTGTAGTCGGTTATTTTCAAAAAAGGCGTATTAAACTTTGCGGTTTTCGTGCAGATTATGGTTTTACCGGGTGCTTTGAAATACCTGGCAGCATCCATGGTGACCGTGTATTCTGTTGCAGGTCTTAATGGTTCATCAGGAGTAAATACGACAATTTTTCCGCCATACGTTCCTTTATGTCCCGGTACATTTTCTTCAAAAGAATACCTGCCTTTAAGAGGCGGCTGTATTTTAAAACAGTTAAGTTTACTTATGTCCTTATCCTTTAATTGCACCGGGCGTGAAAACTCAGCGGTTACCATGATATTTTTATCAACCTCACCATTAGGTGACAATGCAAGGACATTAATAAAACTGTTGTTATACAGCACCCTGCCGGTTATAAATAATATTATAATGCCTGCTATGACAATTACGGTTATTGCCGCTTTTCTGCCTTTATTCTTTATATCTGATATTACTCCGGTAATCCTTGCCGGGACTGTACCTGCACCTTTAAAAATGCCTATAAACAGATTCCTGATTCCAGGCAATAATTTTATAAAAAATCCCTTAAGGCTTGACGCCCATCTGGATATTCCGTCATAAAACTCTTTAGTCCCGATATAATACAGATATGCAAAAATTACTATTCTTAAATATTCCCATGAAAGAGGTGAAAAGAACCACCATATCCCATTGGATATTATGTCCTGTAATATAACGGTTACAAGATAAACCGCCATGTAAAATCCGAGGCCTTCTATTATTGCGGCATTTTCCTTTTTTTTGAATTTCCGCAAAATTAGAATAATAACAAACGTAGCAATAAACAAAAAACCCTGCGTAGTATTGTTTAACATCAGAAGGATTATCCTGCCCACAAAAGTGCTCTGGCTGAAATAATTTGTCAACAGGGAGAGAACAACAGGCAGCAGAATAAAAAGCAGGACATATAATGCGGGTTTTGCAAAATTTTTAAAATTAAATCTGATTTTTCTCATCACTCACCCCTCTAAAAATTTTTAATATATATGATGTTAAAACAAAAAAAAATATTCATACACTTCCTTTATATGCAGGATTTTTAATCAGCATTTGCTTTCCCTGTTACTACAATGTTTTTTTCAATTCTATTTTATATATTCATTATATTTCTGTCAAGCATTCATTCCAGATCATGCAATTTTACCGTTATGTGTTTTTACAATGTTTTAATTTGATAACTAATGATTAGAATAAAAAAATTGATATCTATATTAATTTTTTTTTATATACCATTTTTTATTGCCGATTGATGATTAAATGACGACGTTATTACTTCTGTCCTGTAAAAAAATACAAATTAAACATAAAATATTGAAAATTATATATTTTTAATTGCGCGGACATCAATTAAAATGGAAGGGCTGGTTGCATTTTAAAAAATTCATTTTCGCCTTTCTTATGAGGGAAGTGACGGTTGCAGGGTTGATTTTGCAGGTCTAAAATAATCTGATTACATAAAGCATGCCCATAACATCAGACCATTTCAATTCCGGAAAAAGCAATCCTGCAACCGCCATTTTTATATTATTTCATTACCTCGTTTTTTCTTTGTTTACGCTTTTATGAAATTCATTGATTGACCGGACATCAATTATAATGAAAGGATTGATTGCATTTCCAGGTCAGGGGTTGAATTATTTCACCACTCCCATTTTTCCGTATTTTTTTATTTTCTCCTTGTCGTTTACGACTGCTTCAATAGAATATACGTAAACTCCGGATGCAACCGGAACAAAATCAGAATTTCTTAAATCCCATATAATTGAATTAAAGCCGGGCATACCGCTTGTTTCAATTTCACGCACGAATTCACCGGAAACGTCAAATACTTTTAACAATAATTTTGCATCCCTCGTTAACTTTACTATTATTTTAACGGGCTCCCCTGACGGATTTGGGAAACTGCCGATAAGTTCCATGTCAAGGTCTACGGGTGTATTTGTCCACGTAGGCGTAATTGTCCGCGTAGGTGAAATTGTAGGCGTAGGCGTGGCTGTTGCAGTAAAAATACCGGTATAAACGACATTTGAATTTTTTACTTCTTTTTCATTCCAGTATTGGTCAGTATATGAAGCCGCTGCTTTATTTGAAACAAAAAGTCCGGGGTTGTCATTTACAACCACCCTGAACCACAATGAATTTGCAGCATTTGTTACAATAATATCCGTGATATTCCAGTAAATTAAATCGTTTGATGCAGAAATGTTATATCCTGATGATGCATCATAAAAAACCGTATTTACAGGAATTGTATCCCATATGACTGGATTTGAAATACTTTCCGAACCGGTATTGACATAATTCAGATTGTAACTTAACGTTTCTCCCCTGTCTGCTTCTGCTTTATCAACTGATTTTGTTATGGCAAGATTGCCTCCAGAAATTCCAGGAATACCATAATAGGTTTTAAAAGAAACTTCTTCGGAAGGCAAAATTGAAACCGGATTATAAAAAATTGCAACCGCAGTATCTGGTATGTCCTGCGGATGAACCGCATAATCCCACAAACTTGCGTCTTCTTTCATATAATCCCACTGACCAATAATCAACCGGTCTGGTTTTGTTGCTCCGTATGAAGACAATATGCCCTCTGCTTTTATCTGCGGAGCATCTATGCTGTCATATGTCATCCATGCTTCCGGGACGTCTGCTCCTGTCCACTTTTTTTCCTGAATTATTCTTCCCTCCCCGTTTACGATAATCGGTGAATTGTCGTTGTCGCCAATCTGCGTATCAAGAAGTATTCTTATGCCTGCATAGGCAGTAAAAGTATTGTTGTTTTTCAACGTATATTTTATTTCAAAAGTATCTTTGTTTATTCCGTCTCTCGGATTGCTGACAATTGTTATTTCCTGTTTTATATCAAGATTGCTTTTATTCCATGTGCACGTATTTTTACTGTTATTAAAAGCGTCTATTGAATCAGACGGATTTTGTATGAACTCTCCGGATTCAGACCCGAAAATGACAAGGGTATTGCCAGGCACGTCTATTTTTATGGTAGTAAATGAACTCCATACCGCATCAGGCCAGCCATATAAGAGCGGTTTGTAGTCAGAAGTTCCTGCTGTAAATCTGCCTTTTGCCATACGCGAATAAATGTCATCCTTGTTTGCATTGATTGTTGCAATTCGTGCGTCAATAAATTCGTTTGATAATGAAAAAATCGGAGTCAAAAATAAAGTAAGGATAAAAAAAGATAAGATATACCTTTTCATAAAAATTTAAGTATAATCGGCGTTGATTTTTACGTAATCATAGGATATGTCATTTGTAAGTATAAAATCTTTTGCATTGCCTGATTTCAGGTTGATGTCGAGTATTATGTCTCTTTTTTTCATTTCCCGCGATACCTGATTTTCGTTTATTATTTTTTGTTTTTCAAAAGCTGCAATTCCGTTTATTTTTAAGTCAACGTTATATACGTTTACGTCCTGTCCCGTTGAGCCGACGGCAGAAATGATTCTGCCAAAGTTAAGTGAACAGCCGAAAAAAGCCGTTTTAACAAGCAGGGAATTTGCAACTGCATGTGCAATTATTTTTGCCTGCATTGCATTTTTTGCGTTATTTACGTTTATTTTTATGAATTTTGTTGCGCCTTCGGCATCACGGATTACGTCACATGCAAGTGCATAAAAAATTTCGTTAAAGGAATCTGAAATTTTTCTGAAATCTGCATCTGTTTTTTTTATTTCCCTGTTGCCGGCCATCCCGTTTGCAAGCACAAAAACCGAATCATTGGGGCTCATGTCGCCGTCAACAGTTATTTTGTTAAAAGACCTGTCCACTGCTTCTTTTGCTGCAAACCGCAACAGTTTTTTATGTATGTTAACATCCGTCATGATAAAAGCGAGCATCGTTGCGAGGTTAGGGGAAATCATCCCGGAGCCCTTTGCAACGCCGGTAATGGTAACCCGTTTGCCACCAATCATGACAAAACCGGTATGAACTTTTCGTTTTGTATCGGTGGTTAAAATTGCCATGGGAAATTTGTCATCTTCCGACGAAATTGCACCAGTAAGGGCTGGTAATTTTTTTAATATTTTTTCATCCTGCATCTTCTGGGAAATTTTACCGGTTGATGCTATAAGAATACTTTTCTGCGGGACGTTAAGATGCTCTGACAATCGTTTTGTAATTTTTAAAATGCTTTTTAAACCATCCGTGCCATTTAATGCATTTGCGTTTCCGCTGTTGACAAAAACCGCACGGATGGGATTTTTTTGCAGGGTTTTATCGTAAAATATGTGCCACGCCTTTAGTTTGTTTGACGTCCAGAATGTTTCACAGATGCAGAATGAATCAGAATAAATCAGTCCTGCATCTAATTTATTGTTTTTTTTTATGCCGCAGGACGCGCCGGATGTTCTAAATCCTATCGGCAGAATATATCCATCGTTCATTTTAATGCCTCTGTTTCCTGAAACCCATACATAACGTTCATGTTCTGGACAGCCTGTCCGGATGCCCCTTTTACGAGATTATCAATCAACGTGATTATGATAAGCATTTTGCTTTCAGGAATCCCTTCTATGTAAACGTCACAATAATTTGTATTCTGGACGTTGTGCAGATCAGGAGAATTGGTAAATCTGACGAAGGAAGAATTGGCATAAAATTTCTCGTACGTTTTTTTCACAGTTTCCGTATTTATCCGTTTTCTTAATTTTACGTAATTAACGCTTAAAATCCCCCTGTTTAAGGAAACTATCTGTGGAGTAAAAATTATGTCTGTTTTTTTCCCAAGTGAATTAAATATCACGTCCTCTATTTCTCCAAGATGTCTGTGTTTTTTTCCTACGTCATACGGCAGGACGTTTTCATTTACATTCAGATAATGGGTTCTTGGAGTCGGAGCTATGCCGGCACCTGAAATTCCGGTTTTTGCATCAACGATAATGGTTTCAATATCATAATTTTTAATGGCCGGATATATTCCGAGCAAAATTGACGTTGCAAAGCAACCCGGATTTGCAATTAAATCAGAATCTGCTATCTGGTCCCTGAAAAGTTCAGTAAGTCCGTAAACTGATTTTTTTAACAATTTTTTGTATTTATGTTCAACTTTATAATATTTCCTGTATAAAGACGGATTTTTTATCCTGAAATCTGCGCTTAAATCAATTACGCGCAGGCCTTTTTTCATTGCTTTGTTTACGTAACTCATTGCCTCAACATTGGGAAGGCATATAAATGCAATGTCTATATCGTTAAAAACCGCGGCATCGCTGGTATCCAGAAAATTTCCGTCAATAAGTCCTTTTAAATCAGGGAACAAACCGGTTATTCTGGTTCCTGCACTTTTTACGGAAGTAACTTTAGTTATTTTAACTTCTTTGTGTTTTGACAATATTTTTATCAGTTCTTTACCGGTAAGGCCTGAACCGCCTATTATTCCTGCTTTTATCATGTTTTTTATTTACATATATTTAATATATGCATCCTTTTTTATTTTTGCAAGCCATTCATCCCACATTTTTTCAACTTTTTCTTCAATAATCTTTACCCTTACTTTTTCTTTTATTTCACTTAACGGCTGGACTTCGCCTTTTTTAACGTCAACGACCTTTAATATGAGATAACCGTCCTCGGTTTCTATTGGTTTTGTTACTGCGTTCTTTTTAAGTCCATAAACGGCAGTCCTGATGTTTTTGTCAAGCTGGGTAGTATCTACCCATCCAAGGTCTACTGCCTTTACTCCCTTATCATATTTCATATCTTCCGCAACCTCTTCAAAACTTTTACCTGATATAATGGTATTATAAATATCATTTACATATTTTTTTACATCATCTATTTTTTTATTGTTTTTATCAAAAAACAGATGCTTTAAATAAACTTCATCGTTTATCTTAAACTGATCCTTGTTCTTGTTATAAAAATTCTCTATTTCTTCGTCGGATACGACTGCTTTTGATATAAAATCCTGCTGCTTTTTCTGTTTTACTTTTGTAAAAAGCAGATTATCTCTTACCTGTGCCTCTATCTTCATCCTGAAATCCGCATAAGACATACCCTCCTGGGCAAGTGCCTCTTCAAATTCTGCTTCACTAGGAAATTTCTTTCTCAAAGAATCTATGAATTCGTTTACATGGTCTGCAACTGCCTCATCGCTTATGTTTATATTTTCGTTTGCAGCCATCGTTATAATCAGTTTCTGGTCTATCATGTTATTTATGACTTCCTTTTTTATTTTATCGAGGTCGGCGCTTTTACCGGACAATTTTATCTGTGTTGCCAATAAATCAACCGTTTCATTTATCTCGCTTTCCAGTATGATTTCATCGTTGACTTTTACGTAAATTTTATCCGATTGTTTTGAATAAACGAAAAATACAAAAGAAAACAAAAGCAAAGTCAGACAAATTCTTTTCATTTATTAGCCTCCTGAACCAGAAGTTTAATGTTATCGTAATAAATTTCTATCTTTGAATTTTTTCTTAAATCTTCAAGCCATGTTTGTATGTATTCGTCTTTCTTTTGTTCAAAATATTTTACGTAAACCTCGTCCTTAACTTCTTCAAATTTAGGCGTTTTTGCATTTATTATTTCTTCACATTTGAATATATGCCATCCATACGGGGATTTTACGATTCCGCTCGTTTCACCTTCCTTTAAATTAAATACGACGTCGGTAATAAACGAAGGTAATTCATTTTTACTAAAATATCCGAGATCCCCGCCGGCCTCTGCCTCCGACGTCGTTGAATATTTTCTGGCAAGTTCTGCAAAATCCATTCCTTCCCGGACATAACCGATTACTTCTTTTGCTTTTGTTTCGTCATTTAATACTATCTGCCTTGCCTTTATTTTTTTAGGATTTCTAAATTCTAGGATGTTCGTCCAGAAATAATCCTTTAAATCCGATTCTTTTATTTCTATATTTTCCTTCATTACGTTATTCAGTTCTTTTTTTCTGATAATTTTTTCTTTTATGTCCTTTATCCAGTATTTGTATTTTATTCCCTGCTGATTTAACTGTTTTTTTAT
The DNA here is from genome assembly GCA_018000835.1 of Candidatus Goldiibacteriota bacterium. Classification (GTDB taxonomy): domain Bacteria; phylum Oederibacteriota; class PGYV01; order PGYV01; family DSYL01; genus DSYL01. Next base: position 13,689 of record JAGNJD010000026.1, on the reverse strand, counting down.
TTCTTTTTCAGAAAAATTTGGGACAAAATTTTCTATTTCCCTTAAAAACTCGTCGTTACTTAATCTAATTTTGTCGCGTTTTGCCTGCTTTAAAATGAGATAATCATTTATCAACAAATTTATAAAATTTTGGGCATCTGCTTCGTTATCAATCCCAATGCCGTAAAGAACGGATTTATAAACAAATTCCTTTTTATAAATTTTATAGCCGTCTACCGTTGCCAGTATCACGTTTTTATTGGCATCACACGAAAAAAACAAACATAAAAAAACAATAAAATAAAAATGTTTAAGACGTTTTTTTTTGACAAACATTCTTTTTCTATTTACTTTTTTCTACCTTTTCAGGTTCTATGTTTTTCTGGACATCAGGAATTCCTATAACCGGCATCTGACTACCAAGTAATTCTTCGTTTATCGTAATCTTTGCTTCGTTTTTTAATCCTTCAATCCATTTCTGCCTTATGACCGTTCTTTTGATGTCGTCTTTTAACGTGGCATAACTCTCAACTTTTGTATTAGGATTGGATTGTTTCATCATATTCGCATATTGTTCGTAAAACTTTACGAGTTCCTTTTCGTCAATTTTCTTGTTTTCAAAATTTTTGTCATCCAGCATCTCTTTTAGCACAACTTCTCTTTTTGCTATTTTATTTGCGTTTTCTTTCTGTCTTTTGAACGAATATATCTGTGCATCTGCCTCTGCCTTTATCTGAATTTCCTTTTCTCTTATTGCTTTTTGTATTTCCGGATCCTTAAGCAATCCTTCTTTCTCTGCACTTTGCAACAGCAATTCAGTAATTACAAGGTTGTCGAGAATTCTTTTTTTCATGTCAGGAGACTGCGCCATCATTCTGTATTCAGCAGGAAGATTGTCAATCTCGTCGTTTAAATCCTGAATGCTTATAACCCCGTCATTAACCTGCGCAACCGTTTTACCTTCATTTTTACACCCGCTCACAACGAAAACCATAAGAACTAAAACCAGAAAACAACAATTTTTTTTCACCATTTACTCCTTTTCTGCCCTAATGGCATGTATTATCATATTATTATATGACACCACATAATTGTCTGTGGTTCCTTTTTTCACGATAAATTATTTAATTTAACGTAATGTTATTATTCATCCCGGAATTAATAAATAAAACACAACTATTTATTACACATCGGATTATATTTATACATAAGATGCCTTTTTATCAGTTCTTTTTTCTTTGGCATTAATCCGGGAGTAGGGCAAAAACCAATATATAAATTTTCCTCACTTCTGCCCTTTTCCACCCAACACGGGTATTTCTTATGAGAGGCAGGAAAACCCGGACTCTCTTCTATTTCTTTCGTATCCCCTATATATAGGACGCCATAATTGGCAACTTTTTTTTCGGGATATTTTAAAAAAAATATTGCAAACAATCCATCAATGTCTGTATATTTATAATCAACCAATGACGATGGGCCGCTGAAAATATAGCCCGATAAAATCAGACTCATTTTTTCTCCTAAAAAATTAACTTAACAAATTTTGAATAATATATCAAATATACAAACAAAAGTCAAACCAGAAAAAAAGTTGTTTATATTATGGAATAAAACAGAGCAGATTGCTGTCCGCTAAAACTTACAAGAGATATAATTTACAATAAAATAATGTATTAAAGATAAATACCGAACAGTAATTGCATAGTATACATCATAAAAAAAATAAGTCTGACATCTGTAATGATTTATGTCCAACAAATAAAAAAGCCCGATATTAACTTAATACCGGGCTTTTTTGTTATTATTTTATTAATTATAAAACCTGCTTTTTTACGTCTTTTGCAACTCTGAATTTTACTACTTTTTTCGCAGGTATTTGTATTGTCTCGCCTGTTTTTGGATTTCTTCCCATTCTTGCTTTTCTTTCCTTAACGACAAAAATTCCAAGGCCAGGAAGTTTCACCTTTTTCTCTTTCTTTAATACTTCAATAATCTCTGAATTAAAAGCTTCAAGAACCGTTTTTGCCTCTTTCTTGCTGACCCCTGCTTTTTCTGCAATCGTCGCATACATTTCTGTCTTTGTCATTTTTGTCCTCCTTTTGGGTATGTTATTTAAATCTAAGCCGCATGTTTAAATAAGGATAATAAACGTTACTCTCTCCAAATAACGTCAAAACGCTTAATTTTAATCTAAAAACGTCACCAATAGCCCATTCAAAGCCAGGGCTTATGTAAAAAAACGCCTTATCATAAATATTAGCAGCACCTTCAAATAAAAATCTCGTTGATTTTGACATTTGATATATTATGGATGCCGTAATATTTGAAATAGATGTAGGATCTTCCTGCCCTGTTATGTCTTTTATTATATCTAAAAGCCAGTTATCAAATTTTTCCGAAGACGTTGAGAAATTTAACTTATTATAAGTGTAACTACCCGTCACATAAAAATTGTCGGCTATTCTTTTTGAAACATAACCTGATACATTAAAATATTGAATATCCAGTTTTTCTTTTGTCGTTGAACCTCCTTCGGTTACTTCTTCTTCAATTGTCGGGAAAGCCATAAATTTACCGCCTATGGCAATTGCAGGAAATACATCCGTTTCCTGTATAAAATTCCATTTTGCATAAACGCTCGGCGTCTGGAAAATCCAAAGCCAGAAATACGTTCCAACCTGTAATCCATCAATAATACCATAAGTAATAGGACCAGAAAAATCAATTGACCATTCACCGCCCTGTAATCCATAAGAGGTATCTGAATTCACAGCCCATACTGGTTTTTCACCCTCTACGAAATCTGCCATTAAACCAGAAATACAAAAAAGCATAACAAAACTTAATAAGAATAACCTTTTTACCATAATTACCTCCTTATAAAAAATATATATATTTATATCATATTATTTTTATTTGGTCAATCAAAAAAAATATTGAAAAATCAACGCTTTTCGTTTATTATAACCTGCTATTTAATTTATATAAAAGGAACAAAATGGACGGAATTTTGCTTATAAACAAGGAAAAAGGACCTACGTCCTTTGAAACAATAGAAAAATTAAAGAGAAAATTTGACATTAAAAAAGTAGGACATGCAGGAACTTTAGACCCTCTTGCAGAAGGATTATTAATTGTCCTGATAAATAATGCAACAAAAATAAATAATTATCTTAATTATGAAAAAGAATATGAAATTGAAGTAAAATTTGGTTTTGCGACAGACACGGACGACCTGGAAGGTAAAATAATCAAAAACATGCCTGTCCCTGATGATTTAAAAGAAAAAATATGTAAAATAATGCCGGATTTTACGGGTGAAATTGAGCAAATCCCGCCAAAATATTCTTCAATCAAAATAGACGGTAAGAAATTGTATGAACTGTCAAGAAAAGGTAAAGTTGTAGAAATAAAGCCAAGAAAAATTTTTATTAAATCCATTGATATTATTGCTTGTTATGCAGATGCCATAAAATTAAGAGTTATATGCCGTACCGGCGCATATATGCGGTCACTGGCAAGGGATCTTGGCGAAAAATCAGGTTCTGCTGCAACCCTTTCATATTTAAAAAGAACCCGAATAGGTAAATTCTCAGTTAATGAAAGTTCTAAAATTAATGAAATTTCCGGTTTGGAAGAAAAAATAATTTCAATAAACGATACGTTATATGAAATGCCGGCCGTTTTTCTGGACAAAGAATCCTATAAAAAAGTCAGAAATGGAGCACCCATCGGGAATAATTTAAAAATATATACCGGGATGTGTAAATTAATATATAACAATGAAGTGGTTGCAATTGGTCAGATATTTGGGAATACTATAGAAATAAGAAGAGGAATATAGATAAAATGCCATGTGCAATATGTTTATTGCTATCCAGCAGATTTAATGGAAGCATTGTTACATTTTTTCTGTAGGGACAACACTGCGCGGTTCCCTCTTTTCCAAAGAGGGAAATATTTTTTATCCCCCTTTTGAAAAGGGGGACAAAGGGGGATTTGTCTTCTTTAAAGGGAATGAAAAGCAAAAACTGTCTCTACATGTTTAAAACGATGGGTGGGAACGATATGATTCAATAAAAATATTCTTTCTGTCCCCTCTTTTCCAAAGAGGGGAAATTACTTTGCTTCTTTTCCCCCTTTGAAAAAGGGGGAAAAAGGGGGATTTGAAAGAAATAAAATCTCCCTTAATTTATTTTCCCCCTTTTGAAAAGGGGGACAAAGGGGATTTACAAATAAAAAACATTGGCTACCACGCAGCGGGTGCCATACAATTCATCATCTGCACTTTACACTTGCAACCGGGCATTTCCACTTGTTTATATATTTTTCTCCAGTCGTTTCAGACATGCTTCTCTGCCAAGTGTCTCTACTATGTCAAAAAGGCCGGGACCTATCGTCGAACCGGTTAAGGCAATCCTGATGATGTGCATAAATATCTTTGGCTTTATCCCTGCATTTTCCATGTCAACCCGTAATCTTTCTTCTACTTTTGATTTTTCAGTTCCTGTTTCCAGAATTATATTTTTAAAAATCCCAATAACTTTATTTACATCCTGCCTGTTTTTTTCCAGGACTTTCCTGGCGTCATCCGTCAGATTTATTTCGTCTTTAAAAAAATAAACGGATAATTGCGAAATTTCAGAAAGTGTTTTAATTTTTTCCTGCTGCAGCGAAATAACCTTTTTAATGTATTCACGTCTGTCATTTACGTCATCTTCCGATATCAAACCGTCTTTTTTTAGATAAGGAATGCAGAGCTGCGTCAATTCGTCTATGCTTTTTTTTCTTATGTATACGCCGTTTAACCATAACAACTTTTGTTTATCAAAAATAGCGCCTGCTTTATGAACTTTTTCCAGCGAAAATTCACTGATTATTTCATCCACAGTCATCTCTGTCTTTTCACCATCAGGCGACCAGCCGAGGAGTGCAAGATAATTTATGAATGCTTCCGGTAAAAACCCTTCTTTTTCATACGCTTCGCACGACGTTTCACCGTGGCGTTTTGATAATTTTGATTTATCAGGACCGAGAATCAGAGGTATATGGGCAAATTCAGGGACGGGAAAACCAATTGCCCTGTAAATCTGTATCTGTTTCGGAGTATTTGACAGATGGTCTTCGCCTCTTATGACGTGAGTAATTTCCATCAGGGCATCGTCTATGACAACGACGAAATTATATATCGGCATTTTATCCGCACGAAGAATGATGAAATCATCAAGAACCGCATTCTGAAAAACCACGTCTCCCCTTATTTTGTCTTTTATAACGGTTTCTCCGGTCTGTTCAATTTTAATTCTGACGGTAAAAGGCAACCCGGCATCTTCTTTTTGTTTTACTTCCTGGTCTGTCAGATTTCTGCATTTACCGGAATATTTAAACGCTCTTTTTTCAGATTCTGCTTTTTTTCTTTCATTTTCCAGTTCTTCCTTTGTGCAAAAACATTTATACGCTTTTTTTTCATCCAATAATTTTTTAACGTATTTCATGTAAACGTCAAGCCGCTGACTCTGAAAATAAGGAGCAAAAGGGCCGCCGGCGTCAGGACCTTCGTCCCAGTTCAAACCAAGCCACCTTAACGATTTTAATATCCCGTCAAGGGATTCTGTCGTTGACCTTTCCTTATCCGTGTCCTCAATCCGTAAAATGAATTTTCCGCCGTGTTTTTTTGCAAACAACCAGTTAAAAAGGGCGGTTCTCGCCCCGCCTATGTGAAGATATCCGGTCGGACTTGGTGCAAAACGAACTCGTATCATAAAAATTCTCCTTTATAATTTTATGGACGTTTATTGCTGATGTTCATTATGGATGTTCGTTAAGAATGTTCTACATATTTAGCAAATATATTTACGTTATTTTTTTATCTGCTGCATATCCTGTAAAATTTTTTCCATTTCGCAGGTGCCTTCAAAAATTACCCCCTCTGCAATAAAAAGGCGCGGAGTCCTTATGTCCCCGTGGAGTTCCCCGGTTGCGAGTATTTCAAGTTTATTGGTTGCCAAAACGTCTCCGGTAACTTTGCCGCCTATGATTATGTGTTTGGCTTCAATGTCCCCCTTAACAAAAGCATTTTCACCTATTATAACCGTTTCAGTGGCTTTTATCTGCCCTTCCACTTTGCCATCTACCCTTATCGTTTCCTTTGATATAATGTCTCCCTTTACTTCACATGCCTTTCCAATGAGTGTATCCAAAGAGTCACCTTTTGAAAACATTAATTTTTTTCTCCGTGCATTTTGCATCTGCCTAAAATCATTTTAACGCAACTTCTTTTTTTAAATATTTTACCGGATTAACTGCAACTCCGTTTAAAAAAACTTCGTAATGCATGTGCGGAGAAGTTGATTTACCGGTGCTTCCCAAAAATCCGATTATCTGTCCTTTTTTTACGTATTGTCCCGGAGATACTATGAATTTTTGCATGTGACCGTATTTTGACAAATATCCGTTTCCATGATTAATCGTTACAAGATTACCGTATCCACCTCTTTCAAAATCAGCATACTGGATAACGCCGTCTGCAGTTGCTTTTATTGGCGTACCGATGTCGTTTGCGATGTCAACTCCCTGATGAAACGAAAGAGCCCCCGTAAACGGGTCAATCCTTGAACCAAAACCACAGGTAATCCAGCCTTTAACCGGCCAGCCGGATGGAACAGCCGTTAGTTTTGCGCGCTGGTCGGTAATGTATTTTATGATTTCCTGAAAACTCTTTTCATTTGTCTGTGCCTGGGATTCAACGTATTTCACTGCTGCTTCAAATGCTTTTCTACTTATGATGTCGTTGTTATTTTCAATTTCTTTTTCAAGAAGTTTAGTGTCAATATAAGATGGCCCGCCAAAACCGGTATATTTGATTATTGCACTTTGGGATTTTAATTTTAATATATCTTTTAACTGATTTTCCACCTCAGCCGTTCTTTTTACTATTTCGCGGGATTCCAGTATTTCTTTTGCAAATTCCTTGTGCTTTTTGGTTAAATACCTGTTATACTCCTGAGTAGCCCTGTAATCTATGTGTTTATATAAAAGAAATCCGGAAAAAATTGTGCCCCCAAGCCATAAAATACCAAGAACAAGGAATAAAACCCTGTTTATTTTAAAACTGAAAACCCCGGCATTATCATCGGGTACAAAAAGTATGGTTAAATTTTTTGCACCCTTTCTTTTATGCATCTTTGCATCTCCCTTTATAAAATTTACTTGTTCTGCGCTCCCTGTTCTGCCATTAATTTTTCTTTTAACTGCTGCGACATATTTTCTGAATCTTCCATGAAAATCCTTAATTTATCGGCGCTGACCTTTGTATTTTTTAATAATTGTATTTTCAACGTTTTCAATTTTGCAAGCAGCATATCCGAATATTTTCTAGGCGCATAAACATAAAGGTCTGCACCATCATCGTTTGGATATGCATCTATTGAAACTCTTACTAACGCTCCCCCGTATAATCTTTTTGCCTCCTGTTTTAACCGCTCTGCAATTGCTTCTGCCTGCGTCATTCCCATCTTTTTGCCTCCTTTAAAATTTAAATTAGAATAAATAATATTTAAAGGCATTAATATTATACAAATATTAAAATATATTTGTCAAGTTTTTATTTTTCTTTTTAATTTAACTTCGTTAAAATCAATAAAAATGCTTTATTTTAAAGGCGTTTCTTAGAACTACTTCTTTGCCTTTCCCTGATTTGCAACTTCCTGCATTGCTTTTTTCACCTCTTCAGGGTCACCTAAATAGTTTTTACTTAACGGCTTTAAATTCTTATCCAGTTCATATACAAGCGGTATTCCTGTTGGAATGTTTACCCCGGCAATGTCTTCATCAGAAATGTTATCAAGATATTTAACAAACGCCCTTATACTGTTTCCATGTGCTGCTATTAAAACTCTCTGGCCTGATTTTATCGCGGGCGCTATCGTTTTATTCCAGAAAGGCATTGCTCTTTTAATCGTATCTTTCAGGCATTCAGTTAATGGTATTTCACTTTCTTTTAAATCTTTATATCTTCTGTCTTTACCAGGATACATTGGAGAATCTTTTGTAAGCGGTGGCGGCGGGACGTCAAAACTCCTGCGCCATATTTGAACCTGTTCCTCGCCATGTTTGGCTGCAGTTTCTGCTTTGTTTAAACCCTGTAATGCACCATACATTCTTTCGTTAAGCCGCCATGACCTTATGACGGGTATCCACATCAGGTCCATTTCGTCCAATATTATCCACAAAGTTCTGATTGCCCTTTTTAAAACAGAAGTAAAAGCAACGTCAAAAGTATAGCCCTCTTTTAGTAATGCCTGCGCACCTTTTTTTGCCTCTTCTTTTCCCTTATCAGACAAATCAACGTCAACCCAGCCGGTAAATCTGTTTTCCTTGTTCCACAAACTCTCGCCATGCCTTACCAATACAAGTTTATACATATAAATTGCCTCCTTTGTATAATTAAAATAGTTTATATATCACGAAAATAAAAAATATTTTTTAATTACCCGACGTTCATTCTGACGTCTGACTTTAACGTATGTAACATCAATATTCATTTTTTTACATTATAAAAAACTTCCCTGCCTTTAAACTCTGCCGTGTTTCCGAGTTCTTCCTCTATCCTTAACAGTTGATTGTATTTTGCTATCCTGTCCGTGCGTGAGAACGAACCCGTCTTTATCTGGCCCGCGTTCATCGCAACTACTATGTCTGCTATGGTGGCATCCTCTGTTTCTCCCGAGCGGTGTGAAACAACTGCCGTATAACCGGCTTTTTTTGCCATTTCAATGGCATCAAGCGTCTCAGTTAAAGAACCTATCTGATTTACCTTAATTAATATAGAATTGCACACTCCATCTTCTATACCTTTCTTTAAAATTTTTGGATTTGTAACAAATAAATCATCCCCTACTATCTGTATCTTTTTCCCAAGTTTCTCAGTTAACATTTTATGTCCGTTCCAGTCAAGTTCGCTCATACCGTCTTCTATTGAAACTATTGGATATTTATTTACAAGATTTACCCAGAAATCAACCATCTGTTCTGACGTTAATTCCTCTTTTGTTGATTTTTTAAATACATATTTCTTTTTTTCTTCATCATAAAATTCTGAAGCAGCAGGATCCATTGCAATCGCAATATCAACCCCAGGTCTATAACCTGCTTTTTCAATTGCTTCCACGAGCAGTTGCAGTGGTTCCTCGTTTGATTTACAGTTGGGAGCAAAACCGCCTTCATCTCCTACTGCCGTATTATAACTTTTTGATTTTAAAACTGATTTCAACGCATGGAAAGTTTCAGTTCCCCATCTTAACGCTTCTGAAAAACACGGCGCTCCGATTGGCATCAGCATGAATTCCTGAATGTCAACGTTTGAATCTGCATGTGCACCGCCATTTATAACGTTTGCCATCGGCACAGGCAGTGTCTTTGCATTTACGCCGCCTATGTATCTGTAAAGCGGTATGCCAAGTGTATTTGCTGCTGCTTTTGCAACGGCAAGAGAAACACCCAGGATTGCATTTGCCCCAAGTTTTCCCTTATTTTCTGTTCCGTCAAGTTCTATCATTTTTTTATCTATGGCAATCTGGTCGAATATGCACATTTCCTTGATTTCCTGTGCAATTATTTTATTTACGTTTTCAACCGCTTTTAAAACTGACTTACCGAGATATTTTTTCTTGTCTCCATCGCGTAATTCAACTGCTTCCTTTGTTCCCGTGGAAGCACCGGATGGAACTGCGGCACGTCCCATTACCCCTTCACAGGTAATGACGTCAACTTCTACTGTCGGATTTCCTCTTGAATCAAGAATCTGTCTTGCTTTTACGGTTTCAATACAACTCATACGAATTACCTCCTGTTTAATAAATTTATGGTTTTATATTATACTACAATAAAAACAAAAATAAAGAATTTTCTATAAATTTGTGGTGAATGAGGATAGACACATGGCGGACACGCAGCAAGGTTAAAAAAGCTGCAGGCATTATATAATACATGCAGGTTTTAAGCAGAATTTCTATTTTACTTCGACATATCCTGTTGTTGTAGGTGCAACTGTTTCAACAGGCGTTACTTCTGCTTTTGCCTTTTTTGCTTTTTTGACTTTCTTTACACTGTTTCAGTTGTGGATGCTGCATCCGTTACTGACGTTGCCGCTGATACTGTCGTTGATTCAGATGCAACCACAGACTTCATTTGCTTTTTTCCCAACTGAAGTTTGGGGTTTTCTGAATGCTGTTCCAATAATTAGATGCATTATGATCAAAAAAGTTTCCTTATTTTTCTTTTTCCAGTTCTTTCATTGCTATTTTTACGTCTTCCAGATGCTGGTGGCTTTCAAATCTTGACAGCAAACTGAATGCAGCCGGCACGACAAATAACGTAAGAAGCGTTGAAAAAAGTACTCCTCCGATGATAACGACAGCCATAGGCACTCTGCTTTCTGCACCGGGTCCCAGTGCAAGCGCAGGCGGTATTGCAGCGGCAATCGTTGAAATAGACGTCATTATGATGGGTCTCAACCTTATGGGACATGCATATTCAAGTGCTTTTCTCGTATCCAGACCGCGTTCTTTTGCACGAATGGTGAAATCAACGAGAAGTATTGAATTTTTCTTGACTATGCCCATTAAAAGTATCAATCCTATCATACTGTATATGTTTAACGAATTTCCCGTTAAAACGAGTGCTATAAAAGCACCGGTTATGCTGAAAGGCAATGCAAGCAGAACCGTGAACGGATGGATTAAACTGTTGAATTGAACGCCGAGAACCATGTATGCAAAAACTATTCCCAGTGCAAGTGCCATTATCAGATTATTAAACGTCTCTGAAAATCCTTTTGTGCCGCCGGAAGGCAGCAAAAAGTATCCCTCAGGGACAAGTTTTTTTGCAATCTTTTCGGTTTCTTCTATTGCTTCTCCCTGGGAACTTTTTGTAGCAACGTTTGCAAAGACCCGGACGGCGCGCTGCCTGTCCTGCCTGGTAATTGAACTAAGCGTCGGCTCTTCTATAAAATCTGCAACCGAAGAAAGTTTAATAAGTTCGCCACGGTTATTTCTTACTTTTACGTTTTTTATGAATTCCACGTCTTTTCTGTTTTCCGGTTTTAGTTGAACTATGATGTCGTATCTTTTTCCGCCTTTTGTATATTTACCTGCAACCGTGCCGCCATACAAAGTCCCGACGGTAGAAGCAATCGTGGAAATATTTACTCCATACTCAAATGCTTTTTGTCTGTCAGGAACTATGTATAATTCGTTTATACCGGGTCTGTAATCAGTATCGGCATCAACCATTTTGCCGGATTCCTCCATTGCTTTTGCCATGTTTCCGCCTATTTCTGCCAGTTTATTCCACTCAGGGCCTATTAAAATGAACTCAACCGGATATCCCCTTCTTCCGCCGCCCATTGACATAAAAGAAGGGTCACGGACCGATACGTTTCTTATTCCTTTTATTTTTTTGATTTCCTGTCTTATTATGTCCCCTATCTGCTGCTGGGTTAATCTTTTACCGGTTGCAGGATCTTTTTTTCTCACATTTTTGTCCTGCAACGTAACCGATATCATTCCTGATGAACCGCCAAAATGCAAAAAATAATTATCCACTTCCGGGCGGGATTTTATTATTTCTTCCGCCTGCCTGAAAACGTTGTCAGTAACCGTTATGGAAGTTCCGGGCGGCATCTGGATATTTACCATCATCGTGCCCTGATCCTGGACCGGGACGAATTCTTTTTTTAAAAACATCGCTATTGTAAGTGATACAACGAATATGATGGTTGACAAAACTATTACAAAAACCCTGTGGTCAAGACAAAATTTAAGCATTTTTTTGTATTTATCAATCAAAAAGCTGTACATCTTTACAGAAAAATTTTTTTCCGTTGTTTTTTTCATAATCTGAGAAAGAAGCATGGGCACAACGGTCAATGCGCCGAGTAACGAAAGAGCAACTGCAACGCATAAAGTTATGCCAAACTGAAAAAAATATTTTCCAATAACGCCCTGCATAAAAACGACCGGAATAAATATTGCAATTATGGCAATGGTAGCTGCAAGAGCCGCAAACGTTATCTCCCTTGAACCTTTGATGGCCGCTCTTATGCGGTTTTCTCCCTTTTCATGGTGCCTCGTAATGTTTTCCGTGACCATTATGGCATCATCAACGATTATTCCTATTACGAGTGAAATTGCAAGAAGGGTAAACGTATTCATGGTAAAGCCAAAAAGTTTCATCATAAAAAACGTCCCGATAATTGATATTGGTATGGTTAAAAATACGCTTATTGCAGCCCTGAAGGAGCCAAGAAAGAAAAAACATACCAGAGAAGTTAATATGACCGATAAAATTATGATAAACGTCATGTCAGATGTCGTATCTTCTATGAATTTTGTCGTGTCTGACCGGATGGTCAGATTAACGCCTTCCGGCAGTCGTTTTTTTATCTCGTTCATTTTTTGTTTTACTCTTTTTGCTACTTCAACCGCATTTTCTCCACGTTGTTTCATGATGCCAAGCCCGACGCCAAAAGCCCCGTCGGTTCTTGAAATGTTTCTGATGTCCTGCAAACCATCTTCTACATCTGCAACGTCTTTAATTTTAATCGGCTTCCATATTTTTGAACCCTGCCTTGAAGGAATTATGATTTTTTGTATTTCCTCAACGCTCTCTGCTTCACCGAGGACCCGTAAATTTATTTCTTTTGTTCCGGTATCAATGTATCCTGCCGGCTGTTCCCTGTGCTGCGTCTGGATGGCAGAAACTACGTCATCTGCGGTTATTTCCTTTTCATTAATCTTATTTGGGTCCACCCATACTCTTAATGCAGATTCCACGTATCCACCGACGTTTATTTCAGCAACGCCTTTTACGGATGCAAATTCATTTTCAAGATATTCTTTTGAATATTCCATGAGAAATTTCTGGGGTCTGTTTCCGGTAACCGACAGCCATAATATCGGCATGTCTTCATCGTTTCTTTTCGTTATGATTGGACTATCTGCGTCGTGGGGTAAATTTCTCTGGGCTCTTAATACTCTTGCCTGCAGGTCCTGAAGCGCGACGTCTATGTTTTTTTCAAGAACAAATTCAACGCTTATCCTTGAATAACCACGGGAAGATGACGACGTTACTTCTTTTATTCCTTCAATCCCCATGATTGCTTCCTCAAGAACGTCTGTTACCTCTTTTTCCATAACCTCAGGCGATGCACCCGGCCAGGATGTGGAAACAGTCAGAACAGGGGAATCAACGTCCGGCATCAAACTTACGCCAAGCGTTTTATATGACAAAATGCCAAAAATAAATATGCCGAGCATCAACATCCATGCAAAAACAGGATTTTCTATGGAAAAATCTGAAATAGTCACTTTTGTTCTCCTGTATAAAGTTTTAAAACGTACTCGTTTTGCACCGCCGTAATTTTCCCGTTATCATAGGCAATTTTTGAATCTTTTAAATCCATCATTGCCTGTATCACATCAAGATTATTTACGTTGCCGAGTAAATAATCTTTTTGCTGTTCTTTTAAATTTTTAAGATTAAAATCGTAATACGTTTTTAACTCTTTTAATTTCAAAACAGAATAATTATAGTTATTCATCGCTTCAATAATCTGCGTTCTGATTGCTTTTTTTACGTCTTCCAGTTCATACTTGGCTTTATTTACAAGTGCTTCTGCTGCAATTGTGTCTGCAAGCCTGCTCCCCC
>JAGNJD010000025.1 GCA_018000835.1 Candidatus Goldiibacteriota bacterium | reverse complement strand
TAATATTGCTCCGGGATAACTATTCATCCAATTTTGTATTGCCCTCACTGTCTTTCTCATTACTTTTCCTATATCTGTGCCCTTGTTTATAAACCTTCTTATCATCCGGTTCTGATTCTCGTTCGTTACTCTTTCAAATGAACTATAAACTTAATGGCAAATCATACGACATGAATCAATTGTTCAATGTTAAATTCTTTGATTCGGAAACACAACATTGTTGACAAGTGTCTGCTTCGGTTTCTTCCTATCTTTTCTGCTATTTCCTCGCTTTTCAATCCTACTTTCAAATACGCCTCTATCTTCCATCTTTCGCTTTCCTTTAATTGCTTGTATTTCCCATTCTTTGTGTCATACTTATCTGGTCCCATCGTTTCACCTCTGTGTTTTGTGTTTTTTTACAATTACATTCTAACACATGTGAACGATGGGTCTTCTATTTGATGCACTTCATTTTACAATCTTTAGTTGTGTATAAACATCTTTCCATGAATTTATGCGACCTTTTTATAAACAAATTATATAAATGCATCTGCAATTAATTATTTTTTGTTCTGTCTCATTAGTTCATAAGCAGCGACTGCTACGGCGTTTGAAACGTTAAGTGAATCAATTCTGCCTTTTTGCCTTATTTTTACAAGGAAATCACAGTTTTTCTTTACCAGTTCCTTCATTCCGCTGCCTTCACTGCCAAAAACAACCGCACTTTTTCTGTCAAATTTAACTTCGTCGAGAAAAACGTTTCCCTTTACGTCAAATCCATAAATCCAGAAATTATTTTCCTTTAACTCTTTTATTGCATTATTAATGTTTGAAACCTTTACTATGTCAACGTAAATAAGGGCACCGCTTGATGCCTTATAAACGGTATCGGTTATGTCGCATGAATTATTTGGAGAAAAAATTATGCCATTTATCCCGAATACCTCGCAGTTCCTTATTATTGCACCAAAATTACGGGGGTCCTGTATGGAATCAAGGATGCAGACGGACGTTTTTTCGTCATCTTTGTATTTTTCAAAAAACTCTTTCAGCGTATAACTTTTGTTTCCTTCAACGTTTATCGCTATTCCCTGGTGTTTATCAGTCCTGAATTTTTTAAACAAAAATTCTTTGTCAACAAACGTGATTTTTACGTTTTTTTCCCCGGCGTATTCTATGACGTCTTTAACGTCGTCTGCCGCGCCTTTATAAACAAAAATTTCGTAAATTTTTCTTTCCCCGCTTTTTATTATCTCCCTTACTACGTTTCTGCCATATAAAAACATTGTTCACCCCGGTTATTATGTCTGCCGCTTATATTATAAATCATTTTAAGTCCTTTATTATAAAAGTCCTGTCCCTGGTAAATTCGAGCACAACTCCAACGTCCAGAAGTTTTTTTCTTAATTCGTCCGACTCTGCGTATTTTTTTTCTTTTCTTTTATCGTTTATGATTTCAACCTGTTTTATTATTTCGTCGTTTATTTCCGGAACCTCAGGTTTTATTTTCAGGACGGAACACATTTCAGACAAAAGGCAGTTCCAGTAGATGCATTTTTCAGAATTATTTTTGTTAACGTCCGTTTTTATCGCATTAAGTGCAGAAAAAACGACTCCTATTGCCTCTGGAGTATTAAAATCGTCGTTTAGTGCATTGATAAACCTTTGTTTAAAACCATAAACCTGATTTTCTTTTTCAAGGTCACATCCGTTATTTTCTTTTCCGTTAATTATCTGGCGTAATCTCTGAAAGGTATGATAAATTTCCCGGTAACCGGATTTTACGGCATCTATGTTTTCAATGGAAAAATCCATGGGGGCCCTGTAATGGGTGGAAAGCATAAACGTCCTTAATACTTCAACGTGATATAAATTTACCACGTCTCTTGCAAGGATTACGTTTCCAATGGATTTTGACATTTTTTCGCCTTTTATATTCATAAAACCATTGTGCATCCAGTATCTTACAAACTGTTTTTTATTCGCCGCCTCATACTGTGCTATCTCGTTTTCATGATGAGGGAATATCAGGTCTATGCCGCCGCCATGAACGTCAAAAGTCCCGCCAAGATATTTTGAAGACATTGCAGAACACTCAATATGCCATCCGGGTCTGCCCCTGCCCCATGGGCTGTCCCATGCCGGCTCATCAGGCTTTGAAAATTTCCAAAGAGCAAAATCAAGCGGATTTTTCTTTTTTTCATCAACGTCCACCCTTATGCCGCTTTGTAATTCGTCTACGTTTTTATGCGAAAGTTTACCATATTCACTGAATTTTGAAACGTCAAAATAAACCCCGTTGTCCGTCGTATATGCAACGCCCTCTTTATAAAGTTTTTCTATAAGGTCAATCATCGCCGGAATTTCTTCCGTTGCCCTGGGATTAAAGTCTGCATCGTCAACGTTTAATTTTTTTACGTCCTCAAAAAATGCCGCAGTATATTTTTCTGCGATTTCCTTCCACGTTGTTTTTTCTTCCTTTGCCTTGTTTATTATTTTATCGTCTATGTCGGTTATGTTCTGCACAAACGTTACTTTGTATCCGGAATATTTTAAAAAATTACGGAACGTATCAAAAACAATGAACGAACGCGCATTTCCAATGTGAAAATAATTATACACGGTCGGCCCGCATACATACATTTTAACCTCATCCCCGTGTATGGGATTAAACGGCTCTGTCTTTTTGGTAAGAGTATTGTAAATTTTTATATCTTTGTTCATGCCTGATTTTTCCTCACTTTATCTTTTCTATTAGTACCGTTGCATGTGCTGCTACGCCCTCTTTTGCTCCTGTCCAGCCAAGTCCTTCTTCGGTCGTTGCCTTTAAACCTATCTGGTCAAGTTCTATATCCAGGATTTCTGCTATTGATGTTTTTATTTTGTCGATGTAGGGAGATAACCTGGGATATTCTGCCACCATTATCATGTCAACGTTACATATTTCATATCCTTTTTTTTGTATCTCTTCGTTTACCTGCTTCAACAATTCCGTGCTTCTTATGCCTTTATACTTTTCATCCGTATTAGGAAAATAATGTCCTATGTCGTTAAGACCTGCTGCCCCAAGCATCGCATCCATCAGTGCGTGCAGCAAAACGTCTGCATCGGAATGACCTTCCAGTCCGAATTCCGAATTTTCAAATTCAAAACCGCCCAAAAAAAGTTTCCTGCCGCGGACAAGACGGTGAACGTCGTAACCAATCCCGACTCTCATGTTTTCTCCTTTCCTTATCCGTATTTAATAAAACACATTCCGTCTAAAAATTATCTGTCCATATAGACCATCAGGACTTTTTGCATCATTTAAGCATGGCTTTCATGATTTCAACGTCGTTTTTCGTTGTTATTTTTATGTTTTTTT
Source organism: Candidatus Goldiibacteriota bacterium (assembly GCA_018000835.1). Lineage (GTDB taxonomy): Bacteria > Oederibacteriota > PGYV01 > PGYV01 > DSYL01 > DSYL01. The sequence goes on along the minus strand of JAGNJD010000025.1, from coordinate 33,188 downwards.
CATCTTCATCTATATATTTTACCTTTATGCCGGCTTTTTCAAAAACGTAAGATTCATCGGTTGGCTTTATTTTATTTATGAATTTATCTGTGTATAATTTCTTTAGGATTTCAAATTTAAAAGCCTGTGGGGTTGCTGCAAGTCTAACGTTCTCCCTGTCCAGCGTTCCTTTCACGTATCCATTTTTTGTAATTTTTAACGTCGCAGGAGTTTTTACGACGGGGATAACCGCTTTTTCGGCATTTAAAAGTTCTGCCATTTTTTTCACAATGCCCGGCGAAACAAAAGGCCGCACTCCGTCATGGATGAAAACGTTTTCAGTATTCACTTTTTTCAGGTATTTTATGGCATTAGACACGGAATTAAACCTTTCCCTGCCGCCCCTTATTACGTCAATGACCTTTGTAAATTTGTATTTTTTTACTACGTTTTGTCTGACGTAATTTATGAATTTTTCGTCAACAACGAAAATAATCCCGTCAATGCATTTTTCATTTTCAAAAATTAATCCGGAATAAGTTAATATTTCTTTGCCATGAATCTTATGATACTGCTTTGGCAGGCGGTTTCCAAACCGCCTGCCAGAGCCGGCTGCCATGACAATTCCTATGTTTTTCATCATTAAAAATTCCTCTGCTTTAATAATGTCTGAAATGCGACCTGTTATGGTTTGCATGCCTTTGATTCTGCTGCTGGTTGTGATTGTCAAAATGTCTGTCTTCGTATTTTGCAAAAATCATCTTGCCTGCGTCTGTTTGCAGGACGTTGGTGATGGTGATTTCTATTCTCTTATTAATCATCTTTCTTGCACCATCAACGACAATCATTGTTCCGTCGCTCAAATAAGCAATCCCCTGATCCTTTTCCTTGCCATCCTTCATAATCTTTACGTTTATCTTTTCTCCCGGTAAAAAGGTAGGTTTAATTGCGTTTGAAAGGTCATTGATGTTTAAGACCTTAATGCCCTGAATTTCCGCAATTTTATTTAAATTATAATCGTTTGTAATGATTTTCGCACCTATTTCCTTTGCCAGTCCTACAAGTTTTTCGTCAACCTTGTTCGTCCCTTTATAATCCTTGTCGAGTATTTCAACCGTCGCACCGGATATTTTTCTCAGTTCGTTTAAAACGTCCAAACCGCGGCGTCCTTTGCTTCTCTTCATGTTATCAGAAGAATCGGCAATCAGTTGAAGTTCCTGCAAAACAAATTTAGGGACAATTAATACTCCTTCCAGAAAACCTGTCCGCACTATGTCGCAAATCCTGCCGTCAATAATTACGCTGGTATCAAGTAATTTTTTTGACAATTCTGCTTTTGCCAGTTTTTTCTTGTAAACAATGGTCTGTACGGCCATTATTATCAAAGAAATAAATATTACTATTATGACAAATAAAATTGTCCAGTTCATGTTTCTCACCTCCTTTCTGTTTTAATCTGGTGTTTCAGTGATAATCTTTTTTAAATCAGAAACGTTTTTTATTTTTATGATTTCCATGCGGGTATTAACGTTTCCGGCTTTTTCGGGTATCACGCATTTTAAAAATCCTAATCTTTCGGCTTCCTGAATTCTGCTTTCCATGAACATAACGGTCCGCACTTCGCCGTCCAGTCCGAGTTCTCCTATAAAAATCATTTTTGGCGAAATGGGGACGTTTCTAAAACTCGAATAAATTGAGGCGGCAATGCCAAGGTCTGCTCCTGTTTCAAATACTTTCAGACCGCCGGTTACGTTTATAAAAATATCCTGATTTTCAAGATTTACGTTAAGTTTTCTCTCAAGTATGGCTATTATGAGCAATAATCTGTTGTAATCCACACCGGTCACGGTTCTCTGGGGTATGCCAAAACTTCTCCTGGAAGTAAGTGCCTGCAATTCAATCAATATGGGTCTGGTTCCTTCCATCAGCGTTATTACCGAACTTCCTGATTTTGCTTTGTCGGAAATTTCAATAAACAATTTAGAAGGGCTGTTAACTTCCTTTATGCCGTCTTCCGTCATTTCAAAAATGCCGATCTCATTCGTTGAGCCAAACCTGTTTTTTACTGCCCGTAAAATTTTCAGTTTGTAATATTTTTCTGCCTCAAAATACATCACTGCATCAACTATGTGTTCCAGCATCTTCGGACCTGCTATCATGCCTTCCTTGGTTACGTGACCTATTATCATTATCGGGATGTTCGTGCTTTTTGCCGCGTATAAAAAATGGGCACAACTTTCCCTTACCTGATTTATGCTTCCTGCAACAGAATCCACTTCCTGCTTGTAAACCGTCTGTATTGAATCAATTATTACAAGACCAGGATTTTCCTTATTAATAATTCCAACTATTTTTTCCACTTCCGTTTCTATTGCAAGTAAAAGCATCTCTGATTTTGAATTTATTCTGTCTGCCCTCATTTTTATCTGGTTTGCCGACTCTTCTGCCGATACATATAGGACTTTAATTCCTGAATTTGCGAGTTTGTCTGCAATGGTAAGTGCAAGCGTTGATTTTCCTGCACCCGGCTCACCGCCAATCAGGGAAAGCGAGCCCTTTACAATACCGCCGCCAAAAACCCTGTCTATTTCGGCAATCCCGGTCTTTAACCTTTCCTCTTCATCCTTTTTTATTTCCGTAATAGGAGCAAGAAAAGAATTGTCAAAATGTCTGTATGTATCATTGCTTTTTCTTTCAAACGTCTCTTCCTCCGTAAATGTGTTGTATTCACCACACGAAGGGCATCTGCCAAGCCACTTTGAAGAATTATATCCGCAGTTTAAGCACGTAAAAACCGTCTTTTTCTTTGCCAATTCAGAATATCCTTTCATTTAATTCATAGACATTTAAATTTCAACGTCTTTGTTTTTTATTTTCCGGAGAATGTCGGCAAGGAAATTGTCCGGATCAATTCCTTTTGTTTCCTGCCCCGTCCTTAAACGCAGGGAAACGGTTTTTGCAGTAACTTCCTTTTCGCCGATTATAAACATATATGGGACTTTTTCCATCGTGGCCCGCCGTATCTTCGCTCCTATTTTTTCATTTTCATCGTCAACGATTATCCTTATTCCTGCTTCCCTGTATTTTTTATGTATTGAATCCGCAAATGGAATCACTTTTTCATTTATTGTCAGAATTTTTATCTGCACCGGGGAAAGCCAGACGGGAAATGACCCTTTGTAATGTTCAATCAAAACGCCAAAAAATCTTTCAAATGAACCAAGCAAAGCCCTGTGAACCATTACAACCCTGTGTTCTTTTCCGTCTTTTCCTACGTAATTAACGTCGAAACGCTCCGGAAGATTAAAATCTACCTGGATCGTAGAACACTGCCATGTGCGGTTAAGGGCATCTTTTATTTTGATGTCAATCTTTGGGCCATAAAAAGCCCCGCCACCTTCATCTATGCTGTAAGGTAAACCAGTTTTGTTAAGCACAGATTTTAACGCTGCTTCTGATTTATCCCATATCGCTTTGTCGCCTATGTAATCTTTTTCAGGTCTTGTGCTTAAAAATATCTCATATTCGTTAAAACCAAAAGTTTTTAAAATAAAAATAATCATATCTATTATGTTTTCAAGTTCGCTTTCAAGTTGTTCTTCCATCATAAATATGTGTGCATCGTCCTGGGTAAAGCCCCTGACCCTCATGAGACCATGCAATACGCCGGATTTTTCGTATCTGTATACGGTGCCGAGTTCAGCCCATCGCAGCGGTAAATCACGGTAACTTTTCATTCCCGTCTTGTAAATAAGTATGTGAAAAGGACAATTCATCGGCTTTATGAGATATTCATAATCGTCCATTATCATAGAAGGATACATGTTTTCTTTGTAAAATCCGGTATGACCTGATTTATGCCACAAATCAATTTTTGCCACGTGCGGGGTATAAAGCAGTTCATAACCGCGTTTAAGGTGTTCTGCCCGCCAGAAATCTTCAATTTCTTTTCTTACTATTGCACCTTTCGGATGCCAGTAGACAAGACCCGGGCCAAATTCGTCATGCGTTGAAAATAGGTCAAGTTCCCTGCCAAGTTTTCTGTGGTCCCTTTGTTTTGCTTCTTCTATTTTTTGTAAATATTCTTCGAGCATTTTCTTTTCAGGGAAAGAAATTCCGTATATTCTCTGCAGCATTTTATTTTTTTCATTTCCGCGCCAGTATGCTCCCGCTACTTTCAACAATTTAAAACTTCCTATTTTCTTTGTATTCGTTACGTGCGGGCCTCTGCACAGGTCAACAAATTCCCCTGTTTTATAAATGCTTACTTTATCGTCCTTTATTTCATTAATTATTTCAACCTTATAATCCTCTCCCGCTTCTTTAAAAAGTTTTATTGCCTCTTCCCTGCTCATTTCCTCCCTTATAAAATCTTTTCCTTCATCAATAATTTTTTGCATTTCTTTTTCAATAACGGAAAGTTCTTCTTCTGTAAATGGTTTATCCTTGTCGAAATCGTAATAAAAGCCCTCCTCAACGGCAGGACCAATAGTTACTTTTACGTCCGGGTACAATCTTTTTACTGCTGCAGCCATAATATGCGAAGTGCTGTGCCAGTATACTTCTTTACCCTCTTTGTCCGAAAAAGTAATTTCCTTTAATTCTCCGGATTCCGTTATAGGAGATTTTAAATCAAATAATTTTCCTCCTATTTTTACGGCTATAATGCCATCCGGATTTACGTTATTTTGTTTCAAAAATTCAGATATTAAAGTATTTTCTTTTTCCTCTGTTTCAATGTTTTTATATTTTATCCTGATTTTTTCCACTTTTTTCCTCCATTTGCATTTTATTTTTGTTTGAAATTAAAAAAGTCAGTTGTTCCAGTTCAAGTGCGAGGTCAACGTTTCTTATTATAATATGCTTCTCGTTTAATATGTGCTTCCCTGCAAAATTTAGAATGCCTTTTACGTTTGTTTTCTTTAATTTATTAATGATTTCAGGCAAATTTGAAGATGGTGTCGTTATTATTGCAATTTCTATTTTTTCTTTTTTTATTATTTTTTCCATTTCTTCCATGCTATAAATCCGGACCCCGTCAATTTCCCATCCAATTTTTGAAGGGTCGGTATCAAAACAGGCAACTATGTGAAATCCCCTGTTTGTGAAACCTTTATACATGGTGAGTGCTCTCCCCAGATTCCCTGCCCCGATTATGGCAACCTTCCATTTTTTATGCGTCCCGAGTATTTTGGTTATGTTTTCCTTTAAATAATTTACGTTATAACCAAAGCCGCGCCTGCCAAACTTGCCAAAAAATGCAAGGTCTTTTCTTACCTGTGCAGGATTTAATCCGATGATTTTTGCTATTTCATCGGAAGAAACGTTCATAACGTTTGAATCCAGCAGTTCGTTAAAGCACTTTAAATAAATTGACAGTCTGTTAACCGTCGGTACCGGTATCTTTTTCATTTTTCCCCCTCTTTTTTTACGTTATCAAAATTTGCAACGTCGTCCATTTTAAAAGTATGCTCGTGCGTTTTGATGTATTCGTCAAGTTCTTTTTTTTCGTCCGTTACTTCAACGTCTTTTGCAAAAAGAACTACTTTTTTCTGTTCCCTGTCAATTTTTGTTATCTTTACATTAATAACGTCGCCTTTTTTGTATTTAACTTTTAATTTATTTTTAATAAAAATTCTTCCAAAAACTCCTTCTACAATCTGACAATTGATGTAATTATCCTCTATTTCCGTTATTTTTACGTCAATCAGATTACCTTCTTTGTATTTATTTATAAAACTACTCCATGGCGACTGGGACAACTGTTTTAAACCAAGTAATAATCTGTATTTGTTTTTGTCATATCCGAGAATTTTGAATTCTTTTTTATCCCCGGGTTTTAAAACGTCGGATATCTGATTAAAATTAAACCACGAAACGTTTGAAACGTGCATGAACGCATCAAAATTTTCTTCCAGTTCAACCGTAACGCCTTCTCTCTCTGAAATCTCCCTGATAATCCCTATAACTCTTGCACCAACCGGATATCTTTCTTCTATGTTATACCATGGATTTTTTTCAAGTCGTTTTATGCTTACGATTACAAGTTTCTGGTTTTCATCCATTTTTATGATAACAGCTTCCATTTCATCGTCTTTCTTGAAAACCGTTCCTGCGTTATTGATTTTTTTATAATACGATATTTCCCCGGTTGGAAGAAAACCATCAACTACGCCATCCACGTCAACGAACGCCCCATCCCCGTCAATCTCATCTATTTTTATTTTTACTTTGTCTCCATGTTTTTTTTCTTTTAAAAATTTTTCAAAAGGGTCGGGAAAACTTTTCTTTATGCTTAATCTTACGTCTCCTTTTTCCGTTGAAATTACAACGGCGTCTATCTCATCGTCAATCTTGAAATTTTCCGCAACATTTATATGTCTTCTGTATGAAATTTCGTGCAAAGGAATAAAAATGCAAAAACCTTCTTTTGTTACTTCCATTCCGTTTTCCTTTAAATCCGTAATTTTTACCCTTATTTTTTCTCCAACCGGAAAATTTTTGTTTATTTTTTCCTGCTCCTGTTTCATCTTTTCGTCAAAATATTCCCTGTAAGAAACCACTACGTTCTTTTTGTCCTCTTCAAATGTTATGATTTTCAACGGCAATTTTTGGCCAGTCAGATCCCTGCCATACGCTTTTGAATGGGACATCGGCAGGAAACCTGTAACGTTTGCTCCAAAATCAACTATAAACCCACTTTTTACCATCTTAATTACGGTTGCTTCAATTGAAACGTTTTCTTTGTGTGCTTTTCTTATCTGGTTAAAAATATTTCTTCTGTCAGCCATTGCCTTTGAAAGAATTATGGTTTCAGTGTTTTTATCTAATCTTTTGACGAAAACTTCAATCTCATCCCCCAACTGAACGGTTTGTAAATAGTTGTATTTTAAAACTTCGTCTTTTAATATTATACCTTCTTTTTTATAACCAACGTCAACGTAAATCTGGTCTTCGGTTTTTTTTACGACTTTTCCTTTTATTACGTTTCCTTCCCTTAAAACATTGTTAAATTCTTCCATTAAAATTTTAACTCCTTTATTTTATTTATGACGGCTTTGATTATCCAGTCGGGTGTTGAAGCACCAGCGCTTATGCCAAGGACTTTTTTATTTTTAAACCATTCTTTTTTTATTTCATCAGCCGTTTCTATCAGGTAAACGTCTTTTAGAATGTCTTTGCTTAATTCATACAACCGCCTGGTATTTGCGCTGTTTCTTCCACCTATAATGATAACTATGTCTGCTTTTCGGGCAATACGAGTCGTTGCTTTCTGCCTTTTATACGTTGCCTTGCAAATTGTATTAAAAACTCTTAATTCCGTCTGCTTGATTTTAAATATTCTGTTAATAATATCCAGAATTATTTTTTTGTATTCAATGGCGTTCTGGGTTGTCTGTGCAACTACAGCCGTTTTTGTCGCTGTTTTTATTTCCTTTATATCAGAAAAAGCAGTGATTACACGGCCTCTGCCGTGACAATGTCCTATGACTCCTTTTACTTCAAAATGACGTCTGTCACCTACAACCAGTATTTCATAGTTATTCTTTGCCAGATGCTCCACTATGTTATGCGTTTTTTTGACGTAAGGACACGTAGTATCAACGATTACCGACCTCTTATTTTTTAAAATATTCTCTTCCTCTGGAGTTATACCATGCGTACTTGTTATTACGATTGAATCCTTTTCTATCTTGTTTAAATCGTAAACAACGCGGACTCCAAAATCTTTAATCCTTTTTATTTCTTGTGGATTGTGTATTATTTCCCTGAAAGAATAAATCTTTCTTCCCGGATATTTTTCTACTGCACTGTATATAATATCTCTTGCTCTTTTAATGCCATAACAAAATCCAATATCCTTTGCAATAACAATTTTCATTTTTTTACTGCCTCTTTTGACAGGAAATCCTGCTGCATTTTTTTTAATCTTTCGATAATTTTGCAGGTTATTTCAACGTAAATTTCCTTTGAAGGTTTTTTTGTAAAACATCCGCTGAAATCCATAATTTCACCAAAAACAACAGTAATAGGGACAAACGGTCTTGGCATTTTTCCCTTGGGCCATGCTTTCCAGGAATTATGAATATATACAGGCAGGACTTTTACTCCGGCTTTATATATAAGCATGCCTGAACCGGCTTTACCGTCCTGGATTTTACCATCAGGGCTTCTCGTTCCTTCCGGAAAAAAAACAACGGCCTCTCCCTGTCTGATGTAGTTTATTAATGTATTATAAGCGGCTCTATCTATAACACCCTGTTTTACGGGAAAGCTGCCTATCAATTTCAAAAATTGCCCCCATCCAGGTATGAACAAAGTGCTCCTGGCCATGAATTTTAAAGTTCTCCGCCACGCAGCGATCCCAATCAGGGGCGGGTCAAAATAACTTGAATGATTTGCAACTATAATCAGTCCGCCTTTTTTTGGAACGTTATCTGCATTTTTTACCCTTAAAAAATAAAAAAGTTTAAAAAAAACAATGCAAATTACCTTATTAATCCAGACTATCCAAAAAGAGATTATGCCTTTTATGCCGTCTAATTTTTTTTTCATCTCTTTAATTCTTTCAAAATGTCAAAGAACTCGGGGAAAGAAGTATTTACGCATTCCGTATCCTTTATCAGAAGCCCGTTGTCACTGACCAGTGCGGCAATGGAAAACGCCATTGCTATTCTGTGGTCTCCAAAAGAATCTATGTCAACGTATTTAAACGGTTTTCCGCCGTTTCCATGTATTATCATGCCGTCTTTTTTCTCTTCTACTTTTATTCCTATCCTTCTAAGATTTCTGACAATTGAAAATATCCTGTCCGTTTCTTTTACTCTTAATTCTGATGCATCAGAAATGACGGTTTTACCGTCTGCATACGCTGCAAGGATGGAAATTATCGGTATCTCATCAATAACCCTAGGTATAATTTCGCCTTTGATCGTAATGCCTTTTAGTTTTGAAGTAGTTATTAAAATGTCGCCAACCGGTTCGTTATTTTTAATTTTTAAATTTTTTATTTTTATCTTTGCACCCATTTTTTTCAAAACGTCTATTATTCCGGTTCTCGTCGGATTTAATCCTACGTTTAATATCGTTATCCTTGAATTTTTCATTATAGCTCCGGCTGCAATAAAATACGCCGCAGACGAAATGTCTCCCGGCACGTAAACTACGTTACTCTTAAATCCGCCTGGAGTAATTACGATTTTTTTGTCCATTATTTTTATTTTTGCCCCAAAATGTTTTAACATACGCTCGGTATGGTCCCTTGATTTAACGTCCTCCGTTATTTCAGTAGGATTACCTGCATGTATTGCAGCCAGAATTATGGCAGATTTTACCTGGGCACTTGGCATTTCCATTCTGTATTTTATCCCCTTTAAAGAACCACCCTGAACCGTAATTGGGGCAAAACCGTTGTTGCTTTCAAAACGTGCCCCCATTTCAGACAACGGAATAATTACCCTGTTCATGGGTCTTTTTATTATCTGGGCATCCCCCGTGATTACTGATTTAAAATTCTGCGCCGCAAGAACGCCGAGTGTTAACCTTATTGCCGTTCCTGAATTGCCGACGTATAATTCTTTTTTTGGTTCACGGAAAGAAAACAACCCTTTACCATAAACGTCGTATGTTTGTCCTTTTTTTTCTATCTTAACGCCTATTTGTTTGTAAACTTTAATGGTATTTAAAGTATCCTCCGCTTCCAGAAAATCGTAAATTTTCGTTACCCCTTTTGCAAGGGAACCAATTATGACGGCCCTGTGCGAAATGGATTTATCACCCGGAACTGATATTTTTTTTAAGCATCCGTTCAGAGGCGAAACATGAATTTTTTTCATTTATATTTTCTCCCTTAATTCCCTTGCATTTAAAATGTAATTTTTCAGTTCTTTTTCCTTATTTAAATAAATCATCTGGGATAAAGCATCCAGTTCTTCTATTGCAATGTCTATGTCTTTTAATACTTCATTTTTATTTGCAATAAAAATGTCTGACCACATTTCCTCATCCGATGCTGCTATTCTTGTAACGTCTTTGAAACCACGGCCTATTATTTCCCTGTTTTTCCTGATTATCTGTGCAGCCATATTCGTAAGAACAAAAGATATAATGTGTGGAAAATGGCTGATTCTTGAAATTTGTTTATCATGAAGTTTTGCATTCATTCTTACGACTTTCATTCCAACTGATTTCCAGAATTTTTCAACCAGTGTAATTTTTTTTATGTCTGAATTATTATCAGGAGTTATTATGCACGTCCCGTTCTGAAAAATTTCAGGTATGATGTTTTTTATTCCCGACTTTTCAGAACCAACCATAGGATGAGAGCCGATAAAATTTTTATTGTAATCAACTTCCCTTATCTTTTCTACAATAATTCCTTTTACGCTTCCCATATCCGTAACGATCGTATCTTTTGACAGATATGATTTTATTTTGATAAAAGTAGCGGGAATAAGATTTACTGGCAATGCAATTATTACTATATCGGCGTTTTGCACGCCTTTTATTAAATCCGTAGTTACAAAAGTAGCAGCTTTCTTTTTTAATGCTATTTTTAATTTTTTAACGTTTCTTCCGATGCCAACGACGTTTTTACATAATTTTTTTCTTAATAAAATGGCGCCAAGACTTCCTCCCATAAATCCCATTCCTATTATGGCAATCGTTTTGTTTTTTTGAATAGTCATTTTAACACTTATTTATGCAGTTCTATAAATTGCACGTGCAACTTTTTTTATGGATTTTACGAGTTTTTCAAACTCCACGGGCAATAAAGATTGTTCTCCATCGGACAGCGCTTCTTCCGGATTGGGATGAACTTCCACAAGTATACCGTCTGCCCCGGCTGCAACTGCTGCTCTTGACATCGGTTCTATGATACTCTTTTTTCCCGTGCCATGCGATGGGTCAACCATAACCGGCAGATGCGTAAGCGATTTCACCACCGGAACAGCAGAAATATCCAGCGTATTTCTTGTTGCCGTTTCAAACGTCCTTATGCCTCTCTCACATAATATGACGTTCATGTTACCGTTGCTCAGTATGTATTCAGCGGACATAAGCCATTCATTAATGGTTGACATTAAACCCCTTTTTAAAAGAACCGGCTTGTTCGTTTTTCCAACCTCTTTTAAGAGTTCAAAATTTTGCATATTTCTTGCACCTATCTGATAACAATCGGCATATTTATTGACAAGTTCTACGTGTCTTGTATCCAAAACTTCAGTAACTATAGGAAGTCCAAATTTTTCCCTTGCAGCAGCGAGTATCTTTAATCCATCCTCACCCATTCCCTGAAAAGCATAAGGAGATGTCCTTGGTTTAAAAGCACCTCCGCGCAACATGTCTGCACCTGCATTTTTCACCGCTTTTGCGGTCGTAAAAAGCTGCCTTTCACTTTCAACGGAACATGGTCCTGCAATAACAACGATCTTTTTACCTCCAACCTTTACGCCTGAAACGTCAACTATCGTATCCGTTTTCTTAAATTCCCGGCTCGCAAGTTTATATGGTTTTAATACCTGCATGACCTTTTCTACGCCGGGTAAACCTTCGATGGGGACGTTTTGTAAAACGCGTTCATCGCCTATTACTCCTATTATTGTTCTTTCCTTGCCTTTTGAAATATGCGGCGTTAATTTGTATTCTTTTATTTTTCCAACGATATGCTCTATCTGTTTATTCGTACTTTTTGGCTTCATTACTATGATCATTGCATCCTCCTGAAAATTAAAAATTAGTTTTTAAATTAAAATGTTTTTTAACGCATTTATAAGTTTTAAATTATCCTTTCTGGTGCCAATCGTTATCCTCGCATAATTTCCCCGTTGTGGTCTTATTATGATCCCTTTTTTTAAAAGTTTTTCAAAAATTTCACTGCTATTGCATTTGAATTTTACGAATATAAAATTTGCATGCGTCTCAATAAAATCAACCTCCAGTTTTTTAAACCACGCATAAAGAAACTTTTTTCCGTCGTTATTTGTCTTTAGAGTATTTTTTATATGGGTTTTATCCTTTAAAGCGGCATCTGCAGCAATCTGTGCAGGTAAACTTACGTTAAAAGGCGTCCTTACCCTGTCAATCAGATCAACAATGTCCCTGTCTGCAATACCATATCCTATCCGCAGACCAGCAAGACCATAAACTTTTGAAAATGTCCGCAGGACTATAAGGTTGGGATATTTTTTTAAATATTGAACGCCGTCCGGGAATTCCCTGCAATTTACGTATTCAAAATACGCTTCATCCAGAACTACGATGGTCCTGTGATTGATTGAATTCATAAATTTTTCAAATTCGTTTTTTGTAATTATCGTGCCGGTCGGATTGTTTGGATTGCATAAAAAAACCAGTTTCGTTTTATTTGTCATCCGTTCAATGAATCCATCAATGTCATGCCTGAAATCCTTATGCGGGACTATGACGGCTTTACCCGAAACAATTTCAGTTACAATCGGATAAACGACGAAAGAGAGGTCGGAAAATAAAACCTCTTCCCCGGGATTAACGAATACTTCCGCAAGCAGCTGCTCAAGTTCGTTTGAACCATTGCCAAACATAAGCATGTCTCCTGAAATTTCCAGGCGTTTTGAAAGTGAATTTCTCAAGTAATAAACGGAACTATCAGGATAAAGATTTACGTCTTTTAATTTTTTTTCCACGGCATTTATTGCCTTTTTTGAAGGTCCAAGCGGATTTTCGTTTGAAGCAAGTTTAACTACGTTTTTTACTTTGTATTCCCGTTCAACTTCCTCTATTGGTTTTCCTGGAACGTATGGAGTTATGTTAAATATACTTTTTTTTGCAACGTCAGCAAATTTATTCATTTTTTTAATTTATTCCTTTCTTAATCTGACTATTTTTGGAAATGGATAGGTCAAATAAGATAATCTAATATTTATTATTTCGTATAATAATCCATCCATTCTTTGTGAAATCATTTCACAAACTTATTATTTACGTATATTATAATAATATTTCGGGCTATATTCAAGGATTATTTTATGGCTTTGTCGTTTGATTAATTTAATGGAACAATTACGGCATTTTTTACGGCAAGGTATGATTTATTCCCCCATTATCTGCACGACTATGCTTCTGTTTCTGCTATGAGTATCAAAATCAATAAATATTATCTGCTGCCATGTTCCAAGCGTCATTTTTTTGTCTTTAAACGGTATGGTAAGTGACGGACCTATCAACGATGCACGTAAATGAGATGCACCATTTGCATCACCCCACGTAGCGTTATGTTCATAATGTGCTTTGTATGGTATTAATTTTTCCATTAAATCGGGGAAATCACTTATCAGCCCTGATTCGTATTCTATTGTCGTCAGACCGCCGGTTGAACCAGGCACAAAAAGCGCGACTATGCCATTTTTTACATCGCTCTCTTCAATCAATTCTGCCACTCTATCAGTAATATCCTTTATTTCATTAAATCCTTTTGTTGAAAATGAAATTCTTTCCATTTTTATAATCATGCAGCACCTCCTGTTTTCATTAATTTTTAAATATTATAACATAATAATTTTAGGAATCAAAAATTTATACAGGTATTGACTTTTAGTTTTTTATATTGCATAATATGTTTCACTTAAAATTGCCGGGATGACGAAATGGTAGACGTAGTGGACTTAAAATCCACGGGATGAAAATCCATGCCGGTTCAAGTCCGGCTCCCGGCACCAGAAATTTCGTAAACGAGATTACAGAAAATTAAATAGTTAATCGTTCATTAATATGGTATAATACGTAACGTTTTTAATAATATGAAAGTTGAAAGAAAAAAAATAGATTATCACTTGTCGCGGGGTGGAGCAGTGGTAGCTCGTTGGGCTCATAACCCAGAGGTCGTTGGCTGAGGCATTCCTGCCGAAGGCGAGTTCTGCTGCCGAGCGATTAGCGAGGATAAGCACCGTTTAAAATCCCGCAGGGATTTTTTATCATATACGGTGCGTAAAGCAGAACGAGCCGGAGACGCGAAGCCGCATTCAAGCGGCGAAGCGGCTAAATCCAACCCCCACAGGTTGGTATGGCATAATAAAATACGTATTGGTTCTTTTATATAGTGGATATGGTTGAAATAACTACACTTGTCGCGGGGTGGAGCAGTGGTAGCTCGTTGGGCTCATAACCCAGAGGTCGTTGGTTCAAATCCAACCCCCGCAACCAATATAAAAAGCCCGTAGCAATACGGGCTTTTTTATTTTAAGAATAATAAACTCCTGTAATTACATAAAAAAATTAATACGCTAATTACTTAACGACGGTTATTTTTACCTGCTTTGCAATGTCTCCTATCGTTACAACAATCTTTGCTATGCCGGGTGATCTTCCGGTAAAAGTTATTTTACTACCGGTCGTTTTATTTATCGTTCCTATTTTTTTATCTTTTGCATCTATTTCCCATGCGGGATAAATGTCTATTGTTTTTCCGTCTTTAGTTATGCCAACCGCAGTCATTTCAATGCTTTTTCCCACTTTTACTTTTAAAACTTCCGGAGTTACTTTAATACCGGTTATATCGCTTGCCTTCATTCCGCCCGTTGCACAATTATTAATAATAAATAAAATAAAAACAGCCATGCCAGTCATTACTTTTTTCATTATTAAAACCTCCTTTTTGTTTTATCCCGCAATAAAATCAGTCGTTCGTAAATATATATACCGTTTCTCCGTCTTTTACCATGTTTAACTGTTCTCTCGCTACTTTTTCAATGTATTCCCTGTCATCATAAAGTTTACCAATCCTGGATTCAAGTTTTACGTTTTCGTCCTTTAATTCGTTTATTTGATTATTTACCGAATCGTATTTATTTTTCATTTCAATATAATTTAAAAAAATTTTCACAAGAAAAATGAAGGCGAAAATGAACAACATAATGATTAGAATTTTCCGTAGTTTAAAATTAATACCTTTATCCGAAAATCGCCTTTTTTTCATCTATCCTCCCATGGCCTGAAAAAATTCGACATACTTTTTTGTTCCCAATGTTCTTTTAAATCAGGCATAATATTATGTTTTTCATAAATCAACACCGTAGAATTAATCTGCAGTAACATTATAACAACAAAAGTAAAAAAAGGCATGAAAAAAATCGGGAAAAGAGAAATTACTGCTGCGGCGATGGGAATTTGAGAACCACATATTACGCCCAATAATGGATAAAACAGCAAAAGAAAATAAGATATCAAAATCATGCAAAATAAGCTTGAAAATGGCGCGGACAAAACCATAATTAGTGCCTTTTTATATGAAATAAAAATTCTTTTGTTTTCATCCAGAATCAGAATAGGAATCAGATATAACTGCATTAATATGAAAATAACCGCTATCCATATACTTATTCCCGCCAGTATTAATGAAAGTATTTTAATTGTCTGTAAACGTATATAGAAATTATAGGCAAGATAAAACAAAAAGAAAAAGCCAAGATTAATAACAAAAAATACCGTTCCCTGTAAGAAATATCTGGTTATACCTTCAAATATTTCGGAGAGAACGGATTTCTGTTCTTTCATGGTTACAATTTTGGATAAATAATAAACGATGCCCGGTGAACAAACATGCCATGCAAAAAAAAGTAGTAAAAATGCAATTTCATATTTTTCAAGTTTAATAAAAAAAACGATAAAAATGGCAAGCAATAAAATGGAAAAAAATAAATTTATCAACAACCCCTTTAAAAGATTTTCATAGAATTGCCAGAACGTTCTTTTTAAGATCCTGAAAAACATTTATAATAACTTTTCTAATTCCGGGATGGCTTTTTTAAGTTCCAGTCTGCCGCGTCCAAGATTCCCGTCCAGGTTTAAAGCAAGAGTTACAAAATAACTTTTCCCGATTACCATCATTATCATAGTTGCTTTTTCCGTCGATATTAAAACCTCGTTTGTCTTTCCAAGCCCGAAACTCTGGGATGCCTTTTTTGCACTGCTGATAATTGTAGAATATTCGGCTCCAGCAGCCGATATGTCAAAATCACTTTTAGTTGAAAACTGGTCAATTGCTATGCCGTCTTCACCAATAACTCCGGCTCCAATTGCTCCATCAACGTTTTCAACGATTCTTTTTAAAATTGTCTTAAAATCCATATTTTAATTCTCCTAAGAAAGCACCTTTTTTAAGTTACTTATAATGTCTTTTAAAATCAAATGCATTTTACCAACGTTTATCGTTTCATCGCCTATCATAAAAAGCACGCCGGACATGACTTCCGTAAATAACAATTGTCCACTTTCCGAAGATATTACAACCTGATTCAGTTTACCCTGATTCATATTTTGAACCGATTTCTCCGTTTTCTCAACTATTGCTGCTATGTGTTTTCCTATTTCATTTATATTAATTGAAGGCGGTAATACGCTCGCAATTATGCTTCCATCCCTTAATAAAAAAAAACTGCCGATAATCCCGTCAACTTCCTTTAAGGTGTTTAAAATTTTTTCGATATCTTTCGTTTTTTCTTTGCTTAAGGTTGCCTGTGCGGTTTCAACCGGTTTTTCCGTTTCCGGACGTTCTTCTTTTTTTTCAGTTTTGTTTTCTTCTTCATCAACTTTATCTGATTCAACCGCTTCTTTCATTACGTCAAGAATGTCTTCCGTCGTTATTTTGTCGGAAGATATTATCTTGTCACCATCGGATGACCCGGACTTCTCTTTTGCCTTTTTTATTCTTTTATCCTGAAGATCGTAAACCTCACGTAATCTTTGCTGAACAACGATATTTTCCTGGTCCATGTCAAGCAATTCTCTGTATATTTCAATCGCTTTTTCAAAATCTTCTTTTTTCGTATAAAGTTCTGCTGCTTTCAGACTTTTCTGGACGTCTATTTTGGGTTTTTCAACCGGTTTTTCCTGTTTTTTTACGGGCGTCTCTGTTTCTTTTTTTTCTTCTTCTTTTACTATTTTAGTCGTTTCCTGTTTTGCCGAAAGGGCTTCTTTTAATTTTTCCTGTATTTCAACGTCTTCAGGATTTATTGAAATAACTTTTTGAAATTGTTCAACCGCTTCTGCATACATTTTTTTTTTGAGATAAGTATTACCGAGCATTATATGCACCATTATGTTATCCGCGTCTACTGCCTCAACTCTTTGAAGTTCCTGAATGGCTTCGTCAAACTTATTCTTTTCTATGTATATTCTGCCAAGAACAACTCTTGCAGAAGTATAAGAAGGATGCTTTTCAAGACCTTTTTTACAAACCTCAACGGCTTCGTCATGCAAACCTGCTTTTCTGTATGCATCAGCAAGAGGTACAAATATCAGTGAATCTGGATTTTGCGATAATTTTTTTTTCAATTCTTCTATTTCTGCCGTTAAAGCAGTATCCCCGGGCATGCTTATAATTCCTCCTTACTTCTGCTAATTTGTTTGATACACTTATTATATCGCTCCAGTTCCTTTTTTATTAAATTTAGATCCATGTTTTGTATAAAACTAACATAGCCTATTTTCTTTGTCAAGATAAATCTTATTTTACCATTTACTGCTTTTTTGTCATATTTTATTTTTTTTAAAATATTGTCTGTTTTTATTTTTTTTAAAGGTTTAATTAAATTAAATAAATTTAATATTTGTTTTTGCTCAATAAACGTTTCTTTCGGACATATTTGCATTTTATAAGCAATTGATGCTGCAATAAACATACCTATTGCAACTGCTTCCCCATGTTTATATAATTTATAACCGCCGGCAGATTCAATGGCATGTCCTATGGTATGCCCATAATTTAAAATAGCCCTTAAACCGGTCGTCTCTTTTTCGTCTTTTTCAACAATTTTAACCTTATTTTGTATTGATTTTTTTACCATATAAAACAATGCCTTTTTATCCCTGTTCATTATTTTTGTTACGTTTTTCTTTAAAAAATAAAAAAAAGGAGCATCCATAATGATGCCGTATTTTATGACTTCTGTAAGTCCGTTTTTATATTCATTTTCGTTAAGTGAATAAAGAACGTCTATGTCCGTAATTACGGCTCTTGGCTGGTAAAAACATCCGATAAGATTTTTCCCTGCTTTTAAATCAACCCCCGTCTTACCGCCTATGGAACTGTCTGCCTGTGCAACCAACGATGTTGGCACGTGTATTAAATTAATACCTCGCATATAAATTGCAGCAACAAAACCGGCAACGTCGCCAACGACTCCGCCACCCAAACCAACTATTGCACAATTTCTGTCAAGTTTTATATTTGCACATTTTTCAAGAATTTCTGATACAGTATGGATATTTTTGTATTTTTCTCCATCCCCCATCAGAAAAACGTAGCATTTAAAATATTTTTGCAATGATTGTATTAATGTTTTCCCATAAAGTTTAAATACTTTTTTATTGCTTACTATCAGAATTTTCTGACCTTTTATCAGATTTTTTATTATCTGACCGGCCTGACGTAAAATACCAATGCCGGCATGTATACTGTAACCATTTTTCTGTAATTTCACTTCTATGTTTGTCTGTATCATATATATTTTACCGTTTTTCTGACAATTTCATCTGCAACTTCTTTTATGGTTTTATTGTCTGTAGTTACGATTACGTCTGCCGCTTTTTTGTATAGCGGCAAACGTTCGTTAAAAAGTAGTTTCGTTTTTTCCAGTTCAGCCACGTTAAACAGAGGTCTGTCTTTTTTATTTTTAAGACGCTTTAAGGACGTTTCAAATTTGTTTTCCAGATAAACAATAATACCGTTTCTCCTTAATTCTCTTATGTTCCCCGCCCTTGCTATAACGCCTCCGCCTGTGGATATTACTTTTCCCTTTTGTCTGACTGCAGATTTTACTGCTTCTGATTCAAGTTTTCTGAAATAATTTTCTCCATATAATTCAAAAATCTTTTTTATTTTTATTTTCTGTTTTTTTTCAATTATATCGTCCGTATCAATAATCTGCCTGTTTAAAATTTTGGAAAGTTGCTTTGCTATTACCGTTTTTCCGCTCCCCATAAACCCTATCAATACGATGTTTTTCATTTTAATATCTTTTTATGCGTTTCAAATAATTTTTGTAATTTTCTTTCATCAGATTTAATTCTACGCATCCAGTCTGTTCCATCAGACTGTTTGTTATCTCAATTGCAATCAGATTTTCTGCAATTAATGCAGCAGCAGGCACCACGCAAACGTCAGACCTTTCATATATTGTCCTGCTCTTTTTCCTGGTTTTTATATTAATAGAATCTATGCCTTTTTTCAGTGTTGATATCGGTTTTACTACTGCCTGAACAGATATCTGACATCCATTTGTTACGCCGCCTTCCAATCCGCCTGCATTGTTCGTTTTTCTGAAATATCCTCTGCCTTTCGAATAATAAATTGCGTCGTGAATAACTGAACCCTGTATATTTGCATAAGAAAACCCTGCGCCAAATTCAACTCCTTTGATTGATTGTAAACTCATCAATGCCATTGCAATTTTTCCGTCAAGTTTTTTATCCCACTGGGTGTAGTCGCCGAGTCCAGGCGGCACGCCTTTTGTTATTATTTTTATTACACCGCCGACCGTATCACCGTTTTTCATTGCATTGTTTATTTTCCCGATTATCTGCCGGATTTTATCTGAATCAGGATATCTTAAATCCACCCTGAATTTTTTCGTGTTATCTGTTATTCTTTTGACAATTTGTTCAAAAGATAATTTTTTGTCTATCGCCGTTGAAATGCCTGCTATGTTAGTTACGTATCCAAACGTTTCAATGTCAAATTCTTTTAATAATATTTTACATATCGCGCCGGTAACGATTCTTGCTGCCGTTTCCCTTGCACTTGCTCTTTCCAGGACGTTTCTTAAATCCCTCTGGTTAAATCTTATGCCGCCTGCAAAATCTGCATGTCCTGGACGCGGGACTATGAATTCATCTTCGGTTATTCCAGGAGGAAATACGGACATCCGCTTCTTCCAGTTTTCATAATCATTGTTTTTTATGAATACCGATACAGGGGCCCCGGTTGTTTTGCCAAACCTGATACCTGATAAAATTTCCACCCTGTCATTTTCTATCTGCTGACGGCCACCCCTTCCGTATCCCTTTTGCCTTTCGGAAAGAATGAAATTTAAATAATCTTCTTCTATTCTTAAATTTGAAGGGACACCATCTATGATAACGTTTAAACCCTTACCATGGGACTCGCCTGCCGTAAGATATCTGATCATTTATTATTCCTTGATTTTAATTACAAAATTGATAAATTAATTTAATCTTCAACGATTGAAGGAGTTAAAAATACGATAAGTTCTGTTTTTTCATTTGTTTTGCTCGTCGCTCTAAAAAGATTCCCAAGCAACGGTATGTCTCCAAGAAGCGGGACTTTATTTTCCGTTTCCGTTACTTTGTCCGTTAACAGACCGCCTATCACTATTGTTTCGTTATTTTTTGCCTTTACATAGGTATCTGCATTTTGTTTCGTAATGTCAGGAGGCCCGCTTGTCCTGTTTGTCTGGATTAAACTCTGGACTTCCACATGAACCACCATATTAATTGTATCCTGATTATCTACTTTGCATATAACATTTAAAGATATCGGAAGTTCAACGGATTTGAATTCCGTTGTTACGACCGGTGGACCACTCGTTTGCGTAACAATTGAAGATTCTTCGTAATATACCTGCCTTGACGTTTTTATAGTTGCCGGCATATTTGTCTGAACCGTTACTTTTGGAGCAGATAACAGAGATGCTTTATTATTTCTTTCGAGTGCTTTTAAATATGCATCTATCTTAAAACCGTTCTGGATAGTCCCTAAAACAAATTGTCCAACGCTGCCGACGGAAGGAACGGCGCCGACATTAATATCTCCTTTTATATATGGCTCTTTATCCTGCCCGATCGCCGTCCAATTAATTCCAATGTCATTGGCAGCATCAACGCTTACCTCGTATAATTTTGCTTCTATCGTTACCTGGGGAACTTTGACGTCAAGAGTATCGAGAACCTTTTGGACACGTTTCAATACTGCCGGCGTATCCGTCACAATCAAACTTGAAGTTCTTCTGTCAAAAGTTAAAGTTCCCTTAACGTCTCCCTGTTTTGTAAGCAAAGCTTCTATCGTATCCTTTAATTCAGTGACCTGCTGCGTTTCAATTGCATTTCCTGCTTCTTCCTGCAATCTTATGTTTTTAAGTTTAAATATTTTCGTCCGTAGGATGCCGCCTTCTGATCCTTCATAATCACCGCCGTCTTTTGAATAATCTATACTTGCAATCATATCCATAACCTGCTCAACGTCTTCCTCCGTTCCAACCAGCATTATTCTGTTCATCCCGCCTGCATTATCAACGGTAACCGACAGGTCCATAAGTGGCTCTTTGCCTATCTGAACGTCGAGTAATTTTTTCAGATTATCGGCAAGCATTGTCTTTGGATAGTAAAATTTTGTCAACTTGGGTCTTAACGCTTTTGCACTTTTTAATTCTGAAACGGACCCTACTTTAATGATGTTATTCTGGATTTCATAATATAATTGCCTCGGTATTAATACGTCTCTCAAAATCTGATATAAAGGCCTGTCTTCTTCCCTTATAGTCACGGATGCAGCGGTTGATACGGACGGACTTATAGAAAATTCAAAACCGGTTTGTGCAGATAAAAGCCGTAGAACGCTCGGCAAACTGGCATCCTGAACATTTATTGACAATCGCTGATTTAAATCAAGTTTCTTTTTTGGTAATTGACCCGTTTGTAAAACGTTATCAATATCTATCAATATCTGATTCTGATCCCGCACTACGGTATATGGAAGATTCTCCAGAAATTTAATGTTTATGTCTATTACTTTTGTTTGTTTGTTTTCTTTCAAATCTATTGATGCAACGTTGCCTATTTGTCTATTTATGGAACCTTCTTTCCATGCAGAAACGGCATTTAATATATTAACGGTAAGCATTTTATTTTCTGCATCTTTCTTTATTCTGTATTTAATCGGGCCATCCGTGGTGATGATAATTCTTGTCTGTTTACCAAGATTTTTTGCAGCGACGTCCAGCACTCTGTAAATCATGGAGGATGGAGCAGGTTTTGAAACCAAAGCATCTTCTTTTCTGGTTTCGGACGTTTTTAAAATTTCCAGGACTATTGACTTAGTTTCATTTCTTATTTTCCATCTTTGCTTGCTGCTTAAATCCACGACTACCCACGCCGTTGAATTGTGTGGTGCACTGCGGATTTTATTAACACCCGCTTTGTTAACGTCTATGCTTTTGTAATCAACCTTGCATTTAAAAATCTGTATAAGTATCCTGTCGTTTGGCGGCGGTTCGAGTTCGGTTGCTTTATATTTAACGTCGTCTGATGTTATTATTCTTATCTCAAGTTTGTCTTTTGAATCAAGATAAGTTATTTTTTCAACGGTTGCCAATCTTTCGGAAGGGATGGAAACCTTTTCAGGAGCAACGGCCGGCTGAGTCTCTGCTTTTTTTACCGGCTCTACTTTTATCGTATTTTCTTCCATCATTGTCCCCGTATCTTTTTTCTCAACGGGTGAAATGCTTATAAAATCGTCCTCATTTTGTGCAATTAATAAAGACGTGAAAACAAAAACAATAACAGTAAATATCATTACCGTTAATCCCGACCTTTTTGTTTTCATCATTCCTCCATTTCTATTGTATACCTGCAGGACTTTCTTCAGGCTTTATGTTTGGTCCTTCTATATCCTGTGTCAATTTAAAAAGCACTTCTTTATCTCCCTGCCTTAACAATACTTCGTCGTTGCTCTTTATTTCACCGGAAATTCCGTGAATCTGTTTGTTATTTTCTCCATAAAGCGTGCCATCTACAAAAATAAATCCAAAAGGAGTCCCGCTTCTGCACATAAAAAGAGCGGTTTTTATTCCCTGGCTCTCCGTTATTCCAATTAACTTAAAAGTAGAAATATCCACGTCAATAATTGCAGGTATTTGCTGCTTTTGTATTCTTGCTTCAAATGGATCTCTGCCTGCTTTAAAACCAAATTCATATACCGGCTTTATGTCAAAAAATACGTCCTGTTCCTGGTTCTGGGCAAGGACATAATTAATTCCGGACAAAACAAACAAAAAGAAACATAAAAAAACACATATAATTATATATCTTTGTTTCTTTTTTTTCAACATAAAAACTCCTACTCAAGAGTATAAACTTTCAAAACCATTCCTACGTTTATGTTTTGCGAATTATCTCCGCCTGCTGGTTGTGCATTTTTATGAATGTCAAATTTTGCAAAAGTAATTAAACGTTCAACGTATCCTAAATCTGTCAGAAAATTACCCAGATTTTTATAATTCGCAGGAAAATTTACCTTTATAGCATATTCCTTATATTCTCCTTTATTAACAATTTTCTGTTCTGGTTCAAAATTTATTACGTTGATGTTGTTCTGTGTAGCAACTTTCGTAACGTCTTTTATGACATCGGAAAAAACAAACGTCTTTGGCAGCCGTTTATAGATAAAATCAACTTTTTTGTCTATTTCAGAAGCCCTTCGCATAAATTCTGCATATTTTGCAACCATCTCACGGGCATCCTGCAGGTCTTTCTTTTTTTGTTCCAGTATTTTAACTTTTTCCTTATATTGATTGTTTACCGGAATAAACCACCATTTCACATAAGCAAAAACGGCAAATCCAACGAGAAGTACCGCTGCCAATAAATTTTGCTGTTGCTCTTTCGTTAATTTAATTTTTATCGTGCCCGGCTTTTCCGCGGGAGCTATTGGCTGAGCCATTTTTATTTATCCTTTCATTCAACGAATTTAAAAAGAAAACTTATTTCAAAATTAACAAGAGGCGCCTTAATGCCTGCTGCCATATTTTCCTTTATGCTTACCGTCGTTATGTCCATAATTCTTTTATTTGTTTCAAGACGCTTTATGAAATCAGCTATTATTATTTTTGACATGGAATATCCCGATATTTTTATTACCATTCCTTCGTTTTTTTCTTTATCCTGGACCAGGGATTCAAGCCACATGTCAGGAAGAACCATTTCACCAATGTTATCCAGGACGTAAATCCAGTACGACTGTTCATTTAACAGTTTTTCAATGATTAATTTCTTTTTATTATACAAATCTTCCTTTTCCCTGAATTTTTTTACTTCTTCTATTTTATCTTTTAAAGATGCCGATTCTGCATCTATTTTTCTTATTTCTGCTTCTATTTTTGATATCTTTGTTTGTTGATAAAATATGGCTCCTAACATTATGGCAACGATTACAAATCCGGCTAATCCTGCCAAAAAATACATTGCCTGCATTTTTTTCTGCTTTTTAATTTTTTGCGGGATAAGGTTAATTTCTATCATTATTTTTCACTCTTTAACCGCAAAGCAAGGCCAATCGCAACGTTAAAATGAACGGCGTTTGCCCTTAAATAGTCAAAATCAAAATTTTTTGAATTTATATTGATATTTTTAAAAGGATAATTTATTTCCACCGGGACACCCAGCCGTTCGGATAAAAACCTATCGATATTTTTTATCTTTGAACTGCCGCCGCTTAAAAGAATCTTTTGAACGGGTTTCTTTTTTATGGTTGATTCATAATAATCAAAAGAACGTCTGATGTCGTTTAATAGTTTATTTAAAGCAGGAGTTATCACTTCAAATATTTTAGCCGACTTTGAGTCTTCTGACGTCGGCATTGTGCTTAACAACAAATCCTCATTTTCAACCATAATAACAGCCTGTTGTTTTTTTAACTCTTCCGCCTGTGCAAAACTTAAATTAAATTCTCTTTGTATCTCTTTTGTAAAATTGTTTCCCCCTATGTTTATGTCCCTTGAAAGATGTGGAATGCCATTTTCAACTATTGTAACAGTCGTAAACTTTGCCCCCATATTAATAAGCGCAACCGTATCCGCTTTAACG
Organism: Candidatus Goldiibacteriota bacterium; assembly: GCA_018000835.1. Classification (GTDB taxonomy): domain Bacteria; phylum Oederibacteriota; class PGYV01; order PGYV01; family DSYL01; genus DSYL01. The sequence continues at coordinate 8,354 of JAGNJD010000025.1, read as the reverse complement.
CCTGTCTCGGATTCTTCCTGCAAATTTAACGAATATGCATTACATAAAGCAAAAGAATCAACGTCAATGACGAAAGGGCTTACGCCGGCTGATTTTAAAATGTCAAGATGTTGTGCCATTGTCTCGTTTTTAACGGCAACGAGAATGACCTCCATTTTTTTCTGATTTTCCTCCTCAACTTCGTTTAATACCTGATAATCAAAAACAATCTGATCCATCCCAAGCGGTATGTATTGTTCCGCTTCGTAAGGAATGACATTTTTTAGTTCTTCAGGCGCCATATAAGGGACTTTTATGTACCTTATTATTGCAGAATCCCCTGGTATCGCCGTTGTAACAAGTTTTGAATTGATGTTTTTTTGCTTTATTATTTTTTTGATGGAATTTACGTAAAGGGACGTCCTTGCCTCTGGTTCCATTTCATCTATTGATTCGGAAGTCAACGAAAAAATTTCAGCACCTAATAATTCATATCCTTCTTTACGCTTCTTGATTTTTATAGCTTTTATGGTTGACGTGCCTATGTCAAGTCCTATCACGTTTTGTTGAAAAAAATCCAACACTATATCCCTCCGCTATTATGAGATTAATGCAACCGTTACAAAAGACATAAAAATAAAAGGCACAAATGCAATGCTTTGATTTTTTTTATATTTACCGGAAATCAAAAAAATTAAGGAGAAACCTCCACCCAGAACAAAAGAAAAAAATAAAACCTTTAACGATAGTAAAATTCCAGCAGGCAAAGCCAATCCAGCCATTAATTTAATATCTCCTTCTCCAATTTTTCCACTACTAAAAAAGTTCAAAATAAAAATAATAAATCCTGCTGTGATACTGCTTATGATGCCTTCAAAAATATTTATTTCATTGATTTCAAAAATACAAAACATAATTCCTATTACAAATAACAGTAGAATTAAATTATCAGATATTTCCTTTGTTTCAACGTCAATAACGGATAATATTATCAAATATCCTGCTATAATTATATAAAAAAAATAGGTTTTTTCAAGTCCAAATTTAAGAAAAAAAATAATAAATAATAACGCTGTAAGCATTTCAACAGCAGGATATTTTATTGGTATTTTTTTACCACAATAATGACATTTTCCCCTTAAAAAAACATAACTTATTACAGGTATGTTATGGTACCATTTTATCGGCTTTTTGCAATTTGGACAAAACGAAGGAGGAAAAACAATGGATATTTTCTTTGGAATTCTATATATACAGACATTAAAAAAACTACCTAAAATCAAACCAAAAACAAATATTACAATAATTTTAAAAAGATAAATAAAAACCTCCTTTTAAAATAAATAAAAAGGGCTGGGGTAAATTTTAATGCTCCAGCCCTTTTTATGATTATTCATGTCCATACAAAGAATATGCAGTTCCTTTTGTATCAGTTAAGGTGCTATTTACCCATACTCCACCCTGAACCGTTCCAACCGTTCCATATGCCCATGAATCGGAATGTACTGATGGCTCTTTATCCACATTTACTAAAGTAGTAGAGTTACCACTGAAAGTACCTTCAGCAGACTTAAATTGATGTGTAACTTTTATAGCAGGTATTTTTTCCAAATATCTGCTAAAACCTGCTGTTGGTTCAAGAGACCCGGGCCAAACTCCTTCATTATCTCCATAATAAATTGTAACAGCCGATTTCATTGCTCCAACGTTTCCTTTTGTTGCTCCTTCTTTTGCTTTTTCCAACATATCAGCAAATCTTGGAATAGCAACGGCAGCGAGAATACCAATGATAGCAACAACTATCATTAGTTCAATAAGCGTAAAACCCTTTGTTTTTTTCATACTTTCACCTCCTTTCAAAGTGATTTATATTAACTTATAACATTTATATCATATATATTTTTTTTTGTCAAGTTTTTTGTATTGTTTTTTTGTAATTTCTTTGACCAAAATTGATAATCGCTGCAACTTTCTATTTATATGTTAAAAACATTTCATGTTATAAAACATCAATGCCTGATAAAAAAATCAGATTTTAAATTATATATTTTTAATTAAATTTATTAATAGCCTTTATATAAATTTTCAAATGCTGATTAATATCGCTATGCTTTCGTTAAATTTGTCATGCAACAACGACATTATTTCCCCCTGTTTTATGAATGCATTTAAGGACATTATGTTACAAGAGAACCCATGCTAAACATTGGTATAAATATTGCAATAACAATTCCTCCAATTACAACGCCTAAAAAAGCCATAATCATCGGCTCTATCATTGACATCAATCCCTCAACTGCAGTGTCAACTTCCTGATCATAAAAGTCAGACATCCTTAATAACATGTCGTCTAATTTTCCCGTTTCTTCACCTACCGATACCATCTGAATAACCATTGCAGGAAATAACCCCGTCTTTTTTAATGGTTCGGTTAATGATTGTCCTTCCCTTACTGCATCTCTTGTATCCATCAATGCTTTTTCAACGACTTTATTGCCGGCAGAGTGGGCAACCGTTTCAAGTGCATCAAGTATCTGAACCCCGCTTTTTATTAATGTACCAAGGGTTCTTGAAAACCGGGCAACGGTTGATTTTTTTTGAAGTATACCAATAACCGGCATTTTCAACAAAATGTCATCTATGATATAACCGCCGCGTTCCGTCCTTTTTATAACGGTTATTATAAAAACAATGGCGGCAATAATTGCAACCTGAACGATTGCCCATTTTTGTTCATATTCTGCTATACCAAATAAAATTTTTGTTGGAGTTGGCAGTCCTGAACCAAAGCTTTCAAAAACTACTTTAAACGTTGGAATTACCTTAACCATCAAAAGAATAACTATACAAATTGCAATTACCGATACAGTGGCAGGATACGTCATTGCACCTTTTACTTTTTGTTTTAATGCTTCTGCTTTTTCAAGATAAGTAGCCAATCTGTCCAGTATCTGGTCCAGCGACCCGGATAGTTCGCCGGCCTTAATCATGTTACAAAAAAGGGTATCAAATACGCTTGGAAATTTTGACATGGCATCAGAAAGATTTGTACCGCTGCCTATGTCATCCCTTACTTTTGTCAGGACGCTTTTAAAAGTTTTATCTTCCGTTTGTTCTACAAGAATATTTAACGATTGTAAAATTGGAAGCCCTGCTGCAATCATCGTTGAAAATTGCCTTGCAAAAATTGAGACCTGCTCAGTTTTTACTTTTGGTCCTAAATTTAACAACGCCATCAACCCGCCGGACCGCGTGGATGATATTAGAGTTAATTTCTGTGCTTTTAACATCTGGGCCAGCATATTTTCATTTTCTACATTAATCTGTCCATCAATAACCCTGCCATCAGGAGTTTTTGCCTTATAATTAAAAACAGGCATGTCTTTGGTCCTCCTTAAAAATTTTATACAGGATTGGACGTCTGAATCATTCTTTGCAGGTCCTTTGGGTCCGTGGTTCTTGCAAAAATCTCGTTATACGTAACGAGTTGTCTCTGATAAAGTTCTGCCAGGGAAAAATTCATCGTCCTCATTCCATATTCCGTTCCCGTCTGCATAATGGAATATATCTGATGTACTTTTTCTTCCCTGATAAGATTTTTTATGGCTGCATTTGACAAAAGTATTTCGGTTGCCAGTGCACGACCGGAAGAATATGCTTTGGGAATAAGTTGCTGTGAGATAACGGCCTGCAGGACAAAAGAAATTTGTGCCCTGACCTGCGACTGCTGATGTGCAGGAAAAACGTCTATTATCCTGTTTATTGCCTGCACGGCATCAGGCGTATGCAACGTGCCAAAAACGAGATGTCCGGTTTCTGCTATCGTAAGGGCTGCCTGTATGGTTTCAAGGTCTCTCATCTCTCCTACTAAAATTACGTCCGGATCCTGTCTTAAAACGTATTTAAGTGCCTGTGCAAAGGTCTGGGTATCAGTGCCAACCTCGCGCTGGTTTACAATGCAATTTTTATGCGTATGAATGTATTCTATGGGATCTTCAATAGTAATGATATGACTTGACTCGTGTGAATTAATCCAATCAATCATTGATGCGAGAGTTGTTGACTTTCCTGAACCCGTCGGGCCTGTAACCAGTATCAGTCCCTTTGGAGTTTTTACTATGTCAGAAACTACCTTTGGTAGTCCAAGTTCGTCAAAATCCATAATGTGCAAAGGAATGTTTCTTAATGCAGCTGCAATTGCTCCTCTTTGCTTATAAACGTTCATCCTGACCCTGCCTATTCCTTCCACACCAAAAGAAATATCCAGTTCATTTTCTCTTTCAAATTTTTCTTTTTGTTCATCCGTTAAAATACTATATATTATGTGTTGACAATCATCAGGCCTTAATTTTTCAAATTCAGTAGGCGTAATTTCCCCGTCTATTCTTAACATAGGGGGCACGCCTACCGTTATGTGTAAATCCGATGCTGCTTTTTCAAACATGATACGTAGTAATGTATCAATATTGACCATTCAAGCCTCCTGATTCAATATATGTTTATTATTCTGAAATAATTATAAACTTAAATTTTGTTATTGTCAATAAAAATCTAACATAAAACCTGACAAAAACTTTAATAGTGTGACCCCCTCGGACTAAAGCCCGAGGCTTCCACAAAAAATTCAATCAATTTAGTTGATTGACCAGGGGACGAGGAATACCGGTGATATTCCGCTGCGACCCTGGAACAATCCTGGCAAAGTAGATAAAACATTTTTAATGTGTATATTCATAAAATATCTCACTGAGATATTTTATTCCCCAAACTGAAGTTTGGGGTTTTCTAAATGCTGTTCCAATAATTTTTATATTATAAAATACGTAAATTTATCCTTTGACTAACCTATTAATTAAATTGATATGGTCTTCTTTTATCACAAGAAAATGCAATCCGATTTTGTATTTTTTTATTTTACTATTAAATTTGCACCATCTGACTTCCGCAAATGTTTCAATAAACGTTTCTTCTGTAGGAATTTCTATGTCTATTCTTATAATACTATCCGGTTCAATGTTTTCATTACAGATTAATTGTATACCACTTGTACTTATATCTATTGATTCGGCTTTTGTTTTTATTAATTCATTATCGCTTTCAATTTCATCTCTTGTAATCAATCTGTATGAAGCTTTTAGTTGTTTTTCAACTCTTTTATGTTTTCTTCTTTCTATGTATATTTCGCCTTCTGGCATATATCATCACCTTTTCCGGAAAAATATAATAACATTTTATTTAAAATTCAACAACAACATTTACGTCCGATTTTTTTATCTGCGGAATGACGTTTCCTTTTATTTGTTTTCCATCAACAAGAATCAAAAATTTACCGGTCCTTTTAAAATTAATGTTGTATAGGCTTCCTCTGAATTTTCTTTTGATTTTATACTCATCCCAGTTCTCAGGCACGCATGGATTAATCATCAATCCGTCTATCTCAGGTTTTATGCCAAGGATGTGTTGCGTTGCGGCGACGTACATCCACGATGCCGTTCCGGTGAGCCATGAGTTTGCCCCCTCTCCGGCGTTTAAAGCGTCATCCGAGCATATCGTCTGGCAGAATACGTAGGGTTCGGTTTTTAATTTCTCAGCACGTTGATTTCTCGTAATCGGAATAATTTTTTCGTAATAATCAAAAGCACGCTCATTGTTTTTTAAAATTGTCTCGGCAATTATTGCCCATGCATTTGCATGTGCAAAAATACCATTTTCTTTTCTTCCCTTGTTATATCTTGATATCAGGCCATACGTCTGGTCGTAAGAATCAAAACACGGCCATAATAATTTTATGCCCTCATTTGACGAAAGATATTTTTGGACGCTGTCCATGCACTTTTTTGCCCGTTCCTCGGTTGCAACTCCTGATAAAACCGCCCATGCCTGGGTGTTTAAAAATATCTTTGCTCTTTTGCTTTTGTGCGTTCCTATGACTTCGCTTCCAAACCCGCGTAAATACCATGCCCCATCCCAGCATTTTGTATTTATAACATCCGTCATTTTTTTTATTCTTTTTTTGAATTTTATCATATCCTCTTTTTTACCGGTTTTACCGGCAAGTATAAGCATAAGTTTTAAAGCATAAACGTATAATTCCGCAGTTAATACCGATTCAGGTTTTTCTGCCTCCATCCAGAGATGCAACGTATCGTTCCAGTCGGCAGTTAAAATAAGCGGTAATCCATTCGGTCCTTTCATCTTTTCGGTATAATCAAGGGCATAACAGAGATGTTTATAAATACTTTCTGATTTATTGCTGTCAACAAACGGTATTTTTTCATTTAAAATCAACAAATCCCCGGTTTCACATACATACTCATAAACCATCTGGATAAGCCATAGATGGTCGTCAGAAAACCCTTTTAAATCGCCTTTTCCACCCAGAGGAAAAAACTGATGATAACAATCCCCATTTATAAACTGGGTGGTTGAAATTATCTGTTTTATCCTTTCTTTTACCTTTTGCGGGATAAAAGCATTTACTGAAAACGTATCCTGACAGGAATCACGCGTTCCCATGCCGCGGCTTTCCCCATTTTCATAAAAAGAAACGTAACGGGACCAGTCAAAAGTTGTTTTGCATTGGTATGGATTCCAGACGTTAACTATTGTATTAAATTCTTTGTCGGGAGAATTAACTTCAAAATTTGAAAGATATCCGCTCCACAACTCGTTTAACCGGTTAAAAGATTTGGTCACGTTTGCCGGGTCGCTGTATTTTCTTCTTAAAGCATCTGCGTTTAAAAGATTTTCTGCAAACCCCAGTATCACGATAACCTGCTTTGATTGTCCCGGCTGCAGATTTATTTTCGTTCTTAACGCTGCACATGCAACTCCGCCCCGGATGATTGAATTTGACAGCCTTTTGTTCCGGACGCCGGCAGGCTCAGTTTCTGAATTATACATTCCAATAAAAGCATCCCGCGAACAATCAAAATCAACCGGTTTGAAATTTAATCCCATAAAAGCAAAACCTGGTCTGTCTCCAACATAATTTTTATTTGCTTTCATGTCAAATGCAGGGTGCGGTTCAATAAAATTATAAACTATCATGTCGTCAACGTATGAACATCTCGTTAAATGAAGGGACCACTGGATATTTCGAGACTCCGGTTCTGACCAGAAAGTAAATTCAGAATAAGAATAAATTGACAGATTTTTTTCCGTTTTTGTAGTATTTTTTACGCTTAACTGCCATATTTCACAGTCATCATCGGGCGCAACAAAATACAGGACAGAATGACTAATGCCTTTATATGCTGAACTAATTTTGGTATATCCCTGGCCATGGTGACATTCGTAAGAATCAAGATCTTTCATGACCGGCTGCCAGGTAGGTGACCAGAATTCCCCTGTTTTTTCGTCTTTTACGTAAAAATACCGGCCGGGTCTGTCAATTGGAACGTTATTATACCTGTATTTTGTTATTCTTCTCTCTTTCGGATCTCTATGAAAAGAAAAACCACCGGCCGTCTGACTGACTATTCCGCAATAACCTCTTTGATTTGAAATGTAATTAATCCACGGAGTTGGCGTCCCCCACTTTTCTATGACATATTCTTTTCCGTTTTCAGAAAATTTTCCAAAACGCATTTTTACTCCGGGTATGATTGTATAAAATATAAAATGGCGTCCCCAACGGGAATCGAACCCGTGATACCGCCTTGAAAGGGCGATGTCTTAAACCGCTTGACCATGGGGACGCAAAAGGTTATAAGTCCTAAATTATTTACTATAAAACAACCCAAAAGTCAACTTTATTTATTAAAAAATATTGATCCATGCTGCCCATTTTTATTATGACAAATTTTGCAGGAATGAATTAACTACCTTGCCGGCGGCCTGTCGTTTTTTCTTTTCAACCAGCAATAAATAATCATCGGCTAACAATGTTTTTGTCTATAATTTTACACTTACACCTGCTGCTTTTTGGTTACTTGTTGCCGGTTGAATGACAGCATTGTAAATTTTGTTTATCTACTCTATATTTTCTGCTTTTTTATAAGTGCACTTGGCATTTTGCACTTTCAATCTTCCATTAAATTAACCGGACAATAATGCATAAACGGCATATCTTAATTTACAATTTATGATTTACGTTGGAGCAGCATTGCGGGCACCGTGTTTTTCCATTGCCCTGTAATACAACTTAACATATTCCTGTGCGGAATTACTCCACGAAAAATTTTCTTTCATTCCGTTTATCATCAGTTTTTGCCATACGGATTTATTTTTATACGCATCAACGGCAATTCTGATTGTCTGCAACAAATCCTGCGGATTATTTCCGTAAAAAAGAAAACCATTTCCCTGCTTCGTCTTAAAATTAAACTGCTGCACGGTATCCTTTAATCCGCCTACTGCGTGAACAATGGGAA
>JAGNJD010000060.1 GCA_018000835.1 Candidatus Goldiibacteriota bacterium | reverse complement strand
CATCAATTAGAATGGAAGGATTGATTGTATTTTTTGAGTAATTTATTGCAATCAGTTTAAGGAAGCAGGGGAAGGATAAGCATTACAATGAGACACGGATATAACAGGAAATAAAAGGTGTTTGCGTAAGCCACGCAAAGCAGGTAAATGAAAACCTGATTGGAGTAAGCAGACTATTTATTACAAAAAAAAAATGCAACAATCCTTCCATTATGTTTACCGGGCAAAAAATGTAATTTTATTTCACCTATATGCACGAGTCGGTTGCAGAGGCGATTTTGCAGGTCTGAAATAATCTGATTACATAAAGCATAGCCATGACATCAGTCCATTTCAATTCCGGAAAAAGCAATCCTGCAACCGCCGATTTAATACTAATTCATTGATTGTCGGGCATAACTGCATTGTAATTTTTGTTCTTCTACTTTCTCATAAAGACGTTTGCCTTTTGTAATTTTCCATTAGGTTTAGCGGACGGCAATGATTCCATTTTCTATGCAGGAAGTGTAAAATAAAAAGCACTTCCTTTTCCGTCCCCCTCTGATTCAAACCAGATTTTCCCATTGTGTCTTTCTATTATTTTTTTACATATAGAAAGTCCTATCCCCGTCCCCTCGTATTCTTCCCTCGGATTTATTCTATGGAAAATTTTAAAAATTCCATCCTTATTTTCATTATTAATTCCTATTCCGTTGTCCTTTATACAAAAAAAATAAAATTTTCCTTTTTTCTCAGAAGTAATTTCAATTACCGGCTTATTCTTGCAAAATTTCAGGGCATTATCAATTAAATTCTGAAAAACGCGCATGATATTTATTTTGTTTGCCTCAACTACGGGTAAATCGGTTTTTATCATAATGGTTGCTTTTTTTTCCTCTATTTTAAATTTTAAAATCGAAAGAATTTCTTCGATTACCTGTTTTACGTCTACGTCTTCAATCGTCATATCCCGCGTTAATACTCTCGAGTAATCAAGCAGTCCGTCTATCAAATCATTCATCCTTTTCACGCCATCAACTGCAAAACGGATGTAATCGTTTGCATCTGCGTCAAGTTTATCCTGATATTTTTTTTGTAATAACTGCACGTAGGAAGAAACCATACGTAAAGGTTCTTTTATGTCGTGTGAAATGACATAAGCGAATTGTTCAAGTTCTTTGTTAACTTTCATGAGTTTATTTACGGTTTCCTCCAATTCACTCTTTGCAAGTTTTAATTCGGTAATATCCTTAAGAATACACACGTAACCCAGCGTTTCTTTTTTATTTTTTAAAATATTAACAGACAATAATGCTGTTTTTTTATTATCCTTAATGGTATTAATAATAATTTCTTCATTTAGTATGTTTCCCTTTTTCCAAACGTCTTTGATTATTTTCTGCAATAAATATTCAGGCAGAATCTGAATACAATCTTCATTGTTTTTTTTATTACATTCAAAAAGTTCAAATGCAGCCCTGTTCAGATTTAAAATTTTCCCTTTTTTGTCCAAAAGAATGAATGCATCGTTCATGGTATTTATTATCAGGTCCGCTGCCTTTGTCGGGGTAATTGATAAAAATTCATACCTATACATCGAATATATTATACCGGCAGCAAAAACCAGGAGATACACGTTTGCTTCTATCGGGACATATTTTTTTGTCACCTTTAATACGACGCTTGATATTGTTCCAGTAATAAAACAAAAAAGCATTGCAACCATTAAAATTATTGCCGTGTTTTTTTTATATGGATTTTTCCCCTGCAATATAAATCTTAATAAAAAATATATACCGAGAAGAAAAAAAGAAACGTAATATGCGTAAAACAAATTGGTCCATGGCGTATTTAACCATCTGCTTGTTAATCCATAATACGTTTTGTCACAGCACTGGGTTATCTGTCCGTTTAAATAAGCAACAAATAAAATCGCAGGGATAATTAATACCAGGAATAAAATAAACGGAGACCTTGATAGTTTGCTTTCTGTAAATTCAAAAATAAAAAGCAAATAAACCGAACTGAAAAAAATCCAACCCGGAGCTGAAATCAGCAGCATCGGTTTTGCGTTTTCAACGGTTGAAAAATCCGAAAATATCATTGAGTTGCCCAAACTCCAGAGTGAAAAACATGCAATCAGTAATGCAGCATACCAGTTTAAATAAGATTTTGAATTTTTCCCCAGTATGTATGAAAATAATAAAATATAAATTAAAAAACAAAAAAAATGAATCGTACTCCAGATTGTCATTAAATTCCCCGCGTTTATTATTTATGCTTCTTTTTTTCTTGGCACGTCCTCCACGGTTACTTCTTTGCTTAAAAACATGCTGCCGTCGGCCTCTCTTTTTTCTTCCTTTGGGTTGACTTCTCCCTGTAATCTTATTATAACGCCGTCCTTTGAATAATCAATAGCGTCTTTTAAATCCTTTAAAAACTGTTTTGCTTTTTCGTTTGTTAAATAAATGTTAGGTGTTTCAGGTAAAACCAGAAATTCGGTTGATTTCAGATAAAACATGTCGACTTCCAGGTTTATTATCTGCCTGTCTACTTTTTCATTATCATCTATGTTTTTAGGCCTTGCCATTTATGTTCCTCCGGAATTAAATCATCTTTTACAAAATAATTATAGCATATTTTTTTATTTTTTTGAAATGTTTTTTTACGTATTATATAATACGCTATCAGGCGATACTTACGTTATATTAATAATACGTAAATTATTGATATTTCAAACGAAGCAAAAACGTTATAAATAAAATCAATAAAAACCAGACCTGAAGGATATGTCGTATGTATAAACATTTTAAACATTTCTGGTATGAATTTTATGGCAATAATAATAAGGGTAAAACTTATGGCTTGCATGAAAAGGTCTGCCGGCAAAGAAACTTTAATTACGGAAAATACCCATGCAAATAAAAAACACTGGATAAAAATATAAATAAACTCTGCCATTAAATAACGTACCGGATCGCTCCATTTTTTTACGGACGGCGCCTTTTCTGCCTCTCTGGATGCTCTTTTAAACGGCGGATATGCATAAATAATAATCCCGGTTATAAACCATATCAGGGTTGCTAATAATGAAACAAGGACGTAACCCATTTTATCCCCTTTCATAATGGTTTAATACCGCCACCTCACATATAATATTAGTCCAATTTTTCCCATTTTTCAAGTAATTTTTTTTTACGCCATTGGAATGCTTTTAAAAATCTCTATGTTCTGTGTGACATATTGCAATATCCGGTGATAAAAAGTTATTGCTAATTTTGGGGCCGGATCCCAAAGTTGGCGATAACCCATTCCTGCGTTTTTTTACCGCGAGGATAAACGTTTTTACAGTAATAAAATCCGGAATTAAAATCCGAAGCGGAATGGTCAGAAATCTATTTAAAAAACACACCCGTTTCCTTATACCACAAAATCATGTCGAGTGCACCCATAGGAATTTCGGATTTATCAGAAAAATTTTTCATCTTTTTTTCAATTGATAGATACATTTTTTGATTTAATGAATCGGGAATTTTTTTTATGACCTGCATTAATTTTAAATTTTTAAGGATGTGCCTGTCCAGTATGGCAACGTCATTGACAAAGCCGACGTTTCGTAAAAAATGACTTGCTTCCTTATATCCGTATCCTTTTATGTTTCTGACAAGATATTCCCTCATCTCATAAACGTCACTGATTTCTGACAGGGACTGCAATAATTTTATTTTCCGTTTTTTCATGAATTTATTTTTTGCCTCAATCGCAAAACGTGTCTTTTTATTTTTAAATCTGACGTAATTTATTTCTTTTAATTTAAGCAGTTCTCCCGGATTGTTAGTTAAAAACAATTTATTTTCAAAAATCTTTTTAACACATCCCCAGCAGTTGACGGCCTTTGACTGCGGAGTAAAAATGCAGAAAATAAGCTCCTGCAATGCTTTTTTTTCGTCTTTTGATTTCCAGACATTTTTAAAATCATTTAACCTTTTATGAATTTCGCTTTTATTTTCTTTGTATATTTTTTTTACTTCCATAACGGTTTTATTCACGATTTTTCCTTCTTAAAAACATGCAATAATTTTATGTCGGCAAAACCGGCAATATATAACAAAGGAGCAGGCATTAAAGGGGTTTTTGGGGAAGGGTGTTTAGGGAAAGTGCCTGCTCCATAAAATCAATCAACGGGTTAATCTAATTTCTTAATTAAAAGTTCACTCCTATAATCTTTCCCTTTTCAATGATAAATATAGCATATAATTCCTGTTTTGTAAACATAACAATTTAATATTGTCTGACGATGCTAAATTTTACTAAATGGCGGAAAGGGCGGGGTTCGAACCCGCGGGTCCGGTTAACCCGGGCCAACTGCTTAGCAGGCAGCTGCCTTCAACCACTCGGCCACCTTTCCTATATAAATATAATATGACCGGTTATGTATCAGATTATTTTCACTAAAATCATAATTTTTATATTCCGGATACGATATGCCTTTTTTGTAAACGCATTGGCGGAGGGCGCAGGATTCGAACCCGCATGGGCTTGCGCCCATCTGATTTCAAGTCAGACGCCTTACCAGTTAGGACTAGCCCTCCATTTTATTAAACGTTAAATGCCTCATTTGCCATTGGACATTGGCACTTGTTTTCATTCATCCCATCCGACTAAAATACCAATTGCAACCGTTACGTAACCGCCGATTATTAATATAGGAGCAACTGCTCCTGCCCAGTTTGATGCATCCGGGTTTACTTTAGTTAAAACAAAATATCCGAGAGCTAACATGGCAATTGCTATTCCTATAATATATAATCCTTTTCTGTTTTTGCCTTTTGTTTCAGCAGGCTTGTTTTCCGTCATTAAAATCCCTCCATAAACCAGATATTTTAAGAAATGGTTTAAACCCAAAAATAAACAGGAATTAAACCTATCTTTACTATACTATTTTTTTGTAATTCTGTCAATATTACCCATGTATGGTCTTAAAATTTCGGGTATTATTACTTCCATATTTTCCGTCTGGTAATTTTCCACGATTGCAGGCAGGAGCCGTGACGTAGCCAGCCCGGAGCCGTTTAAGGTATGAACAAAACTTGTTTTGTTGTCTTTGTCTTTGAATCTTATCCTTGCCCTTCGCGCCTGAAAATCTTCAAAATTAGAACAGGAAGATGCTTCCCAGTATCTTTCGGCGCCTGGATGCCATACCTCAAGGTCATAGGTTTTTGAAGATGCAAAACTCATGTCTCCCGTGCTTAACAAAACGACCCTGTAATGCAAATTTAATTTTTGAAGTATGGATTCTGCATTTACCACGAGTTTTTCAAGTTCGTCGTAGGACGCTGCCGGATGCACAAATTTTACCAGTTCTACTTTATTAAACTGGTGCATCCTTACTATGCCTTTTAAATCTTTTCCATAAGCACCTGCTTCTTTTCTGAAACAAGGCGTGTATGCAGTATAATATATAGGCAGATCTTTTTCCTTTAGAGTTTCATCTTTATGCACGTTCGTTACCGGAACTTCTGCCGTAGGTATCAGGAAATATTCCGGGTCGTTTGTCACAAACGATTCATTTTCAAATTTTGGCAGTTGACCCGTATTGGTCATTGAATCGCGGTTAACAAGTATGGGCGGGAAAATCTCTGTATATCCGTTTTCTTTTGTCTGGACGTCAAGCATGAAATTTATCAGTGCACGTTCAAGCAGGGCACCGCGACCTTTGTATAACGTAAACCTTGCACCCGTTATCTTTGCCGCACGTTCATTGTCAAGGATATCCAGATATTCTGCAATTTCCCAGTGAGGCTTTGGCTTGAAATTAAATTCAGGCCTTTTACCCCATTTACGGATTTCCATGTTTGACTTTTCATCCGGTCCTTCCGGAACAGATGGATGCGGGACGTTTGGAACGTAAAGTAATTTTACGTTTAATTTCTGTTCAACGTTTTGCAGATCATCGTCAAGTTGTTTGATTTTATTCGTGACTTCCTTCATTTCTATGATTATATCAGACGTGTCTTTGCCTTCTTTTTTTAACTTTGCAATCTCACCGGAAACTTTGTTGTTCTTTGCCTTTAACCGCTCAACTTCTCCTATTATGGACCTTCTTTTTTTATCCATTTCGAGTATTTCGTCAATTATTTCTGGTGACGTGCCTTTCTTTTTTATTCCATCCTTTATTTCCTGCGGATTGTCTCTTATCCTTTTTATGTCGAGCATTTTTATTTTCCTCTTTTCATAAAATTTCAGCCATTATAAATTAAAATATAAAAAATTCAAGGTTATTTATGGAAATACTATATTATTATAGAAGAATACCGCGTTTTTCATTTTCTACCCGGTAAAAATTGCAGTCAAACGGGCAGGAAACACGGTAAGAAAACGTCATTCTATTAATTTTTGATTTTCGGTTTCAATTGATTTTTGCTGACGCAGATTTTCTATCTCTTTTAAAGGTCTTTCCAGCTGATTTTTCCTGGTAGTAACCAGCCCCTGATAATCTGCATTGACTTTTGATATTGATTTTCCGAGTTCATCAAATGACTTTATAAACATTTCCCATTGTTTATAAAATTTACCCATAATTTCCATAATTTCGTTTGCCGCCTGTTCTATTGCAAAATTTTCAATTGATTGCCTTATCACCGCTAAAATTGCATATAACGTAAACGGCGAGCAAATGATTACTTTTTTCTTTAATGCTTCGTCAATTATCGTATTGTCGGCTTCGTTTATAAAACCAAATATCTGCTCGTTTGGTATGAATAAAATTACGTAATCAACGGTATTGTCTTCCGGATTTATGTAATCCCTGGTTGTAACTTCTTTTATTTTTTCTTTTACGTCGTTAATAAATTTTTTCTTGTAAGATTCTTTTTCCGCATCAGATTTTGTTTCAACGTATAACATATAATTGTCAAAAGGAAATTTAACGTCCATGTTTACTTTTTTGTTTTTTGGCAGGATAAAGGTAAAATCCGGCTTTTTACCGCTGCTGCCTGCTTTTTGTTTGACGTAATTGATATTTTCGATAAATCCCGCAAGATTTAATATGTCCTCTGCCATGCGTTCTCCCCATTGTCCGCGTGCCTTCGTGCTTTTCAAAACTTCTTTTAATTGCCCCGTCGTTTCCTGTAATTTTCCCACCGTATCGTTATTTAGTTGTAAGTATCTGGCGAGCGATTCAAAACCCGCTTTGCTGTCTTTGTTAAAATTAGAAACGAACGACTGCAGGCGTCCGAGTTCCTGTTTCATATCGCTTAACTGTTGTTCTATCAGTTTCTTTTTTTCTTCCAGCGTCTGTTCCCCGAGTTTTGTCTGTTCCTTTAGCGTATTAAACGACATCGCCTCAAACGACTCTTTCATCTGTTGTAATATTTTATTTTCGTCAATACCTTTGTTCCTGAATAACAAAATTATTACGCAGACAAGTAAAATAACGTTAATTGCAATTAATACGTAAATCATGTAATTCTCCTTTCTACAATTTCGTCTGTCCCGTTTTAAGTTTTATGTCTTTTAAGATTGCCGCTTCTTCAGGTCCCGTCTTTTTTGACCGGGTAAGTATCTCTTTTGCATTTTCAAAATCCCCCACTTCATAATAAATTTTCGCCAGATAGTTTTGCAGCAGATAATATCCGGGATATTGTTCTATAACGTAAACCAGATAATCTATTGCTTTGTTTTTGTCAACGGCTGAATATAATTTTGCAAGAAGTAAAATACTTTTTTCCGACGGATGTTCCTCCGAAAAATTTTCAAGTTCAGCAACGGCTTCCCTTATTTTTTTTTCGTCGTAAAATTTTTCGTCAAATGGTTTTATCGCCTTAAAAAACCTGCTCGTCTTTTCGTTGTTAACGAACAAAACGGAAACGTCGTCAAAATATGCAACTGCATATCTCCCGTCCTGTTTTAAACAATTAACCACGGGAGCATCATAATCCAGAAGAAAAGAATTTATGCCGTATTTTTCAGCAACCACAGGATTGTCTTTATTACAATTATAAATATCCAGATAATCGTTTTCCGTCGTTTGTTTATGCTTTCTCACCGTATCCAGCATTATTTTATATTCCGGATACAAAAAATATTCAAAAAATCCGGACCAATGTGAAGGCACAAAAACGTTTTTTGGCACTTCAACGGAAGAAACGTAATTAATGGCTCCCATGGGATAATTTTGTCCTTTTGGCTTGTTTAATCTGTCAAAAGAAAATAAAACCAGAATAATAAGCAGGAAAACGTAAATAGGATTTTTAACTCTTAATAAATCTGCTTCGGTCCATTTATGCAGCCATACCACGTCCCATTTGAATATAAGATAAACATAATATGAAAAAATCGGAATTGAAATCAATAAAAATATTGGAATAAATTTTACGTGTTTTGCGGCTAATATGCCCGGCACTATCAGTAAAACGACGTCCTTTACGAATTCTCCGTGCCGCCCGACGTCAGCACCTTTTACGTCGTAAAACATGACAAGAATTAAAATTAAAACATAAAGATATAATGGTGCCATTTCTTTTATTCCCCGTAAATCAAAGGAATAACCCGTAAACCATTTATTGCTGAACATCTCATTTATGAAAAACCATGAATTTTTATGCAAGGAAGGATTTATAAAAACTGCTGCAAGGGTAAGCAGAAAAACAATTAAAAATAATTTAAAATCGTACACTTCTTTTTTTGCCGGCTCCTCAATTGTTTCCAGTAGCCTGTAACCAATATATATAAGAAGAATAAAAATAGAAATAATGGAACAAACGTCAACGTTTGACCATAAAAGTGTGATGACCGGCAATGAATAATAAAGGCC
>JAGNJD010000059.1 GCA_018000835.1 Candidatus Goldiibacteriota bacterium | reverse complement strand
ATATTGTTAAAGAAAAAAATCCTGACCTACCAAAAAAAATTTGTATGTTGCCCCCGATTATTCTTGACAATATGATTCACAGAGAGTATATAAATAGTGTTTACCATCTATGTCCTGCTCCCTAAATTTTAATTATTATACGGTGGGCAAATTGCAAGTTTTATTGCACCACACCCCCTTTTATTCTATTAAATCCCCCTCTTTCCCCCTTTTTCAAAGGGGGATAAAAAATAATTTCCCCTCTTTGGAAAAGAGGGGCCAGAAAGAATATTTTAATTGAATCATATCGTTCCCACCCATCGTTTTAAACATGTAGAGACAGAGCTTGCTCTGTCTCTGAAAACGAATTAAATGGTGGAATTTTTTACAAATGGTTATGAAAACAAAACAGCGGTTTATCCTGCGCTGGTCGCGTGTCACACCGTTTGAATATCCGCCTTGCTTATCTTTGAGACACAGCAAGCTGTGTCTCTACGATCTTGTTATATTACTTTGCGACGTGTATTACTAAAAGGGGATAAAAAATAATTTCCCCTCTTTGGAAAAGAGGGGCCAGGGGAGATTTTATTTTATCAAATCCACCTATGTCCCCCTTTCCTAAAGGGGGAAATAAGAAAACAAATCCCCCTCTTTCCCCCTTTTTCAAAGGGGATAAAAAATAATTTCCCCTCTTTGGAAAAGAGGGGCCAGGGGAGATTTTATTTTATCAAATCCACCTATGTCCCCCTTTGTCCCCCTTTTTCTAAGGGGGATGAAAAGAAAAAAATCCTGATTTACGTAGAGATATTTGTATGCTTCCTCCGATTATTCCCGACAAAATGATTAATCAAAAGTATATGAATTGTGTATACCATGTGTCTCAGAATTCCTAAAATAAAACGTAAAGGGAAAGGAAAGCATTTCTGTCCGGTAAACTTAATTGATAAAAGTAGTCTATTGTTTCATCCGTTCACATAAGGTCATCGTCTTGTATGTAATAATCAAACCAGTCAAAATCCGCCGGATGGCTGCACTTACTACCGTTCCCGCTCGCATACATTGCCATATATACTCCGGTGAATCCGCCTGCGACCTCGGTTGAAAGATAACGAGTTTCACCTTCTCCAAGTTTATGCAAATCATCTTCCATATTTTCTGAACAGCCGTAGGAAAAAGTATATTTATCCCTGTCTGCATCTATTACAAGCGTAATCCTCTTTATGTCTTTCAGGGGTAGCGGATGGCATGCAGTTTCTGAATGTAAACTTCCTATCCTGCGTCTCAGGATGACGCACGGTCTGCCGTTGCGCATGCTTAAAAACATCTCGTAATGATGCCGCTCGTTCATACGCACCACGAGTCCTGCCTCTTCATTGTCCGATGCCGGATTAAATTCAAGACAGCAGGCAGCCCGCAATACAAAATGACACTGGCGTCTGCCAACCCATGCAGGAGATGCAGCGTCATCAAGACCATCTGCAGAACCATACAATCGCAGAAATCCAGGCCGCTCTTTCAGAGAGTAAAGCGATGAATCCGGGTTACGCAAGAAATTCCAGCAAAGTGCAAACTTCTCTGAATCAAAATCGTCACGCGGCATTACGTCAGTTTCCGTGTCCATCGGCAGAGACGTTTCCATTTCCAGTGATACGCGGCCATTGTTACCAATCACCGGGAAGCCGTCATCTGCCCACGTAACCGGACTTAAAAACGTTTCGCGACCAATATGATGACACGGCGGATAACCATTTGGTCTTACGCCGAGAAATACTGCAAACCAAGTGCCGTCTATTTCCGTCAGATCTGCATGACCAACAGCCTGAATCGGACTATTTATGCTCCTGTGGCTTAGCACAGGATTTCTGCTGCATGACTCAAAAGGACCCCACGGACTTCCTGCGCGGGCTATGGTTACCATATGTCCATACTCAGTTCCTCCCTCTGCCATAAGCATATAATACCAACCATCCTTATAATATAAATGCGGGCCTTCCGGATATTTCCCTCCCGTGCCTGTCCATACTACTTTTGGTCTGGAAAGAAGTTCCCCTGTTTTTACGTCAATGATGCTCTGCAATGCACCGCCGCAGGATGTCGTAAAAAATACCGTGCCGTCCTTGTCAAAAAACAGTGACGGATCAATGCCTTCCTGGTTAACGATGACCGGCTCTGACCATGGTCCTTCCGGTTTCTGTGCAGTTACGATAAAATTCCCGCCATAAGACACGTTCGTAGTCGTCAGATAAAACATGCCATTGTTATAACGCAAAGTAGGTGCATAAATACCCGTAGATGCATTTACGCCAGTAAGTGGCAGTTGCTCTGGTCTGTCCAGACAATGTCCTATCTGTTGCCAGTGAACGAGGTCACGGCTGTGAAAAATCGGGACGCCGGGAAAATATTCAAAACTACTTGTAACAAGATAAAAATCACGGCCTACGCGACAGACACTCGGGTCTGGATAAAAACCAGGCAATACGGGATTTTTATATCTCACGTTTATCCTCTTTTCCCCGTAAAATAAAATAGGGGTATTTTTTTATTAAACGATTTGTAAAAATTATATTACATAATTAATCATAGTGCAAGAATTTCATAAAGTGGAGTTTTCCCATTTTTTTAGTTCAAAATTCAGAAAAGGCTTATCAAATAAGAAGAAAACAAAAATAAGGATTTAAAAAGGGGTTCCAATTTCGTATACTGTTTTTAACGAAAAAAAGATGGAAAAGAGTTTTCCGTTTTTAAAAATATAATAAATATCAAAAAAAACAGATGCTTACGCAGGCATAAAGCCTGCGGCTACAAAGACAAAAAAACGGGAAAACTCCACTATTACTCCTTGAGTTTAGAAATAAGTATAGACATGATATAATCTTAAAAATTACTTCCAATCACAGAAAAATCTTAAAATTAACAATTGAAGTGGCATGTTTTATTGATATAATAAAATTATATTATCTATAATAACTTCTGTAAAACATGAATTTGTCCCATCTCCTGATATTTTAAAATAAAATCCAATTTCTTTTACATCTCCTAATATTTCACTTATTGAATGATAACTAAAATATATAGGATTAAAGGTTGTTAAGTCGTCTATTACTTCTGTCCAATTACCACTTCTATCTAAAGTTATGTTATCTTTTTCAAGACGATCAATCTTCGTCGTATGAATTGTTAAATCAAGATTAACAACATCCTGTGTTGGTGCATTTGTTATTATTTTATAATTAAATTTTATTTTATTATAAACATTGAAATTACTTCCTGTTGTAGTGGTTGAAAATGTTGTTGGAAAAATTGCAAACCATTGATTATTATCATCAACTGCTGTTGCAGAAACACTGCATGCTCTTGTTTCAAATTGTGGTGGTTCTCCAGATAAATTAATACAACCTTTTGAATAATTACCGATACCTGACATTAAAGCTCCTCTTATATAATTGTCACAATCACTGCAGATAATGTTTGTATAACAGTTAGAATTTTCAAAATTTGCAATTATTAGTGGTGTTGGAGTTTCAGTTATTGTCGGAGTAATTGTTGATGTATAGTTGTTTTCAGGTAACGATGGTGTATCCTTTTTTGAACAAGAATAAAACACAATAAAAAAAAGAATTATAATAATCAAAACATTACTTTTATTTTTCATATTAACTCCTTAAAATATAATAATACATATAATGTTATCAAAAAAAAATTTTTTTCAAGTTTTTTTGTTATTGGTTGAGATAAGGAAATACATTTTATAAACTTATAAAGATTAAAAACAATGTTGTTAAATGAAGAATATTTTTATACCTGACTTAAATTATACTTTTTCCCTGGAAAAAGTCACACTACCCTATATTTAATATTAAGTGTTAAATACAATATTTAAAATCCAACTTAAAAAAGCATTTGCAAAAAAACATTAAATTTCCTATAATGTTTCTGTTTTTTAAAATTTCATTAAATCAGGTGAAAAAACATGATGAACACGCTGCGTAAAAACGCAAAAGTAATTTTATGGATAGTAATTGCCGCCTTTGTGCTTACGATTTTTGCCGTATGGGGCATGAAAGGCGTTATGTTTGAAAAATCTGAAAATCCTGACGTAATTGCAAAAATAGGCAATGAAACTATAACGTATACGGAACTGGGAAAACTATGGCAGAATAAATTACAGGATTTATACGATAAAGGCATAAAAGTCACGGATGAAAAGGAAAAAGAACTAAAAAAGGAATTGTTAAACGACCTTATAGAACACAGATTAAAATTAAAATACGCACAACAGCTGGGAATCATTACGACTGATGAGGAGATTGCGGAAAACATAATGTCCATACCCGCATTTGCCGATAAAAACGGAAATTTTGACAAAAATCTTTATCAAAACATCCTTTACAATCAGAGAATCCAGCCATATGAATTTGAACAACAGCAAAGGGAATACATAACGCTCGTAAAACTGCAAAACCAGTTGTTATCGTCCATAAAAATCACAAACGACGAATTAAAAACGTATTTTCAGAAACGTCAGAGAACTTTAAACGTAAAATATGTTTATTTTGATTACAGGAATTATCTGGATGAATTAAAAATAGATGTTGAAAAAATGAAGGATTATTATGCAATGCATAAAAACGATTACAGAAAGCCGGAGCAGATAAAAGCATCGCACATTCTCATAATACCGGATGCCTCCCCTACTTCACCAACCGGTCTTACCGACGAACAGGCATCAAAACTTGCAGAAGAAATTTATAAAAAAATAAAATCAGGCGAGGATTTTTCTGCACTTGCAAAAAAATATTCAAGGGACACCGGTTCAAAGGACAAAGGCGGCGACCTTGGATGGTTTAAAAAAGGTGAGATGGTTCCTGAATTTGAAAAGGCTGCTTTTGCATTAAAAACAGGCCAGGTAAGTGAGCCGGTAAAGACGCAGTTTGGTTATCATATTATAAAATGCACAGGCAGGCAGGAAGCCTATGAACCAACGTTTGAGAAAGAAAAAGACAAGGTATTAAAAGACCTGCAAAAACAATATGGAATGGAATTAATGAAAAAAAGAGCGGACAAAATGGCATCAGAAATAAAAAAGCCGGAAGATTTTGAAATTGCCGCAAAAGCAAATACAATTACGGTAAAGACTTTAAATTCAATAACGGAAAATGCAAAATTAAAAGAGATAGAATCGGAAGATGCAAAAGACGCCTTGTTTGACCTTAACGTAAATACCGTATCAAAAGTATTTGAAGGTGAACACGGATATTATATTTTTAAAGTAACGGATGAAAAAAATGTAAAATTTGACGAAAAAGAATTCTGGAAACAAAAGCCGGAACTTACGGAGAAACTAAAAGAAATAAAATTTAAACAGGTCTATGAAGATCTGATGAATAAACTGAAAAAAGAAGCAAAAGTGGAAATTTACGAGAAAAATCTGTAACAAAACCAAAGGCCGAATTGGGACGGGTCTTGAGTCCATAGTTGACAAGCCGCGTTCACAATTGCCTGCTCATCTCTGCCCCTATGATTTTTTTGCTCCTGCCATCCGATACATTCACTCAATTTATCATCTGTTTTATATTTTATCCTTATTGAAAACAATACCTTTTCCCATCTCTCAACTCAAGGTCCGTCCCTAAATCTGTTTTTCATTTAGATACAGATAAGTAAAAAAGCAAACGTTAGCATTCCAAAATTGTCCTGGTTAATCAGTATAGACGCAGCACAAACCATACAGAACAGAATTAGACCAAAAGAAATTGTTCGGAAAATATTTTTTAGTGAGTTTGCATTCATCATACCTCTCCTTTTTACTGAAATAATCTTTAAGATATAGTATTTAAGGCCCCGCTGTAATCGTTTGTGTCTGACACAAAAATTGCCGTTTGTGTCCAATTCGTAACTGCATTTCCTCGTCAGAATCGTTATTTATCAAGAAAATTATAACTCAATTTCTGGATACTGATAATACCTACACATCTCCAGAGGTAATAACCCAATGACAAAACCCATTATACCTTTTTGAAAAGCCTCGCGTGACTTCTATGAGCGAATTAGACACCCTGCCGGGATACGATGAGTAGTGCCCGGCTCCGACACGTTTGACCATTCCGCGACGCGATGAACAATTAAACTATATTTTCATGAAATATCGTAGTATCAACAAGATGCCCCTGTCAGCCTGTCCACAAGCATGTCAATAAAACCTTTCTTGTCCCTCCATTCAATAGCTGCCCTAACATAAATACCTGATTTATCGGGTATGGTCATGCCATCTTCTGATATCCTTATTTTAAGTTTTTTCATTTTAAAATATTTTTCCTCAAATGCCAGGCATACTGCAGCAGTATCAAAAAGCACCGAACTCTCCTTTTTTATATCACAACTAACCGGCCATTCCACGTTCTTTTTCCAAATTCTGTAGTTCTCAATAAGCGCCTCAAGAACTGGATCCTTGCTTTGTATTATTTTTTTATATTGGTTCCCCTTTATCCGTATGGTCCCACAGGTATCAAGAGGCGAAATGACAATGTCCTTAAGCGTCGAAAATACTTTTAAACATGACTCTGTATGATATTTTACATTTGCTTCGGCGTCCGGCTTTTTCTTACCGTCATATCCCCTGTAGATACTGCCCTGCATTCCCACAAACTTCAGTTTTTTTACAATCCGGGGTTCTGCTTCAATCGCGGCTGCTATGTTCGGCATGCTGCTTATACATATCAGTGTAATTTTCTCTTTTGACTGCATGACCGTGTCAATAAAAGCCGCCACCCCGTCCTTATAAATTTTGCCACTGTAATTTTGAAGTTTGTAACCTGCCAGCCATTCCTGCATATAATACCTGGAATCTTTAAACTGCAGCCCTACCCCCACGGGCACGTCCGTTCTACCGGCGATTTCAAGGAATTTTGCCGCGAGTTTTGCCCTGTATATCGTGTCGCCCGTGTCTGTAAGCACCATTTTCAAGTCAAGTTCAGGGCATTTCAGGAGAAAAGCAAGCGCCCACGTGTCGTCAATGTCGGTCCCAATATCAGTATCAAGTACTACAGGTATTTTATCTTTCATACTTTATTCTCCTTATAGACAGCGCATATTCACCGCTACCGCCCTTAAAATCAAAAGATACAGGGCCGCCTGCCAGTGTAAAAAAACCGGCTTTCAGTTTTTTACCTGTTACTGCGTCATACATGCAGTATCGGTACCGGCCTGCGGGCATTCCAAAATAAACTTTCCGCTGCCGGCCAAATTCCCTGGCATATATGGCATACTGCCTGCCGGATTCAGCCATGATCCTGATTATGGCCGGCCGCGTATCCGGCGTAAAAGGTCTTCCAATTCCCGTGACTGCCTCAGGCAATGGGGCCAGCCTGACTATATCAAAGCCCTCAATGAATTTTTTCAGGAAAGAAATCTGACGCCTGAATTTTTCCCCGCCAAAACCCGGCGTCTTACCCGTGATTTTTGCGGTTCCCGCCGGGCTATTTACCGTATAGGAATAATCAAGATTATTGAAAACACTGCCGCCTGACATGATAAAATCCCATGCCTCATGTCTGTATGGTGCCTCATTCTGCCCTTTGAAGCCCGTTTCGTCATCGGCAAGCGCGATATTAAGCCTGTAATTTAAGTGAACGCTTTCAGGCTCTGCGTAATGAAAATTTGCGATTTTTACCGCAGGGTGTCCCCTGCTTATCAAACACGCCTTATTCTGGTAATTTCTGGCTATCATGTGCCTGCCCTTATCTGTCTTCAGAATTTCGTTTGCCATCACGTCCTGCCACGAATTAAAATCTCCGGAGTCGTGGTTTGAATACGGCTCATTTATAATCTCATAATACAAATTTGGCTCTCGCTTCAACTCGGCACAAACCTTTCTAATTAATTCCTTCTGATAATAAAAGAGATTTCTGTTTCTCATTAAATAAACGTCTTCCCTGCTGATGTTTTGACTGATGTTTATGTTGTTTGCGGGGTTCATCGGGCTCATTGCCCAGGAATGTTCATTGTAAAAATAGCAAAAAAAAGTATATTCCACTATTATATCGCGCCTGAATGATTCTTTTATAAAACATTTCAACCTTGAAAAGTATTTTTCATCCCATTTATCCAGGTCATATTTGCCGTGTATTTTTTTCCACGGACAGATAAACGAAGACAAATCAGGCGCCAGCGTGTTTTCTTCTATATTAAAATCACCTTTTCTTTCAAGATACGAACCAGAAAAGACCCTGGTAAGGTTAAATCCGTATTTTTTCAAGGTGTCAAGATAAGGTATAAAATCAAACGCGGTGTTTATCACAGCCCCGTAATGTTCCGCACTGGTGACAAGCAAAGTGTGCTTGTTTCTGTAATTGAAGTAATGCCTGTTTTTATAGTTTAATTGTATGGGGTTCATCAATACCTTTAATATCATTATATAAATATCCTGCCTGGTCAACCCGTACGAAATTCGCAACCGGCCCGTCATGAATCCGAGCGAAGCGAAGGATTCATGGCTGCCAGATTTGAACGCAATTCGCAACTTACCTTCCAAATCCGAAGCCCAATCTATGTATGTGTCAAATTATAACACAATTCCTCGATAACAACAATCATGACATGTTTACATATGGTAAAAGAAACGCAATGAAGCCTCTAATACCCAGCCAGAACGCAAGCAGAGGGCTGCTATGAGCTCTCTGGATTAACTTGTCTTAACTCTTATTTGCCCTTAGGTTTGGCATTTCCCCTATTGCCACACGAAGGCTTACCTGTAGTGCTTGGCCAGTTTCCACCTGGTCCAGGATGACTTGAAGAACCACGCCCGCTACCAGAATTACTATTTCCCCTTAGAACCACCACTGTTTGCATTACTCATAAATATCCTCCTTTGAATTATTTATAATTTGAGGTAAATCAGACAAATATGTTTACGTTTATGAATCTAAGGATTATTAATAATTACCTCTATTTTTCGCGAACTTTGAAATATCTTCCTGATCTTTCTGTAATAAACAAAATGGGGATAGACCTTGAGTTGAGAGTTGACAAACATCATCCATCCGCTCCCCTCTCTTGCGAATATAAACCTCTAATCGATTTAATTCCCTTTTCAAGTTTCTTGTTTTCCCCAATTCCACCCCTA
>JAGNJD010000024.1 GCA_018000835.1 Candidatus Goldiibacteriota bacterium | reverse complement strand
AAGGGGGAAAGAGGGGGATTTGTCTTTTTCCCCTTTGTAAAGTGTGACTAAAGGGGGATTTGATAAAATCAAATCTCCCCTATCCCCTCTTTTCCAAAGAGGGGAAATTACTTTTTATCCCCCTTTGGTAATACACGTCGCTAGGTAAGATAACAAGATTGTAGAGACTTAAGCTTGCTGTGTCTCAAAGATAAGCAAGGTGGATATTCAAACGGTGTGACACGCGACCAGCACAGGATAAACCGCTGTTTTGTTTTCATAACCATTTGCGAAATATTACACGGTTTGCCTTTCATTCAGAGACAGAGCAAGCTCTGTCTCTACATGTTTAAAACTTTATTTTTTATCCCCCTTTGAAAAAGGGGGACAAAGGGGGATTTGTATAAATAAAATCTCCCCTGGCCCCTCTTTTCCAAAGAGGGGAAATTACTTTTCTTATTATCCCCCTTAGAAAAAGGGGGAAAGAGGGGGATTTGTCTTTTTCCCCTTTGTAAAGTGTGACTAAAGGGGGATTTGATAAAATCAAATCTCCCCTATCCCCTCTTTTCCAAAGAGGGGAAATTACTTTTTATCCCCCTTTGAAAAAGGGGGACAAAGGGGGATTTGTATAAATAAAATCTCCCCTGGCCCCTCTTTTCCAAAGAGGGGAAATTACTGAAAGAATGAAATCTCCCCTAAACAATACGTAGATACGGATTTAAAACCCGTCTTTACGAAAGACATTGTCAATGACGGTTATTTTAATTACTTATTTTTGTTAAAAAAGACGTGAATTGTATGTTTTTTATTTTAACTGTTTTCTGATTTTGCTTTTTTCTTCCGGTGACAGTTTATTGTATTCTTTATAAATCTTTTTTATTTCAACTCTTTTTTTTGCCGGTAACTTTTTCCATTCCTGATAGCGTTTTACCAGCATTTTTTTCATCTGCGGGGATAATTTATTCCATTCCTCATACGTCTTTATAATCCTGTCCTTTTGCCATGGCGGCATTGATTTATATTTGTTATAATTTTTGATTATCCATGCTTTCTGCTGGGGCGGAATTTTTTTCCATTCCTTAAAAGTTTTCCTGATTTTTTGTTTTTCAGAATGCGACAATTTTTTCCATTTTTCAAGAGACAGTTTAAATGCTTCATCATCTGCCGCAATAGCAGCCGCCGGCGTGAGAGCCGCCGCGTTTAAGTCCGTCCGTTGTTTGCCGGCAAAAGAAAAAAATGCGAAAAGAATAAAAATACAAATTAAAAAATTTTTTTTCATAAAACGGAACATTCATTCACCTTCATTTGTAATGTCTTCAAAAAATTCCAGATTGGTAATGATGTCAAAATTTTCAAGCAATTCAAGATTGCTTACAAGTTCCGTCTCTTCTTCATTTTTATCATTAAAACTTTCCCGTAATTCATTCCATGAATTTTGCCTTTTTATCCCATAAATCAATATTCCGGCAGTAAAAACGGCGCATAAAAACACAATCAAAAATATTTTCAGTCCTTTTTTCTGTTTCATAAATTGACTCCGCTTTCGGCAATTTTTTTGTAAAAGTCAAGGCGTTCCAGAATTTCCATGTTTTCAAACAATCCAATGTTTTGTATTATCTGCCTTTCTTTTTTTATCTCCTGACTTTTATTATATTGTATCACGCCGGTTCCGATAAAACACACGAGTATAATCGTTACAACTGCAGACGTTAAAACCCGTTTTGCTGTAAACAAAATTTTTAATCTTTTTATGATTTCTTTCCCGATGTCTGTTTTTTGCATAGCTCTTTTTATTATTTCCTTACGCTCCATCTCCCAGACGTCTTCGGAAAAATCAACGCTTAAAACGTCACTCACCGTAGAATTTGCTTTTTTATAATCGTCGGTTATCTGCCAGCAATCAGGACATATTTCAACGTGTTCCTTTACTTTTTCTGCAATGTCAGGCGTAAGTTCGCCTGAAACGTAGTCGGATAATTTTTCCCTGAAAAATTCACACTCTTTTTTCATTTTGTTCATCCTTTCAAAACGTTACATAATTTTTCCATTGCCCTGCTTAAATGTGATTTCACCGTTCCTTCTGAAATTTTCATCACGTCTGCTATCTCTCTTATTTTCATTCCTTCCAGATTTTTAAGCACGTAAACCTGTCTTTGAGCGTCCGTCAGATCATCAAGCCCTCGATTTACTTTTTCCCCAAGCATTTTTCTGTCAAAATCCTCTTCTACGTTAACCAAATCCTTTATTTCATAACTTCTCTTGTTTTCGTCGTCCGTCATGTCGGAAAAATTTGACGTTGATTTTTTCTTCGTTTTTTCCTTTCTCGTCCAGTCATAAAACGAATTTATTACAATCCTGTAAAGATACGTCCAGAAACTGCTTTCCCCTCTGAAATTCTTTATGTTCCTGATTACCTTTATAAACGCTTCCTGGGAAACGTCCCATGCCGTATCATAATTCATGCATAAGCCAAAAACTATGTTATAAACTCTTTTCTGGTACTTTTTGATGAGTTCGTCCATTGCAACCATGGAACCATTTTTAATGTCTGTAATTATTTCTTTGTCTTCCCTGACGTTCATTTTTTCACCTTATTTGACGTCATAAAAACATATTTTGATTACACTTTTTAAGATAAAATTTTCCACATAATCAGGGCATCGTCTTTATATTCATAATACTTTTCCCGTCTGCCTTTGATAACAAACCCGGACTTTTTATAAAGATTTATTGCCCCTTCGTTGGTTTCACGGACTTCAAGCGTTATGCCGTAAATCTGCCTTTTCAACGCATCTGCTTCAATTTTCCTTATGAATTCAGTTGCTATGCCTTTTCTTCTGTATTCAGGCGCAGTTGCAAGATTTAGGATGTGAACGTAATCAATTATTATGTTTGCACAAACATAGCCGCAAATTTTATCGTTTTCATCGTCAACTGCAACCAAAAAAATTCCGGCCCCGGTTAGTAATTTTGAAATTTCACATTCAAAAGCAATACGCCCCCATGGCAACGGATATGATATTTTTTCAATTTCAAGAATTTTATCAATGTCGTCTCTTTTTGCATTACGATAAATGACCATTTAAATAATGTAGGTTCTTGCTTCTTTTGTAAGGATAATTTTATAACCTTTTATTTTTTTCATTTCTCTTTCAATGATTTTTTCGTATTCCGGTTTTATATGATAAACAAAAACTTTTGGTTTTAAATTTCCGAGTTTTTTTAACTGCATCTGTAAGGTCGCCGGGGTAAGGTGGCCGCTGTTCTCTGCCAGTGATGACAGATTGTCCGGATATGCAGTTTCTACGAAAACTGCTTTTAATTTATTTCCCAGTTGTTTTGCCTGTCGCCAGATATCGTCTGTTTCTTTTGTATCGCCGCTGTATAAAATATATTTATCATCCCTTCCAATTATGAAACCATACGTTGGTATCGTATGCTTTACCGGTATCATTCTTACCCTGTATCCGTTTAAGTTATACCATTTATTGTCAGTAAGTATTTTATATCTGAATACATAATTACCTGCAAAATTTTTTATTTTCGTAAAATCCGGCCATATTATGCCGTTCATTAAATGATTCTTAACCGCATTTATCGTAAAAGCAGAGCCATAAATGTCTGTGCCCGTGGATTTATTGCTCGTTACGTTAACGCCAAAAAATGGAATTGCACCAACGTGGTCCAGATGCGGATGTGATAAAATAATAACTTTTATTTTTCTCTGCATTTTTATGTCGGAAGTGGATGCTATTGTCCCCGCATCAATCAGCGTATCATCGTTTAACAAAAAGCCGGTGTTATTTTTACCGGGCATCTGTCCCCCATAACATCCCAGCACTTTTATTTTCATTTATGCCTCCTCTCTTATGCCTATCGCGTTAAAATATAATATTCCTCCGGAATTAATATTTTTATGGAACTTGATATAATCAATGTATTTCTGTATGTCTTTTTCCGGAACGAGAATATATCTTGCCTTTTCTATGTTTTCGGCATTTATCCTTACGTTTACGTTTTTATCGGCAAATATCATCTGCCTGTCAATCTGATAAATGTATATTTCCGTCCGGTTTAAAATGACGTTATACACATTTTCCTGAATTTGTTCTCTGATATTAAATAATGAATGAATTAATTTTTTCGTTTCAATTTCACCCGCAAAAACAACGATAACGTCCTTTTCATTAATCAATTTAACGAAAAAATCTTTTGTAATATTATACACGATATTTTTTATTTTATCAAAATGTTTTTTCAGGACACCCGGGTTTCCTGCAATTTCGTCTGAAAAATTAATATAGACGACGAACGTCTGAAACCATGAATTCATTACTTTTATGTCGGTATTTTTACTTAAAATGTGCTTTAAACATCGCTCGTCAACGTTTCCTTTTAAAATTTCCGCCCTTGAATTATTTTCAACGACCAGATTATAAATTTTAAAATAATAAATGGAAAAAAACGTAATAAAATTAATGAGAGAAAAAAGGACAAAATCCGGATAAACGTTTTTGTTTAACAACAAAAAAGTGGAAATTACGATGCAAAACTCCATAAGAATCATAAAAATTATGCCGTAGTTAAATTTTAACAATCTGTAAAATATGACGAACATCGCAAACAAAATAAGCCCGATAACGTAATTCAGCGTTGATGAATAATGTATAGTAATGTTCTGCATCATACTTGCAATCAGCATGCCAAGACTTACCATGGTATTTTCGCTTATGTTCCTGCTTTTAACGATGATAATTTTATCGTTGATTATATCCTGCGGCAGATTTAAAAATTCGTTTAAATTATACATTTTATTTTTTTCGTTGTTCTGACAGACGATTATGTCGCCTCTTTTTGAAATCGGGACGGATACGATCGTTCCTATTTTTAAAATTTTATCCGAATATTTTACGCTTTCCCTGTTTAATCTGTAATATTTTCTTATTGCTTCAACGGCGACGTTTGTTATGGCGCAGCCGTTAAAATCATAAAGCAAAGGTATTTTATAAGGATAATATTCGTAATTCTGATAAAAGCCGATGACGGGGGCGCTTAACCATATTTTCTGGTTATTTACCTTTATGTAATTAAATTTTTTTAATTTTAATCCTGTATCCGCCGTTTTGAAATATTTAAACACGCATGGGTCAGACGACAATTTTACGTCAGCATTTAAGTAATCCACAAAACCGGTGAGAATGACGTTGGGCGTTTCTGCAATTTTAAAAATAAATTTTTGATATTCTTCCTGCGTCTTTTTTATTTCATCAAACGTCAGATTTTCAACGTAATCACCGATTTTAATGTTAAATAACTGCGGCAAAATTATCGCAACAGAATTTTCCGTCTTTGATATTACGGTAAATAAATTATTATAATCCCCGAGCGAGAATTCATCGTTTACAAAAAGAATCTTTTTTGTATCTATTTTATCCGGGAGGAATTTCTGGATTTGCAAAAAGAAAAACGACTTTATTGTTTCGTTATATCTAAAATACAAAAAAAAACAGATAAAAATCAGAAATATGAAAAGTATGTCCCTTAATTTTTTCACTTTTCTAACTTTCGTCAAATACCTTTTTCATTTCAAGATAATGTTTATATTTTTCGATGTTGGCAGAACTTGAAACAACAATCGTGCTGCCAGAAATGGTAACAACCTTTGCCTTTTCCATCGATTTTAAAATCTCATGCAATTTGTCTTTATAGTCCTGCATCTCGGTCTGCTCAATGAGCGATTCAAGAGTCATCGGCGAATTGTCACCGTGTTTATTGACATGAATCAGGAGTGCATTTACGACACGCATATTATAATCCTTTGACATCAGATTTTGCAGTTGCTCATTCATCGCCCTTAAACGTGCACTCATGTTTTTTAAAATCTTTTTTACTATTTTGGCGTTTCTTTGCATCTGCTGCTCAAAAAGGTCCTCATCAAGAACGATACAGGTCGTATCTTCCACTGCTATTGCAGATGCAGACCTGGGACCTTTGTCAATTACCGCCATTTCACCAAAAAAATCACCGGGGCCCAATGTAACCAGTATTTTTTCCCCTTCATCCGTCTTTTTTGTAATGTTTACTTTACCCTGGTGGATTATGAACATTTCTTCTCCATGGTCGCCTTCCCTGAATATATATTCACCCTTTGAATATCTTTTACCGTATTGGTTTATTATCTCATCTTCGGTTAGCATCTATAATCCTCCTGGTTTCATAATACAGTTCAATAATTATAATACAACAATATTTTCTTATTGTCAATTTTTATTAAATCAGGACAGTAATACGGCATCTGCATCATTGCTGCCGGGTAAATTTAACGGACAGAAACGCTCTATTGCAGATGCTCAATCAATATTTTCACCCCTATAAAAATAAGTATAAGTCCTCCTATTATTTCTGCTCTTTTTCCAAGTTTTTCCCCTGCTTTTTTGCCTATCAAAAAACCAATTATGGTCATAATAAACGACGCCAGACCAATTATGACAGACGGTAAAAGAATCTTCATGTCTATCAAAGAAAATGAAATTCCGACAGCCATGGCATCAATTGACGTTGCAAAAGAAAGTAAAATAAGCATTTTGACCGAGCCGTAATCGGTAGTTTCCTTTTCATCCCCTTCTTTTTCAAAACTTTCTTTTAACATTTTAATACCTACAAGGACAAGCAGTAAAAAGGCAATCCAGTGGTCAAAATTAAGAATGTAATTTTTGAAAAAAGAAGCGCCAAACCAGCCCCCAAATACCATGCCAAACTGAAAAAAGCCGAAAAGAAACGCCATGACAAAAGGGGTATGCTTTGAGATTTTTTTCGTTCCGGTTCCCGTTGATATTGCAACTGCAAAACAATCCATTGCAAGCCCTATGGCAATGCCAAATACTACGATAATGTCCATTTTTTCTCCTTTTCTGTATTTGTATTATACTACAATTTATATTCTCTAAAAACGTTTCAAAACGGGTTTCAATCCGGGATTTAACGGACAAAACCGAACATTTTTTAATTGCTTTAATATATCATATTTTGTAAAATCTAAAAAGGTTTTGTGGGGCAGTAGCTCAGCTGGGAGAGCACAGCGTTCGCAACGCTGGGGTCGGCGGTTCGATCCCGCTCTGCTCCACCATGTATATATGTGCAGTTGCAATGCGTCTTTTCGTGCCACCCGGTAAACTAAACAGGTTTATGGTTGCAATGCAAATTTAAGTATCATAAAATATTAATGAATTTCCGGATTAATGAAAAAATCGCATGTTATCCTTTATTTTTAACAAAGGACGACAATTACAAAAGATTAATAAATCTGCCTGTCAAAACATTTTTAATGTGTTATTTTCAGGATTTAATTTTATAACGGAGAGGTGGCTGAGTGGTCGAAAGCGGCCGACTCGAAATCGGTTATACCTTTTTGGTATCGGGGGTTCGAATCCTCTCCTCTCCGCCATATTATACATATACGTACAGATGAAATTATTAGCAGACTAAAAATATCGTTTATAAATATTTTGAAGCGATATATGCAGACGATTTTACTAAGAGTAAGAGAAACAAAGCATGATAGAAAAGCGCCCGTAGCTCAGTGGATAGAGCACTTGACTACGAATCAAGGTGCCGCAGGTTCGACTCCTGCCGGGCGCGCCACTTTTTTAATTCAAAGGTTTCTATGCAGCATATTAAATTCATGAAAGAAGCAATAAAGGAAGCGGAAAAATCCTTTAAAAAAGATGAAGTGCCGGTTGGAGCAGTCCTTGTTTATGAAAACAAAATCATTGCAACGGCACATAATCTGATAAGGACAAAAAAAGACCCTGCCGCACATGCAGAAATACTTGCAATACGAAAAGCAGCAAAAAAACTGAATAACGAAAGGTTGATTGATGCTTCCCTTTATGTTACCATTGAACCCTGCGCAATGTGCGCCGGTGCAATAATACTTGCAAGGATAAAAAATCTGATTTTTGGTGCAAAAGACCAGAAAACCGGAGCGTGCGGAAGCGTCTTTGACGTAATCAGCAACAAAAAAAACAACCATAAAGTAAACGTTATATCCGGAATAATGGAAAATGAATGTGCAGAGATAATGAAAAAGTTTTTTAAAAATAAAAGAAACAGGCAGTGATAATTTAAGAATTGCCGGGAGTAATATTCAAAACTTGTTCGTTGCGGAGAGATGGCCGAGCGGTTTAAGGCGCACGCCTGGAGAGCGTGTAAGCTCCAAAAGGGCTTCGTGGGTTCAAATCCCACTCTCTCCGCCAGATTTTATATATATGGATAGATGGAAATTGCATAAACTAAAATACCGGCAACGGGATTTGAAGCGAGCAAACGCCGAGCGAATAGCGAGGAAAAGCGGAACAGCGTCAGTGAGCGAGGGGGTCGCGGAGCGAAACGCGGAAGCGCTTCGCGAGGTGACCAAATCCCACTCTCTCCGCCATTTGATCCGCTTATCAAAACCGGCTTCTGATGAGGCGAGCGTATCTATCGGCTTTGAGTAAAAGTTCAGCCGTATCTCTTTTTTCTTTGCGTCGTAAATCACGTCTTTAACGAGCAGCCCGGACCAATCCCTTCCTATCAAAAACAAATTCTATACCGGCATGCTAAAATTTGAAGGCACCTTTTGTCCATGCCCGGCATAACGCCATTATCCCAGATGTGCTTTTCAGCAAGTGCAATCAATAACATATAATTTCGTTTAAACAAACGATTTTTGCGGAACATATTTTGACTTTTTAATCAAAATATGATATAAAATATTTTATGAAATATATCCGGGTAAATAATTGCGAGGCATTATAATGGGAAATAAAGATATCTCAAAATTGATTAAAAAACTCAAAATTAGACCCGGATTTACACAGGAACAATTTGCACAGAAAGCCGGAGTAACTTTTCCTTCCGTAAATAACCGGGAAAGGGGCACCCGGAAGCCCCTATCCTTTTCTGCTTAAGAATCTTCTGGAAATGGCTGAAGAAGTTGGGTTAAAAAATATTGAAAATGTTAAAAAAATAAAAAAGGACGAGCACCTATATGGCAAAAAATCATATTGCAGAACTTGAAAAACGGTTATGGGATGTAGCAGATGAACTGCGGGCTAATTCCGATTTGAAATCATCCGAATACTCCCTGCCGGTTTTAGGTCTCATCTTTCTGAAATATGCAGATTATCGGTTTAGCAAACAGGAGAAAATCCTTTCTGAAAAATCAAGCAGTCGTCGTAAGATTGGAAAAACAGATTATCAGGCCGCTGGTGTTATGTATATTCCTGATGAAGCACGATTTTCTTACCTATTAAATCTTCCTGAAGGTGCTGATATCGGTAGAGCAATAAATGAAGCAATGAAGGCAATTGAACGTGAGAATGAAGACCTTAAAGGTGTGCTTCCAAAGACCTACAACAGATTTAAGAACAACCAGTTGGTTGAATTGATAAAACTGATGTCGTCAATTCCAGATGATATAGAAGGTGATGCCTTTGGCAAGATTTATGAATATTTCTTAGGTGAATTCGCTATGAATGAGGGGTCAAAAGGAGGCGAATTCTTTACCCCAACTTCTTTAGTTAAATTAATCGTCTCTGTGATTCAGCCGTTTCATGGAAAAATATTTGACCCTGCCTGTGGTTCTGGTGGTATGTTTGTCCAGAGCGCTGAGTTTGTAGAAGAGCATAAAAAACGGGCAATTGATGAAATCAGTATTTATGGACAGGAAAAAACAGCAGAAACAGTTAATCTATGTAAAATGAATCTTGCCATTCATGGGCTTTCGGGTGACATTTTACAGGGCAATTCCTACTATGAAGACCTGCACGATATGGTTGGTAAGTTTGACTTTGTAATGGCTAATCCGCCATTTAATGTTAATAAGATTGATAAAGACCGTATTAAAAATGATAGAAGGCGCTTTCCATTTGGTATGCCTTCCATTGATAATGGAAATTATATCTGGATACAATTATTTTACAGCGCATTAAATGAAAAAGGAAGAGCTGGTTTTGTTATGGCTAATTCAGCAAGCGATGCCCGGGCAAGCGAACTGGAAATACGAAAGAAATTAATTGAAGATAAAGTTGTAGATATAATGATAGCAGTTGGACCTAATTTCTTTTATACGGTTACACTACCATGCACCTTGTGGTTTCTGGATAAGGGCAAAAAAAATACCAACAGAAAAGATAAAATTCTTTTTATAGATGCACGTAATATTTATACTCAGATTGACCGGGCACATCGCGAGTGGACTCCGGAACAAATTGAATTTATAGCAAATATTGTTCGTATTTATCGCGGAGAAAATATAGAAACAATTCATGGAAGTGAAAAATTGATAAAAGAAAAATTTCCAAAAAATAAATATCAGGATGTAACAGGTCTGTGTAAAGTTGCAACTTTAAAAGAAATAGAAGCGCAGGGCTTTAGTTTAAATCCTGGCAGATATGTGGGAGTGGTTGAAAATAAAGACGAAGATGTTAATTTTAAAGAGCGATTAAAAGAATTGAATGAAGAATTAGAGAAATTAAATAAAGAAGCAAAGGAATTAGAAAAGCAAATAGTTGAAAATATCACCTGCCTATGCAAACCCTCAGGCAGACAGGCAAAGATTTTGGAGAAGAAATGAACAGGGAAATTATAAATACACCTTCTTACATAAGTATTCTTGAAGAACTTAAAAATAAAATTCGTGAGGCGCGGCACAAAGCGATTCTTTCTGTTAATAAAGGGGTGATATTGTTGTATTGGGATATTGGAATGACAATTTTAAGACAGCAGAAAGAACGTGGTTGGGGTGCAAAAGTAATTGATCATCTTGCTAAGGATTTAACAAGAAGTTTTCCAGATATGAAAGGTTTTTCTCCACGCAATCTTAAATATATGCGTGCAATCGCTGAAGCATATCCTGATAATCAAA
Organism: Candidatus Goldiibacteriota bacterium; assembly: GCA_018000835.1. Taxonomy (GTDB): domain Bacteria; phylum Oederibacteriota; class PGYV01; order PGYV01; family DSYL01; genus DSYL01. The sequence continues at coordinate 27,101 of JAGNJD010000024.1, read as the reverse complement.
TTGTGCAACAACTTGTTGCACAAATACCATGGGGACATAATGTTAGAATTCTGGATTATGTTAAAAATCATCAAGAACGATTATGGTATATCAATGAAACTATTAGAAATGGTTGGTCAAGAAATGTTTTGGTTCATCAAATTGAAAGTCAACTGTATGAAAGGCAAAAAGGCGCGGATAAAATAACAACTTTTAAACGCACATTACCTTCGCCGCAATCTGATCTTGCCCAACAGACAATAAAGGACCCTTATGTTTTTGATTTCCTAAACATTTCCAAAAATATGAAGGAGATAGAAATACAAAATGAACTCATCAAACATATAACAAAATTTCTTTTAGAACTTGGCTCAGGATTTGCTTTTGTCGGAAGTCAATATCACGTAGAAGTATCAGGGAAAGATTTTTACATAGACCTTCTTTTTTATCATTTGAATCTCAGGTGCTATGTTGTTATTGAATTAAAGACCGGGGATTTTAAACCAGAATATGCTGGTCAACTTAATTTTTATTTATCCGCAGTTGATAGCCAGATTAAAAACAAAGAAGATAATCCTACAATTGGAATTATTCTTTGCAAAAATAAAAATAGAATTATTGCTGAATATGCTTTAAGGAATATGACAAAACCGATGGGTGTTTCGGAATATAAGTTGTCCCGTGTAATTCCTAAATCGCTGCGTAAATCATTGCCATCAGTGGAAAAAATAGAGAAAGAATTAAAAGTGTAAAATATGTCAATAGAAGTAATGAAAATACAGAATAAAGAAGCAAAAGAATTAGAAGAGCAGATAGCGGAAAACGTTGAAAAGATGCTGGAGAATCAATGAAAGATAAAAAATTAACATTTATCGATTTGTTTTCAGGTGCAGGTGGATTATCAGAAGGATTTATAAGAGAAGGATTTATTCCAGTTGCCTTTGTTGAAAAGAATACAAATGCCTGTAATACACTCAAAACAAGGTTATCATATTTCTACCTCAACAACAAAGGGAAAAAAGCAATTTATATTAGATATTTAAAACAGGAAATATCAAAAGAAGAATTTTATAATAATGTTCCAAAATATTTACTAAACAGTGTAATCAATGAAGAAATCAATAAAGAAACAGTTAAAATAATTTTTAATAAGATTGATAAAATAACTGGAAAAAATAAAATTGATATTATTATAGGAGGACCTCCCTGTCAGTCTTATTCAATAATTGGCCGAAGTAAGATCGGAGAAAATGTAAAAAAAGATAATAGAAATTATCTATTCAAGTATTATTTAAAATTTTTAAAACGATATAAACCTCAAGCTTTTGTATTTGAAAACGTGCCAGGTTTATTATCTGCGGAAAATGGGAAATATTTAAAAAAAATGCTTAAAGAATTTAAGTCGATTGGTTATTGCATTCAATACAAAATATTAAACGCTGCTGATTATTATGTATTGCAAAATAGGAAAAGAGTTTTTATAATAGGTTTTGTAGGAAGCAACCAGTTTAGTTTTTCTGAGCCGCATAAAAATTTATCAAAATATTATACTTTAAAGGATTTGTTCTGTGATTTACCGTTGTTAAAAGCTGGCGAAAAGAAAAATGTAATTGAATATAAATGTAAAGAAAATGAATATTTAAAGAAAAGTTTAATTCGTAATGGCCTTGATTTCACCACACAACATATAACAAGGCCGATTAATAATCATGACAGGGAAATTTATAAGATGGCTATTAATAAATTTATAAATGAAAAGAAACAGTTGCGATATAATGAACTACCAGAAGAACTACAATCCCACAGGAATAAAACTTCATTTATTGATAGGTTTAAGGTTTTAGATTTATCAGGGTTTTCTCACACTCTTGTTTCACATCTGTCAAAGGATGGGCATTATTATATTTATCCAGATTTAAATAATCCACGTTCTATATCCATAAGGGAAGCTGCAAGAATTCAATCATTTCCTGATGATTATTATTTTGAAGGCAGCAGAACTTCATGCTACCAGCAGATAGGAAATGCTGTGCCTGTTTTACTGGCGCAGGCAATTGCAAAACAAATAAAGAAAGGATTATTATGAGCGAAACCAGATTCAAAGTAAGAGCAAGATTGCTTCAACAGATTGGGGAACAATTGATAAAAAATGAGAGTATAGCTTTAATAGAACTTGTAAAAAACGCCTATGATGCAGATGCTTCTGAAGTTAACGTTATTATGAAAGAAGTAGATAATTCGGAAAAAGGTCAGATAGTTATTGAAGACAATGGTTGTGGAATGAATATGGATATTATTAAAAATGTCTGGTTTGAAGCCGGGACTGATTTTAAAAATAAAATGACTGAAACACCAAAATATAAAAGACATCCATTGGGTGAAAAAGGAATAGGAAGATTTGCCATACATAAACTGGGCAATAAAATTGAATTGATTAGCAGGCAATCCAATAAAAAAGAAATATATTTTTCTTTTAACTGGAATACCATAAAACAATACAAATATATAGAAGAAATTCCTGTAAGTCCTGTTGAAAGAGAACCTGAGATTTTTAAAGGAGATAAAACGGGGACACGTATTATTATAACTTCATTAAAAAATAAATGGGAGCGTGGTAGTATAAGAGATTTATATCGTTCTATTATTGCTTTTAATAATCCTTTCAGTCCATCATCAGATTTTAAGGTCAGTTATTATATTGATAAATCTGAATGGATTCAGGATTTATTAACACCTGATAAAGTAAAAGATTATGCGCTTTATTATGTGGAGGCAGAACTTGAAGGAGACAGAATAAAAAAGTTCAAATATGAATTCAGACCATATAGTATAATGAATAAATTGCAAAAAAGGTTTGTTAACGAAACCGATAAACAAATAGCAAAAGTATTAAAAATGGTTGATAGAGATAATAAGAGTATTGATTTAAATAATTATAAAATAGGGAATGTTAATTTTACAGCATATATATTTGACAGGGAGACTAAAATATTAAAACTGGGTTTAACTGATATAAAAGGACTCAAAGAATATTTGAATCTTAATGGCGGTATCCGGATTTATCGCGATGGAATAAGGGTATATGACTATGGAGAACCGGAAAATGACTGGCTCGAACTTGATATAAGACGTGTTAATGTGCCTGCTAAAAGAATCAGCAATAACTTAATACTGGGTGCGATTGAACTTAATAGAGAACGGAGCAAAGACCTTATTGAAAAAACCAATAGAGAAGGATTCATTGAAAATGAAGCATATTTAACCTTTAAATCAGCAATTCTATATCTTCTTAACGTTATTGAAGGTCAAAGAAATATTGATAAGGAAAAAATAAGGTTGTTCTATGGAACAAAAGAAAAATCGCAACCTGTTATAGCATCAATAAATGAATTAAAATCTGTAATAGAAGAAAAAATCAAAGATGATTCTATCAGAAACGAGATTACCAGATATCTTAACAAAATTGAGAAAGAATATGAGAACATAAGTGAAATACTTCTAAGGAGCGCAGGCGCAGGATTGAATCTTTCTGTGGTTATACATGAAATGGAAAAAATTCTTGAGGAATTAAAAAAAATTATAGAAAAGGAAAAAGTCAATGAAAGAATAATAACTCTTGTAAAGCATCTTTCCAATCTTGTTGAAGGTTATACTGCTCTTATAAGAAGGTCAGAAAATAAAAAAGAAGATCTCATAAAAATTATTGACCAGACAATTTTCAATATGGAATATAGATTGAAGTATCATAAAATAATATTGCAAAAGGAATATCAAAATTATAAAGGTGATAATAAAATTCCTGTGGTAAGAAACCTTATGCTTAACAGCATTATGAATATCATCGATAATTCAATCTGGTGGCTGGATTATTCTAAAAAAGATAAAAATGAAGAAAAAAAATTATTCATTAACCTTATAGATAGACCGGAAGGTTATTTATCCATTATAATTGCAGATAATGGTTCAGGTTTCACACTGCCTGCAGAGGAGATTATTAAGCCATTTGTAAGTGCAAAACCCGATGGGATGGGGCTTGGTCTTCACATTGTAAGTGAGGTGATTGAAGCTCATAAAGGACTTCTTCTTTTTCCGGATGATTCTGAGATTGATGACTACAATATTCCGTTTGAATATAAATCTGGTGCCATAATAGTTTTATCATTAAGGAGGGAATAAATTATGAAAGATAATTTTTACCCGGAAAATGGGTCGGTGGTTATAGTAGATGATAAATTTGAAGAAGCGTTGCCCCTTATTAAGGTTCTTTCAAAAATGGATGTTTCTTTTAAATATTTTAATGGCAATGCAGGAGAACTGCCAGCTACCCCCCTTGATAATGTTAGAATCGTATTTCTTGATATTGAACTTGAAGGCATGGAAGGGGTAACTGAAGATAAAACAAAACTTTCAGCTCTGAAAGGTGTTATTTCAAAAATTGTTTCTGAAAAATGTCAACCATATATAATCATAGCATGGACAAAACATCAGGAACTTGCTGGAGATTTAAGTGACAATCTTAAAGAACTTTCACCTCTTTTTACTTTGTGTATTGATAAATCAGAATGCAAAGTAAATGAGGGCGATGAATTTGATATCAAAAAAATATCTGATAAACTAATTGGAAAAATTAATGAATTCGGTTCCTTTGAGTTTTTTCTTAAGTGGCAGAATATAAGTAATAGATCATCAGGTGAAATTATTAATGATATTTCATCTATTTATCCTTTTGATGGCAATTGGAATAATAATACAAATAATTTGCTTGTTAAACTTGCAGAGGCTTATGAAGGGAAGCAGGTTGATAAGGATAATGTATGGAAATATGCAATGCTTTCGTTTAATAGTTTATTTATTGATATAATTGAAAGCAATATATTTACAGATAACGTTGATACTGATAAAAATATGGATATGCTACAGCAACAAAATCTGGATGATAAAAATATAATAGGTGAAATAAATAAAAGATTACATATTTCATTAGAACAAAACAATAAACCAATACCGGGGAATATTTATATCTTTAACGATGATAAAATCATAAAAGTAAATAAAAAAGATCTAATAGAAAGTATATTCAATGGTGATCTAAACCAGTTTGAAGAGAGAACAAATCTCATTGAAAAATCAGAATTAATACATCTTGAAGTCTCCCCTTTTTGTGATTACGCCCAGAACAAATGGGAAAGAAACAGAATTTTAAGTGGTGTTAAATGGCCAGAAAAATATAAAGGTAATTTAAAGAAAGCGGATTATATTTATAAAACACCATTATTTAAAATTGATAATGATCTTTGCTATTTTATTTTTGATATAAGATTTTTAACTTCAATTGAATTAGAAAAACTGGATGACGTAAAGTCTAAAATGAGAGTAAGAAAAGAATTATTGAATGACATACAGACAAAAATAGCCGGACATATAAACAGACCGGGTATAACATACTTATGAGTGAATATGAAGATAAAATAAATTCAGTTAGAAAAAAATTGATTAACTGGTACAAAAAAAATGGTAGAGATTTTCCATGGAGACATACATCGGATCCATACAAAATTATGATTGCTGAATTTATGTTACATAGAACCAGAGCTGAGCAGGTTGTTCCTGTTTATAATGATTTCATAAAAAGATTCCCGAATGTTTTTGCATTATCTAAAGCAAAAACAGAAGTGATACGGAGATATACTGAAACACTTGGACTTCACTGGAGATATAAACATTTTATTAAATCTGCAAAATTTATTGTAGAAAAGTGCAATGGTAACTTCCCCGATGATTATAAATTATTATCTACCGTGCCCGGTATTGGAGAATATATCTCATGTGCAATAAGCATAATTGCTTTTAAAAAGCCTGCCCCGGTGGTTGATTCTAATATTGCAAGATTTGTGAATAGATATTATGGATTAAACCTTGATGGAGAACTTAGAAGAAAAATAGAAATCGTGAGAATTGCTTATGAACTATTTAAATATAAATACCCGGATATATTTCTTTTTTGTATTATAGATTTTGCTTCATCTATATGCAAACCACGAATACCTTTGTGTAAGAATTGTCCTGTGAAGAAAGGATGTAAAAATGTTGAATGAAGAACTGGAAAAATTAAACAAAGAAACAAAGAAATTAGAAAAGCAGATGGCGGAAGATGTTGAAAAGAAGCTGGGGATAAGTAATTTGATTAAAACAGCATCTAAAGAGTATGATGGTAGAAATAAACAATGGAAATTAAGACAATAGAAGAAGTAGCGTTTATTAATCCTGATTCAATTAAAAAGGATTATCCTTACAATGAAATTGAATATATTGATATTCAGTCTGTTGGTAGTGGTTATTTAATTGAAAGTAAATTAATACCATTATCTGAAGCACCAAGTAGAGCAAAGCGTCTAATAAAAGATGGTGATACTATTTTATCTACGGTGAGACCAAATCGGCGTTCTTTTTTATATATAAAAAATCCCAGAGATAATGTTGTAGTATCTACTGGTTTTGCGGTATTAAGAGCAAAGGAAGGTATTGACTCAAGATACTTCTATTATGCTGTAACCGAGCAAAAATTTACAGATTACCTTACATTATGTGCTAAGGGAGCGGCTTATCCTGCCGTTGATACTGAAATTATTCAGAAAGGTAAAATTCCTGTTTATCCAATAGATGTTCAGCAAAAAATCTCTGCTACCCTTTCCGCCTACGATGACCTGATAGAAAATAATACCCGGCGAATACAAATCCTTGAAGAAATGGCGCAGAGGATTTATAAGGAATGGTTTGTTGATTTCCGCTTTCCTGGACATGAAAAGGTAAAGTTTGTCAATTCAGAATTAGGGAAGATTCCAGAGGGGTGGGAAGTTAAAAGTATTATGGAATGCAGTACTTGGGATTTTATCAATGAAAGTATTTCCAAATATGAAGGCAAAAAAGAATATTTTGCCACAGCGGATGTAGAAGGTATTGATATAGTAAAAGATGGAATTTTAGTTTCTTATGATGATAAACCAAGCAGAGCGCAGAAACAACCATTATTGTTCTCGGTATGGTTTGCAAGGATGAAAGATACTTATAAAGTTTTGGGATTTACAAAAGTAAATGAAAATATTGCAAATGGTTCAATTCTTTCTTCTGGTTTTGCTGGTTTTAAAACAAGCGAATTTAATTTTCCTTTTCTTTATTTAACTATTAAATCTGAAGAATTTCATCAGAAGAAAGACCAATTTTGCACTGGTGCAACCCAAATGTCATTAACTAATGATGGGCTACAAAAAATAAAAATTATATTACCATCTAAAAATATAATAGAAGATTTTGGAAAACTTGTATTACCTTTACTTAATAAAGTATTTGTTCTGCAAAAAATAAATAAAATATTAAGAACAACCCGTGACCTTCTTCTTCCCAAACTCATTTCAGGTGAACTTGATATTTCTGATTTGGACATTGCGATAAGGGAGCAGGAAGAATGACGCCAGCAAATAATGATTATTCAGAATCCGCATTGATAGAAAAACCGGCAATGGATTTATTTAGCAAACTCGGCTGGTCTGTTCAGAACTGTTTTCATGAGTTTGACGAGAATGGTAAAAGTTTTTTAGGCAGAGAGACAAAAGCAGATGTTATTTTGGTTTCAAAACTTAAACCCGCACTGCAAAAAATCAACCCCTCTCTTCCTGAAACAGTTCTTGATGAAGCAATAAAAATACTGACTGCGGATAGAAATTTAATGGGAATGGTTTCAGCAAATCGTGAAGTGTTTGATTTGCTTAAAAACGGAATTCTTGTTTCCTATCTGAATAATAAAAATGAACATGTTTCAGAACGAGTCCAGATTATTGACTGGGTTAATATAGAAAACAATGATTTCTTTCTGGCTTCTCAGTTCTGGATTTCAGGCGAGATGTATACCAGAAGAGCCGACCTTGTAGGATTTGTCAATGGTATCCCACTTCTTTTTATGGAACTTAAAGCATCTCATCGTAACCTTAAAAAAGCTTATGATGAGAACTTAAGAGATTATAAGTCAACTATCCCACAGGTATTCTGGTTTAATGGGGTGATTATTCTTTCAAATGGCAGTCAAAGTAGGGTTGGGACGCTTTCTGCAGAATGGGACCATTTCAGCGAATGGAAAAAGATTAACGATGAAGGTGAAAAAGGGACAGTTTCACTTGACACGGTTATAAAGGGCGTTTGTGAAAAGTTCCGCTTCATGGATATTCTTGAAAACTATACTTTATTTAAGGAAGAGAAAAATGGCCCTATTAAAATTATTGCCAAGAATCACCAGTATTTAGGCGTCGAGAAATCAATCAAAGCATTTCAAAAGATGCGTGAAAATAAAGGACGACTTGGCGTTTTCTGGCATACACAGGGTTCAGGCAAAACAGAATCAATGATTTTCTTTTCACAGAAGATTTTAAGAAAAATTCCCGGCAACTGGACATTTGTGGTTGTAACAGATAGAAACGAACTGGATGAGCAGACATATAAACGATTTGTGCGTTCAGGTGTTATTCAGGGAAAACAGGAATGGGCTGAAACAAGTGATGATTTAAGACGGTTGCTAAAAGAAGACCACCGTTATGTCTTTACAACCATTCAAAAATTCAGAACTGAAAAAGGAACAGTCCATCCGGTTATTTCCAACCGTTCAGATATTATTGTCATAACTGATGAAGCACACAGAACACAGTATGATATTTTTGCTATGAATATGCGTAATGCATTGCCGAACGCGGGGTTTATTGCATTTACAGGCACACCGCTTATTGTAGGTGAAGAAAAAACTAAGGAAGTTTTTGGCGATTATGTCAGTATTTATAATTTTAAACAGGCAATTGATGATAAAGCAACAGTTCCGCTTTACTATGAAAACCGAAAACCAAAAGTCCAGTTAGTAAACTTAAATTTGAATGAAGATATTCAGCGCATTTTAGAAAATGCAGAATTAGATTCTGAACAGGAAAAGAAATTTGAAAGAGAATTTTCTAAAGAATATCAACTGATTACTCGTGAAGATCGGCTTGAGGATATTGCCCGGGATATCGTTGCGCATTTTATGAATCGTGGTTTTATGGGCAAAGCAATGGTTGTATCAATTGACAAAGCAACAGCCGTAAAAATGTATAATAAAGTCCATAAATGCTGGGAGGAATATATTAATAAATTAAAAAAAGAACTGGAAAAAGCAATTGATGAAAAAGTTAGAGAAGATATAAGCAATAAAATAACTTATATGCAACAAACAGACATGGCAGTTGTTGTATCCCAATCACAGAATGAAGTTGAGGATTTAAAAGTAAAGGGTGTGGATATCACGCCACATCGTATAAGGATGAACAAAGAAGATCTTGCCGAGAAATTTAAAGACGCAGATGACCCCTTAAGGATTGTTTTTGTCTGTGCTATGTGGATGACTGGTTTTGATGTTCCTTCATGTTCTACGATTTATCTTGATAAACCAATGAAAAATCATACTCTTATGCAGACCATTGCCCGGGTTAACAGGGTCTTTGGCGAGAATAAAGTTGTAGGATTAATAGTTGATTATATCGGCGTGCTTCATAACTTGAATCAGGCACTGGCTATATATGCTGCTCCTGTTGGAACAGGGAGCGTTGATACACCGATTATTGCAAAATCTGAGTTGATAGAACAACTTCGTAAAGATATCAAGGAAATGAAAGAATTATTAAATGAATGGAAAATATCTTTGTCAGAGATAATGAAATCTGAGGGATTAGATTGCGTCAGTTTAATAGATGATGCGATTGAACACATATTAGAAAATGAAGAACGAAAATCTATGTTTAAAGAAAAGAATGCAATCATTCAAAAAACATATAAAGCGATATTGCCAGATACATCTGCAGGTGAGTTCCAGCCGGTTGTGAAGATATTACAGGTTTTAGCAGATAAGTTAGGTTCAATATCGCCGACGGTTGATATTTCTGATGTGCTTCAACAAGTTTCTGAATTGCTGGATAAATCAGTAAAGGTTGAGACACATTATCTGGCAGAAAAACCAGAAAAATACGGCGCTGGCAAAATACTGGATTTGAGCAAAATAGATATTGAAAAATTACAGGAAGAGTTCAATAAAGGCCGCAAGCGAATATTAGCAGAACAGTTGAGAAAAGCTATTGAAGTCAGACTGCATGCCTTATATATGCTTAATAAGTCCCGCATTAATTATATGGAACGCTTTCAGAAATTAATTGATGAATACAATGCCGGCTCAATGAATGTTGAAGAGTATTATAGACGATTGCTTGAGTTTGTTAAAAATCTGGATGATGAAGAAAAGCGGGCGCTTTCAGAAAATCTATCAGAAGAGGAACTTGCAGTCTACGACTTATTGGTTAATCCACCGCTTAAAATGACGCAGAAAGAGATTCTGGCAGTAAAAAAAATAGCACATGACCTTTTGGAAAAACTGAAATCGGGAAAACTTGTTCTTGACTGGAGAAAGAAACAACAGGCGAGAGCATCCGTGAAGTTATGTATTGAGGAAATGCTTGAAAACCTGCCGCCGGCATTCTCAACCGAAGTTTATCGTCACAAGTGTGGCTTAATTTATCAGCATATATATGAGTCATACTATGGAAGTGGTATGAGCATATATACACATCAGGATTAGGAAATAATGAAACTTTCAAAGCATGACATGGTGAAGGAGTACATAACCGAGTATAACAAAAAACAAGAGAGCAGGACATAGATGGCAAACACTATTTATATACTCTCTGTGAATCATATTGTCAGGAATAATCGGAGGAAGCATACAATCTTTTTTTGGTAAATCATGTTTTTTTCTTTAACAATATCCCATGGAGTTTTGTTTTCTTTGTAAGTATCAGGTCTAACAAGGTTAAAGAATAATTGATAGGTATATGTTTTATCAGGAAAATTTTCTATATTAAAAAACTCCATTTTATTCTTAATTTTTATTATTTTATTAAGAGCATCCAGCCTATCTTTATTCATTATTTTCAGCCTTTTTAAGTGTCCGCCATGTCTTTCCTTATCCCCAATCATATTTTTAAAACCATTTGACATAGCCATGTCCCAATGTTAATATAGTTATGAACATTTGTTCATAATATTCGGAGGTGTTAATGAGGCCTAAAAAAATACGATGGATAAAATGCAACCCGGGTGAAAGGTGTTTCGTGCCTGACGGCTTATCCGGGGCCGGTATGAAAATCATAGATTTAACCGTAGATGAATTTGAAGCGGTCCGGCTTGCATGTTATGAAGGAATGAGGCAGGAAAACGCATCTAAACTTATGAAAATTTCCAGGCCTACGTTTTCGCGTATTTTAACTTCTGCACAGAAAAAAATTGCCAATGCGTTAGTCAATATAAAAGCCATCAGGATAAAGGGCGGTTGTTGTAGTTATATAAAAAATAAAACAGGAGGCATAAAATGCAAAAAAAAGAGATAAAAAAGGTGGTAAAAAGTGGTTACGCAAAGATAGCAAAACAAGGCGGTTCGTGCTGTGGAGGGACGTCGTGTTGTGGAAATTCAAAAGTCGCAACGGATATAAGTAAAAGCATAGGATACAGCATGGAAGAAATAAACTCAGTCCCGGACGGGGCAAATCTCGGCCTTGGATGCGGGAATCCTGTTGCGATTGCGTCATTAAAAAAAGGCGACTTTGTCCTTGACCTTGGAAGCGGAGCCGGCTTTGATGCCTTCCTTGCGGCGCGCAGGGTTGGAGATACAGGACGGGTTATAGGAGTTGATATGACAAAAGAAATGATTAAAAAAGCAGAAAACAACAGGGTTAAGGGTGGTTATTCAAATGTGGAGTTCCGCTTAGGAGAGATTGAAAATCTCCCCGTTGATGATAATTCAATAGACGTTATAATTTCAAATTGCGTTATCAATCTTTCAACTGACAAAAAAAGCGTATTTAAAGAAGCGTTCAGGGTGTTAAAGCCGGGCGGCAGACTTATGGTGTCTGATCTTGTTCTCATAAAGGAATTGCCTGAAACCATAAAAAACTCAGCAGAGGCTTATGTCGGCTGTCTTGCCGGTGCTATTTTCAAAGATGAATATCTGAAATTAATAAAATCGGCCGGTTTTGCAAACGTCAGCATCATGGATGAATCGTATTATCCCGTTATGACAATGGCAAATGATGCTGCTGTAAAGGTGTTAAAAAGCAGCCCATTAAAATCCAGGGAGGACTTAAAGAACGCAGAGAATTCGGTTGCCAGCATAAAGGTGAGCGCTATGAAACCGGTGAAATAATGGCTGAGAACATTACAAAAAAACTATCGTTTTTGGACAGATTATTGACGCTCTGGATATTTACAGCCATGGCAGCAGGGGTATGTACTGGATATTTCGTGCCTGGCATTGCAGGCTTTTGGAACAAATTTCAGGCAGGCACGACAAATATACCCATCGCCGTAGGGCTTATTCTTATGATGTATCCGCCGCTGGCAAAAGTGAAATACGAAGAACTTGGCGACGTTTTCCGCAACTATAAAATTCTCGGACTTTCGCTGGTTCAGAACTGGATAGTGGGTCCTATGCTTATGTTTGCTCTGGCTGTAATTTTCTTAAGAAATTATCCGGAGTATATGGTCGGCCTTATCATGATCGGCCTGGCGCGTTGCATTGCCATGGTCATTGTCTGGAACGAAATTGCCAAAGGCGATGCGGAGTATTGTGCGGGCCTTGTTGCTTTCAATTCTATTTTTCAAGTTCTTTTTTATTCCATTTATGCATGGGGGTTTATTACCGTCGTTCCGACATGGTTTGGACTTCGCGGCATGGAAGTTAAAATTACCGCCGGACAAATTGCTAAAAGCGTTTTTATTTACTTAGGGATTCCGTTCATGGCAGGTTTTGTTACGAGGTTTGGTTTTATCAGGGCAAAAGGCCGGGAGTGGTATGAAAATGTCTTTTTACCAGGAATCAGTCCGATTACATTGATTGCCCTTTTGTTTACTGTATTTGTAATGTTTTCCCTAAAAGGCGGATATATAATAAGGCTTCCTATGGATGCCGTAAGGATAGCCCTCCCGCTTTTGATATATTTCATCGTGATGTTTTTAATTTCTTTCTTTTTAGGGAAAAAATTCGGCGCCGGCTATGAGAAGTCGGCTGCGCTTTCACTTACAGCGGCCAGCAATAACTTTGAACTGGCGATTGCCGTAGCCGTGTCTGTATTCGGCATCAACTCCGGCGCAGCGTTTGCAGCGGTCATCGGTCCGTTGATTGAAGTGCCTGTAATGCTTGGATTGGTTAATGTAGCGTTGTTTTTTAAGCGAAAATATTCAATGAGTGGGACCCCCTCGGGCTAAAGCCCGAGGCTCCCACAAAAAATTCAATCAATTTGTCCCGTGGAAATTATCTTTACGGGATTTGTTGATTGACCAGGGAAGTAGCCTCCCTTGGAACCCTCCTGGCAAAGTAGATAAAACCTTAATTTATATTCGCATTCATCCCCAAACTGAAGTTTGGGGTTTTCTGAATGCTGTTCCAATAAAATTTAAACCCTTCCGCGTTTATGCACAATTCGTCCCGGCGTTCATTGTCATTCATTAATCTTAAGCGGGCAGCACTGCCTGCTATCCCCTATCCCCTTTTTAATTTTGAAAGCGGATTATAACTTTTTATGATGTCTTTGTCATAATCGTCAAATTGCCTGACGACGAAATACGACATAAAAAAATAAATCACCGAAAAAATAAAAATTTTTACGAAAAATAACATCCAGTTTGAATATGTTATTATTTTCAGTTCAATTAAAAAGTTAATGCAGAATGCCGCTAAAATGCATAACAAGGGCTTTATAAAAACTTCAACTAAATTCAGGTGGCATTTTATTATTTTATAAAACAACAGGTAAAAACATACGGCACTTATGCCCATGGAAATAAGCGTGCCTACCGCCGCACCCTTTAAACCATAAAATTTCGTTAAAACTATGCTTAAAATAACGTTTATAATCGCGCATACTATTGATACAGTCATTGTTTCGTTTATTTTTTCCATGCCGTTTAATAAATTCATTGCAGCAAAACCTGCCACACCCAGGGTATATGCAATGCTTAAAATCCTCAGAACCGTGTATGCTTCGTTATATCCTCTGCCAAGCCACAGGTTTATGAATTCCCTTCCGAATATTATGAAGCCGGAACATAAAAACAGGGCAATAAAAAAAATGTATTTATTTACCCTGTTATATAAAACCGGTATTTTGTTGTTCTGATTTTTATTTTTAAGTTCTGATGCGGCAGGCAGTAATGAATAAAGCCCGAGTATTTCCGGGACGTTTGTGATGACCTTTGCTATTGACGAACCAATCTGATAATAAGCAGTCATAACGGGATTTAAAAAATATCCGAGAATCAGTTTATCCACGTTATTATTAATCTGGGTTGCAACCCTCGAAAAAAAAAGCCGGGAACCAGCGTTAAACATCGTTTTAAATTTTTCAAAATTTACGTATTTCAATCCGATTTTAAGCGGCGGGAAAATTACTTTTGCAAAAAAAACAAGTATTATGGTTTCGGCAAGCGTGGTCGTCATCTGAACGATGACAATTCCTTTTATGCCATACCCTGCAAACAAAACAAAAACCATAAGGCCTGCCCGGACGTAACCAGTTATAATGTGCATGATACTATTTATGTAAAAAACGTTAAAACCATTCATGAAATATACAAAACCGGATATTACAAAATTTATGAGGAAAAGATATATGCTCGCGGTTAAAACAAAATTTACGGTTTCAACGCTGTTTTTTTCCACGTTAAAAAAAAGATTTATTATGTTCCCTTTGAAAAAAAAATATAAAACAAAAACTAAAACGGATGTTAAAAAATAAAAAAAAGTCAGAGTATTGCAGATTTCATTCAGGTCTTTTTCGTTTTTATTTACGTCGTATTTTGGAATTAATATTGACACGGCGGCAGACATCTGCATGTTTGTAAAAAGTTCAACGAATATTAAAATGGTGCCTGCAATTACCCATATTCCGTATGCTTCTTTTCCGACGTATTTTAAAATCAGGGGGGTTATAAAAAATATGATGGGAAATGTCAGCACAAAATACAGAATGTTCGTTATTGAATTTTTCTTAAGACGGTTTTTTAATGGTTCATTTATAAATCTAAAATCGCATTTTTCTTCTTCAATCACTTATTTATGCCCCTGAACTTTTAACAACCTGTAAAGTTCAAACAAAGCGGTCTGAACTGCCCTTGCACGGATTATATCGCGGGCGCCTGCAAAATAATTTTCAAACGTCTTCGTTTCCCCATTTACGTCAATAGCCGTGTAAACAAGGCCGACCGGTTTTTCCGGCGTCCCGCCATCAGGTCCTGCAATGCCGGTTATTGAAACCGCTATCTGTGATTTGAATTTTTCCCTGCACTTGTTTGCCATTTGCTTTGCGCATTTTTCGCTTACAGCGCCATGATTTTTTATCGTATCTTCTGAAACGCCCAGGAGTGATATTTTTGCTTCGTTTGAATAAGTATTCATCCCGCCAAGAAAATACTGCGAACTGCCCGGAACGTTTGTAAGACGATATGCAAGAAGCCCCGACGTGCAGGACTCGGCAGTTGATATGGTTAAATTTCTGCTTTTTAGCAGATACGCAACTTTTTCTTCCGGCATTTCGTCATCTTCACCGTAAATGTTTTCGCCGATTCTTTCATAAATTATTTTTTTTAATCCGTCTATCAGTTCCATTGCTTTTTCCCTGTTTTCTGCTTTTGCCGTAAGACGTATTTCAATTTCCGTCTGGTGTGCAAGTATTGCAACCGTCGGATTTCTTGACTCAATAAAAACGTCTTTTATTTTTTCGTCAACAAGGGATTCCGACATACCGATAATTTTAATTCTTTTTGAAAGAATGACAAATCTGCCTGCTCCGGATTTCTCAACGAGATATGGCAAAACACCGGTTTCTATCATTGACTTCATTTCAGCAGGAACGCCCGGAAGGCAGACTATAATTTTTGAATTATGCTCCAGGATAAAACCGGGCGCAGTCCCGACTTTATTTTCAATTATCAGGGCGCCTTCCGGTATATATGCCTGCAGTTTGTTGTTTTCCGGCATTTTTATTTTTCTGTCCTCAAAAAATCTCTCTATTTGCAAAAGTAATTTATCGTCCATTATGAGTTTTTTTCCGGACCATTCTGAAATAGCATCGCGCGTTACGTCGTCAACCGTAGGCCCCAGTCCGCCCGTAATTATAACCAGGTCAGAACGGTCTGTGGCAATTGAAAGAGTTTTTTTTATCCGTTCTGCGTTGTCCCCGACGGACGTCTTATAATAAAGATTTATTCCTATTTCCGATAATTTTTTACTCAAATAAAGTGAATTTGTATCAAGTATCTGGCCGAGCAACAATTCCGTTCCTATTGTAATTATTTCCGCATTCACTTAATAGAATCCTTTATCTTTGAATTGATGTTTGTAATAAGCGAAGTAAGTTCAACCGGAATAACGAATTTTGTGGCACTCGTTGAGCCAAGCGTTTTTAATGCTTCGAAATACTGTAACAGCATAGTATTTGAATCGACATTTTTTGCAGCGGAAAATATCTCTTCAAGTGCTTTTGCATAACCGTCTGCCCGCAGTATCTGTGCTTTTTGTTCTCCTTCTGCTTTTAAAATAGCAGATTGTTTTTCTCCTTCCGCAACGGTTATTGCCGCTACTTTTTTACCTTCTGCTTCCGTAACAAGTGCTCTTCTGTTTCTTTCCGCTGACATTTGTTTATTCATCGCTTCCTGTATTTCTTGCGGCGGTATTATTTCCCTTATCTCTACGGACGTTACTTTTACTCCCCATCTCTCTGTTACGTCGTCAAGTTTCTGCCGCAGTAACAAATTTATCTGTTCCCTTTTTGCCAGTATATCGTCAAGCGGAATATCTCCTATTATCGCCCTTAAAGTCGTGGTTGCAATACCCTGCGAGGCGCCGGCAAAATTTCCAACCTGAACGACTGATTTTACGGGGTCAACCACTTTCCAGTAAATCAAAAAGTCAATTGAAATCGGAGCATTATCTTTTGTAATGCAGGTCTGCCCGGGTATTTCAAGGAACAGTTCCCTTAAATCAACCTTTACGGGTCTGTCTACGAATGGTATTAAAACAACGATGCCGGGTCCGCGTTCTCCTATGCATCTTCCCAGACGAAACACAACAAGCCGATCATATTCCTGGACAATCTTTAAAAACGAAGGTAAAATCACGAACAATAAAATCGCAATCAGAATTATCAATCCCCACATGTTAGTCCTCCTTTTTTCTTGGAATTTTTTTTACTTTCAGTTTTAAACCATCAACTTCTACGACTTCCACGACGTCATGTGCCTGTATTTCCTCGTCCGAATATGCATTCCATTCTTCTGCACCTACGTTTACAACGCCGCCTTCCGGCGTAACGTTTGTCTGTGCAACTCCTTTTAAACCCAATAAACTCTCCTTGCTCATCATTTTCTTATTTCGCAAGGATTTTATTATAGCCACCAGTATTATACCTACTAATATGGCAGTGACTATAACCATGGCGGCAATGACCCAGTAAGAAGGCGCCCACGCGCTGTCTATACCTCTGCCCGGGAACAACAAAACAGAACCAATTATCATGGTGATTATGCCTCCTGCAAAAAGAGCTCCAAATGCTGGTGTCACTGCTTCCGCAATAAAAAGTGCAAGCGAAAGCCCGATAAGAATCAAACCGGCAACGTTAATGGGAATGGATTCAAAACCAATGAAAGCAAGGACAATTGCAATGGCACCTGCAATGCCCGGAAATAAAATTCCAGGATGTGCAAGTTCGTATATTATTCCATACGTCCCGACTAAAAATAAAATATAAGACAGATTAGGGTCCGCAAGAAAATGAATGAATTTATGCTTTCCCGGAAGTTCTATGTTTGTTATCTTTGCTTCTTTTGTATCAAATATAAAATCCCTGCCGTTTATTTTCACTTTTCTTCCATCCAGTTTTTTCAGCAGTTCATCCATATCATTTGCTATAAAATCAATTACGTTTAATTTAAGTGCCTCTACCTCTGACGACGAAACGTTTTTTGTAATGGTTTCTTCCGCCCATTTCTGATTTTTGTTGCGCATGCGTGCAAGATTTTTTATGTATGCAATGGAATCGTTTGTGATTTTTTCTGCGGCCTTATTGCCAGCAAGGTCAATGGGACTCGCCGTGCCTATGTTCGTTCCTTCTGCCATTACGGATACGTGCGATGACAGTAATATGAAAGTGCCCGCAGATGCCGCTCTCGCTCCCTTTGGTGAAACGTAGGTAATGACAGGGACTTTTGATTCAAGTATTTTGTCAATTATAGTTCTCATTGACTTCATAAGTCCGCCGGGCGTATTCATTTGTAAAATGACTCCGGAAACCCCGCTCTTTTCAGCCATTTCAATTGCCTTTACTATGTAATCTGCATTTGCAGAATCTATTATGCCGTCAATTTTTAAAACGTAATATTCCTGCTGCCCGCCAAAAAGAAAAAACGGGAAAACCAGGGTAAAAAGAATTAATAAAAATCTTTTCATATAACACCTCTTTTCAAGTGTCTGATTATTTTAATATAAGAAATAATATAAATCAATAACTATTGGAAGTAAATTTTGAAAAGGCAAATTGCAGGTTTTATTGCACCACACCCAAAATTTCACATTGATATAAAGATTTATGTAAAGCATGAATTTTTAGCTGCGGATTTCAATGCTGTTAACATTGTTAAAAACAGCACAAGGAGTCATTAATGCTTATAGAAATATGGCATCATGGCTGGATTTTAGTTGACTTATTAAAATATATTGTTAAAATAGGCAAATTTAATTTATATTATAATATATCCGGAGGTTAAAATGAAAAAACATTATTTTTTGGCTATTTTTATGCTGCTTATTTTATCTGTGCTTATATTTACTGGATGCAAAAAAGATTCATCTGCTTCCAGCCCTTCAGGGTCGAAAGGTGAAGGTTCATGGTGGAAAATAGCTTTTGCGAGCGACCGTAGCGGCACAACCCAGATATATACAATGAACCCTGACGGCTCAGATGTAACACAAATTACTACTGCTGGAACTCTGAATTATTATCCGGTAATATCTCCTGACAGGCAGAAAATAGCTTTTATAAGCGACATTGATGGAGGCAAAGATATATTTGTGGCGAACATTGATGGTTCTGACGCTATAAATATTACAAAAAATGACAGTGATAATGACGGCCCGGTTTGGTCTCCTGACGGATCAAAGATAGCGTTTGTAATTACTTATAATAGTAATAGGGATATATATGTTATAAACGCCGATGGAACAGGCCTTAAGAGGCTCACCGACAGCGACGGCGATGACTATTATCCAACATGGTCGCCGGACGGAACAAAGATTGCGTTTATGTCAGACCGCGATGGGACATATGATATATTTACTATGGACGCGGAGGATGGCGGAAATCAGATTAATCTTATAACTAATACAATGGCGTATCAGCAGGATATGGATCCAGCATGGTCGCCGGACGGAACAAAAATAGCTTTTGAAAGCAACCGTGATGGAAACGGGGAAATATATATAATGGACGTTGACGGAGAAAATCAGACAAGGCTTACAAACAACAATAAAGATGACTGGATAGCCACATGGTCACCTGACGGCAGTAAGATATTATTTGCCAGTAGCCGCGGAGGGAATAGAGAAATATATGTTATGAACCCGGATGGTTCAAAACAGACAAATATTTCAAACAATTTATTTGATAATAATTATCCTGCGTGGTCGCCTGACGGCAAAAGTGTTTTTTTTGTCAGTTTCCGCGATGGAAATTACGAGATAATTATTGTTAACGCCGACGGCACAAATGAAAAGAACCTTACCAATAACAGCGCTAATGATTATACCCGGTATAAAAATATATATTAACCCGGCGGCTAAAATTTAACGCAACACTTTTTATCTTTATTTTTCAATCGTTTTCAACGCTTTTAAATAAACATTTTTTACGCCGTTGTTTTTCTCACTTTTAATAATCTTTTTTAATGCCGGCAGAAGCCGTTTCCTGGTTGCTGGATTTTATCTGAATATTTAGCTTAAAGCAAATGCAGCGCTCCAGCGGACAACCGTGCCTTTGTCGTCCGTGCTTTTTAAAAGATTGGGAATCGCTTTTTGCGTCCGGTCGGAAAATTTTCCCGACAAATTACCGATTATTCTTGCAGATTCCCATTTCACTCTCGGCTGCTCATCTTCCAAATGTCTGATTACAAAATCAAGATAAGGCACAATACGTTCAGGATTATTCTGCGAAGCATATTCCATAAATTCTATCAAATGCCCCTGATCTCCGGCTGATGCGGATTAAAAATATTTTACTATGTCATTAACAAAATTTTTTCTTTTGGTTTGAGTTTTGATTGCAATATCTCTTCAATTTTTTTCACATGCCGACCGGCACTTATTTATGTCCGAAAGTAAACTACAAAAAACCATATTTTCCTGCCGTCTACCAAAGTCCCTGTTTACCTTAACATCTTTGACTGAAATTTTTCAAACTCACGTTTCCTTTGGCTGCATATCCACTGTTAATTTCAAATGTGCCTTCTTTAACGTCTCATTAATGGTCGGCAGGGCAAGCAGGAATATAACGGCAGAACATATTCCTGCTATACCATAACATGCAAAAGTTGTCTGCACACTCGTGACTTTTGCAAGCCAGCCCGCAAGCAGATTACCAACCATGCCAAAGCCGGTAAAAGACATAACGTAAAAACTCATTATCCTGCCGCGTTTCTCATCCGGTGCAAGTGTCTGCAAAAGAGTGTTTGAAGACGCCATGTGAAGCATATTTCCTATACCCGCGCCAAAAAACATTATGCATAATGGAATGACCGATTTTAATAACGCCGCACACAGGTTAAACACACCCATCATGACAACACCGGTCAGGATTGTGAATCCCAGATGTCTGGCATCCTTTTGCATTGCCATAAACAGGGCGCCGCAAAGTGCGCCTGCCCCGAAACTCGACATTAAAATACCGAGTATCTGTGGCCCGCCATTCAGCGTCTGCTTTGCTATGACAGGCAGCAGGACAAAACACGAGTTCACTGCAAGACTCACGAATGCCATGAGTATTATCGTTATACTCATCGGAACGTTTTTAAAAACGTATTTTAATCCGTCGGAAAGTTCATGAAAAGCGTCTTTTGCAGGTCCGTGCGTTTTTTTCCATTTTGTTTGTATCAAAGAGACGGCGATTATTATGGCAGTATAACTTATTGCATTTATTAAAAAGCATACGCCTTCGTTTGTCGCAGCGAGTATCAGTCCTGCAATGGAAGGTCCAACCAGCCTGGCAAGATTGAAGAGTGCCGAATTCAGCGAAATGGCATTTACCAGGTCCTGCTTTTTTTCGACTATCTCCGGTATAAACGAATGCCTGCTGGTCATTTCAAAACCATTTGCAACGCCCATAACCATACCAAGCAATATTATGTGCCACGGCCGTATTATTCCTGCAAAGGAAAGTATGGCAAGCGTAAGTGCCTGCATCGCTGCAAGTGAATTTGCCATTATTAATAATTTCCTTTTATCAAAATTGTCTGCCATAACGCCTGCAAACGGAGTTACCAGGAAAGCAGGCAGCATGGTCGCAAAAGGAACAACGCCAAGCATAAGCGGAGAATCCGTAAGACGATATATGAGCCATGACAAAGCCACGGTTTGCATCCATGTGCCCGTGACGTTTATCAACTGACCAATGAAGAAAAGTCTGTAATTTCTGTATGAAAAAGCGCGTAAAAAACGTCCTAAATCTTTTTTTAAATCAGTCACTTAACGTCCTTTGATAGAAAAGTTTTAGTTTGAAAATATATGTTTTAATGACTTAAATCAAATTGTGTTTTTATTAATTTTTAACCTGCATGTAAAAATAATACTATATAATAAATTTCCGGTAAAGAAAAAAATCCGGCGTAATTGCAGTTTTGAATTACGTGAAAATTATGATAACAAAATTACAGGGCTTATGTTGTCATATATAATGCAGAAATGAATCAGAAGTGTGGTGTCGTCCGGCATTTGCCATAGGAATTCTTATTTCAAAATAATTAATACTTCCGGTTTACTTTTTGTTTCTTTACCTTCGGAATTTTTTGCAAAAATTATCATATAATATGCTCCGCTCGCCATTTCATTAAAATGCTTTTTGGGTATTTCTATCACATTTGTTTTTTCTGCATCATACGTTTTATCCTGAAATTCCATATATTTGATTAATCTTAATCCTGAGGTAAAAATCCTTACTTTTATCATTTTACTTTCCTGAGTTAAATTAAACGAAATTTTTAAATCGCCTTTACCCGGATTATACGGATTGGGATATATCAATACGTCGTTAATTGCTATCTGCTTATTGTCGGTTGGTGTAAAACCTGCCGTTATGGTGCCTGTTGCCGTAAAAGACATTGTCGGTTGATGACTGCATGTTGCCGTTTGCGTCCGCGTTGGCGTTATCGTCTTTGTCTGCGTTCCTGTTGCTATTCTTGTATTCGTTAATGTTAAGCTAACCGTCTTCGTGCTTGTTGGCTGTTGGCTACTTGTTATCGTTTGCGTAAAACTTGCAGTAATTGTAATCGTTGCAGTTTCTGTTGTCGTTTCTGTTTGTGTAATTGTTGGTGTGTTAGAAATTGTATCGGTTATCGTTATTGTTAAAGTTAACGTTTGCGTTGAAGTAAAACTATTAGTCGGAGTTGATGAACGGGTAGACGTTACGGTCGGTGTTTCTGTATTTGTAAATGTAGGACTCGCTGTTGATGTCCACGTTTCCGTTGGAGGCGTACCTGTAATAGTTTGTGTTGGACTATAATCTTGAGTATTTGTCTGAGTACACGACGGACTCGCAGTTTCTGAAGGTGTACTCGTTTGAGTACATGAAACACTTTCCGTCATAGTAAATGTAATTGAAGATGTAAATGTTAGTGTTGGTGTTTTTGTCATTGTCCATGAATAACTTGGAGTAACGGTAGCAGCAGTAGTATTCGTTTTCGTTACTGTTTCTGTTATTGTTTCTGTTTTTGTCAGTGTACTTGTCCGCGTTCTCGTATTGGTTATTGTTGGAGATACAGTCCATGTTGCCATCCCAGAACCAGGGCATACACTGCAAGCAGTTATTTTCAGATCATCCACCCATAAGTCAACTGAAACTGTGCCAGATGGTGCATAAAATCCTGTCATAAACTGGAACTGTTTTGCGTTTTGAAGCACGGTTGCAAGCGGAAATATCGTCCCCCATCCGATCTCCTGCGTAAAAGAAGTAAAAGGTATAGTTACAAGAGTCCATGTTGCCGCTGCAGTAAACGGAAACTTATAATCATTGTATCCTGTCAATGTCTGGTCAGATGCGTTCGTGTAAGGTATTTTAACGTAATACTGCTTTCCATCACCTTTGGCATAAAAACTTATCCCTCCGCAGTTTGAAATATCAGTTACCTGGCCAACGGGTGATCCTGCATTTGGATTGAGTTGACTGCCCATGCATATCTGTGAATAATCTGTTACTGTCCCAACAAGTCCGTTAAGTCGTGCTGCAAAAGCCGACGAATTGTAACCGCCGGCAGTCATTGCAAAGGGTGAAGGCGTTACAACTGCCCCTACCCCCTGGGTGAATGAATACCAGTACCCGCCAAAATCATTCTGCGTATTACCGTCATCCATGTTATCCATCAGGCAATCCGAAACAGGAGGAGTTGACGTCCGGGTTGCAGTAAAAGTTACCGTTGACGTCGGGCTACATGCAGTGCATATAGTAAACGTAGGAGTAGGCGTTCCGATTATACACGTGGTTACTATTGCATTATCGCGGGTTAAAATGTAATCCATAACCTCCCCCGCCGGTGCAAACCACATGGAATTATTTCCACCCGCTCCATAATTATTATACAGGTAATCATATAATCCGCTTAAAGCATCGTGAGTCGTACTGTAAAGCGTATCTGAACCAAGAGTATTGCCAGGGTAGACGTGATGAGTTATTTTTATAAGCCATGTTGACCTTGGATTTGCAGCTGCAGCATCTGCATCTGCCCTGCACGAAGAAAGGTCTGTGCCATATTCACCCGTACGATTAATTTTGTATGCGTCAGTTATCGGCACATCCACGTAAGTATATGCTACCCCAACGCTTCTCTCTCCGGAAAGCAGGTATGATGGCGGGAAACCGGTGCATGACGTGCAGGTTGTGTCCTCAAAAGGATACACGATGTGAGTTATATTGTAACCTGGAAAATGTGGCTGCATTGCAGCATCATTCTGGCTGAACTCCGATACAAAATTTGTGCAATTCAGGTTTGGATGAGTATAGGAATGATTAAATATGTCCCATCCAGCAGCCCACAGTTCTTCCATCTGCGCCCAGTTCATATTTGGTCCCCACGATGCACCCGCAAAGGTTGCAACGCATGCAATACCGGCTTTCCATCCTTTTGCATCAAGAAGAGATACTGCCTGCGTGTAAACGTCCTGATATTCATCATCAAACGTCTGTGAAAATGCCCAGTGATGGTCATCCTGTAGAACCGCCTTTGTAACTGCACCGGTGCCACCGGACGACCAGTTGACGGCAGTAATTACGATTGAGCTCCCTGCAGTCGTAAACATTGCCTCTCCTGTTGCAGAATTATAGGATGATGGTATAGTAAATCCGTCGGCAGTTACGACAACCGAATTGCATGTGCCAACGTTTACTTTTAAAGTGATTTTACGTTTGTTAACTTTTGCCGGTACATAAGAATAATCCACGTTTACGCAATACTGTTTGCCCGAAATCACTACGTTCGTTGGAGTCGCTGTAGGCGTGCCTGCATACGGAGTATTTGTCCGTGTAAACGTTGGCGTAGCCTGCGTTCCTATAATAATATTGTTTGAACCCGTAAATGTCTTATTAAACGTAACGTAAAGAATATGGTTTATCGTATCGAGAGACGTAAATATATCCGTTCCTTCTGACTGAATTGCACCATTTACGCTTACCTGAGGTATGATAGTATCGTTATAATTATTAAACATGAACGTCTGATTTTTGAGATTAATACTTCCAAGAGATAGCGTTATATTTGCAGTATTGGACGCACAATTTACTTCCCATACATGATACAGATGATTATATCCGGCAGGTTTTAAAACAAAAGAACCTGCTGCACTGTAAAGATTCATTTTCCCGGTCGTAACTATCGTGCCTATTGATGCCGTCAGCGGGTTTGAAAGTCCGTGGATGTCAGCAACTTCGTTCATAAGTTTTTTCACGTTGTCATCGGTCTTTTTACCAAGATGTATAAGCAACGTAAAGCCGTTGGTCGGATAACCGTCCCAGTTTTTTCTCCACGTCCAGTCAGGGAAGGTCGCGTTGTGGACCGTGCCTGTCTGGTCGGATTCGCCGCCGGCGGCTCCGTAAGGCATCTGCCATGTCATTTTATCGCCGTACCAGCCCTGAAACCCGTTTGATTGATAATTTATCCCCCAGTTCGGCGGCATGGAATCGCTCGTGCTGCCTATGTTCACAGGAGCCGACAGGAACCCGCCCGCAGCCGCCTGCTGGATAAGGTCTAGTGTTGAAACATACCCCACTTCCCTGTCGGGCGAATTTTTCCACTGGCGGGTAAATGGTATGTTCCTTCCTGGAGTATTGTAGGTATAGCCATCGGGAAACGGCGAAGAACTTCTTGTCTTAAATATATAACTCGTGCCTGTCTGGTCAGTTGCACAAAATTCTATTCCATCTATTGGTTCGGTCAGCGTGTTTGCCGCTCCGGTTCCCGTCCAGTTAAATTCACAATAAGGTGAACGTATGTCATTACCCCAGAAACCCTGTGTCTTTGATGAAAAATCATAGGCAATTGAATCCACTATGTAATCATTGCCAGACCTTATCATGTAACGCCACTTTGCTTTCCATGTTCCGGCTGCGTGGTTACCATCGTCACCATACATGTCCATCTCAGTTTCATATATAATGTGATTTTGTCCCTGAAAAATGATCGTCGTGTTTCCACCAGTCCCATCCTGTTTTGAGTTTATCCATCCCCTGCCCGTATATCCTGATTTAAGGTAAATTACGTGATTTACCATGAACCCGAGTCCGGACAGATCTCCTGCAACGCCACTCTCATTACACGTTACCTGTGACATACCATCCATATAAGTAAGTTGCGTAAAATATCCGCCTTTGTAACCATAAGGATTGCCATTTATTTTAACTATGCTTGCAGTCCTTGCAAGATTTGACGAATCAGTCCATGTAATCTGGTCACAATTATTACCGTTAACCGTAGCAGACGTATTGACCGTAATGGCTGCGGCAGACGCTGTCAAACATGACATCATAAGAATTGTTACGAAAAAAATCCGGCGGGATTTATTCATTTTTGCATTCTCCTTTTCTATTATTCTGATACGTTTCAGTGCTTTTAAATACGTATTCTGAAACGTTTCAGTTAATATAAATATACACGACAAAACGTAAAATGTCAAGTAATTTTGAAAATATTTTGCGGGAAGGCAAATTGCAAGTTTTATTGCACCACACCCAAAATTTCACATGTTTTTTTTGTAAGAAATTGACTTGTTATATTATTGGATGTTTTATAGTTTAATATTGCTCTGGGATAACTGTTTATCCAATTTTGTATTGCCCTCACTGTCTTTCTCGTTACTTTTCCTATATCTGTGCCCTTGTTTATGAACCTTCTTATCATTCGGTTCTGATTCTCGTTCGTTCCTCTTTCAAATGAACTATATGGATGTGCATAATATATCTTTGTCCTTCTCCCTCCTCCTTTTATCTTACTCCTTTCTAATTCCTCCCAGTCTAAAAATTCTGATCCATTGTCTGCAGTTATTGTCTTAAATATTTTCCTAAAATTACTTCCTAATCTTTTCTCCATTTCTGTTATCACCTTGTCTACTTCTTCCCCTTTACACGAATTCATCTTACATATTATTTCCTGCCTCGTCTTTCGTTCGCTTAACGTCAGCAGGCACGCCTTCGTCCTTCTTGTACCTTTCACTACATCTATTTCCCAGTGCCCGAATTCTTTCCTCCCTTTTACTCCTTTCGGCC
>JAGNJD010000023.1 GCA_018000835.1 Candidatus Goldiibacteriota bacterium | reverse complement strand
TTTTTAACGAAAGACAAATCGGAGATTAAAGGAGTTAATGAACATATCTTTTGAAAAAGCCGTAGAATATGTTGAAATGACCAGAGAATTTATAAAAGAAATAAAAAAATTCATAAAATAATTATTAAAATTAGATTTCATAAAACGTTAAATTATAATCTTTGGAATGTTGCATATAAAACCCCGGCATTTCATCGTTAAGAAATATTACACGGTTTAATTCGTGACCAGAGACAGGTTTAAAACCTGTCTATACTAAAGAAAATAATATATCTTTCCGTTGTCTTCTTTTATCCCCCTTTGTAAAGTGGGACTAAAGGGGGATTTGATTGAAATAAAATCTCCCCTAACCCCTCTTTTCCAAAGAGGGGGATTTTCTTTGCTTCTTTTCCCCCTTTGAAAAAGGTGGACAAAGGGGGATTTGATTACATAATATCTCCCCTAACCCCTCTTTCCCAAAGAGGGAAATTATTTTTTATCCCCCTTTGAAAAAGGGGGAAAGAGGGGGATTTGTCTTTTTCTCCCCCCCTTAGTAATACACGTCGCAAGGTAATATAACGTAATCGTAGAGACTTAAGCATGCTGTGTCTCAAAGATAAGCAAGGCGGATATTCAAACGGTGTGCCACGCGACCAGCGTAGGATAAACCGCTGCTTTGTTTTCATAACCATTTGCGAAATATTACACGGTTTGCCTTGCATTCAGAGACAGAGCAAGCTCTGTCTCTACATATTTAAAACTTTATTTTTTATCCCCCTTTGAAAAAGGGGGAATAAGGGGGATTTGGTTGAAATAAAATCTCCCCTAACCCCTCTTTTCCAAAGAGGGGAATTTTTTTATCCCCCTTTGAAAAAGGGGGATAAAGGGGGATTTGAAAGAAATAAAATCTCCCCTAACCCCTCTTTTCCAAAGAGGGGAATTTTTTTATCCCCCTTTGAAAAAGGGGGATAAAGGGGGATTTGAAAGAAATAAAATCTCCCCTGGCCCCTCTTTTCCAAAGAGGGGAAATCACAGGTCTTATCTTCCCACTTTTATAAAAGTGGGAAGAATGGGGATTTATTTTTTTAAAGGGTATGAAGAGCAAGCTCTGCCCCTGCATTTATACTATGCCTATCCTTATTCCCATTTTTATTTGGACAATGCAATAAAAAACGTTTGACATTTTTTTATGGTTATAATAAAATTAAACCGATTTAATAAATAGAAAAAATGAAATTCTGGTCATGGATAAAGTTTTTATAAACATAGGCGTGATGCCTGCGAAAACATATGATGAATTTTGCTAACAAAAGCATCACTCTAAAACAAAACCCAAGGAAAATTAAATGATAATGATAAAAAGAACTGTTTTAACGTTATTTTTTGTAATTGCAAATTTTTTTCTTGCTTTTTCTTATGACCCCGCCATGATAATCCCCCAGAAAGATAAAATTTACGGTGATTTAAAAATTTTTTCAGAAACGGGCATAATAACGTCCGTAAAAAATGAATATTTTGACAATAATGCAATAACAAGATATGAGGCGGCAGAATACATAATTGAAGCAATGACAAATACAAAAAATTCAGAATACGACTCCCTCATATTAAAATACAAAAAACTGTTTTCTGACGAAATAAAAGAGATACAAAAAAATGAAACGAACAAAGGCACCTTAAATTTAAATACTGAATTTACGACCGACGACATACGGCAGGAATTAAACGAAATAGAAGAGGAATATAAAAAGACGACTTTTAGCGATGCATCTCCTTTTAAGGTTACGGGATATATTTCCGGCAGATGGCAGGAACTCGATGTCTCCGGAATAGCAGACAAACATCTGGCTGCATTAAGCGGTACGAATTTAAGTTTATATACGGAAACGAACCTGAACAACAAAGCGCGTTTTGCCGCAAATTTTTATTTTGAAATGCCGCAGTTTGACCCTGCATACGGGTCTCCTTTACAGATGTTTTATGGCACGACAAAATCAATAGCCCTTGACGTTTATACCCTGGATTTCTACATGGACAAATGGCAGATAACAACCGGATTTTTCTGGGAGGACATAACTTCTTTCATAGCATCACAGAGCGTATCGGAACGCATCGGCATTTTTGACCGCGACATTTATGCAGGTGAGGAAACTACGCGTTCTTATTTTGAAAGAATTTTCAGAAATTATTTTACAGAGAGAGACGCACGCTGGTCAAAGCACCAGTTTAACGGCATAGAAGTAATAAAAAACAACACCTTTGGCAGGGATAAATTAAAACTCATGGCAGGAAAAGCGACGTTTGAAAACGATTATCAGTATGAGATTGCAGCAAGGTATACAAATTTTAAAAGTTTCCCTCTCATAAAAAATGCAGAGTGGTCTGTAAATTTTTACAATAATTCAAACGACAGGGATGAATTACTTGCATTTGTAAATACCCAGAATAATCCGGAAAGTTTATTGAAAACCATTACAATTTTTGGTGGTGATGTAAAGGCAACTCTTGCAAAACTTTTCAAGGTTACGACGGAATACGAGAGAAGCGTTTATGGCGGTAGAATAGGCGTGGACAGTTCGGTTACCCTGTTACCGGATTTTCACCAGGAAGGAAATGCATTTTATCTTGAAGCATCCCCGGTATTTTTACGAAAGGGAATAAATCTTGTATTCAAATACATAATGATTGACAACAATTACGTTGCACCTGCTTCGGCGGTTTCAGATACGAATTACAGACGCATAAATCCAGGCGACCCGACAAAAGTAGACATTATTCCTTTAACTTACGTCGGTGACCCGACTTCTTATCATAACAACATGAATAAATTTGAATTGGACGGTTTTTTTAAGATACCATACGGCATATTTATGGTTAATTATGGCATTTCAACGCAGATTAAAAAAACCGGAAATACTTTTTATTCGAGCCATTGGCTTAACAATAACGAATGGTGGAAAATTTTTTACAGCAATTATGGCTGGGTTGACTCTGGATTGCATGCACCGTTTGTTAATTATAACAAAAACAGGTATGGCATTGATACGTCTGCAGGCAGCGGCTCGGGAAGGACAGACAGCATAATTGCAGGCGGAAAAGGTGGAATGACAACTGATATATGGTCGTCAAACAGCGAATATATGGTATCATCAGACGTAACCGCAGAAACCAATAAATATTTAAACAATATTTTGGTTTTGTTAAGGTATGAGTTGAACAAATTGATAAGATTAAAACAGCCTCTTTTTTTTGAATTTTATGGCGAACTTATAACGCTTTCCAATTCAGCAGACATTATGGTTACTTACGATCCTTCAAAACTTTTGTCCCAGAATCTTATGTCTTTTTGTCTCGTTTATAACGTAGTAAAAAGAATGAGCCTGATAGGTTATGCCGGCATAGAACGCTGGGCTTCTGATAGCGTAATACCAAATCCAATTGATTATCTTGACAATTCTTATGGGATAGGTATTGATTATGATCTGGCTGCAAGAGCTTTTTTATATCTGCGTCTTAAAAATTTTTATCATAATGATAAAGTTGTGCCGGCAAACGATTTTAACGGCTGGAGCCTGTGGCTCGAACTTAAAAGTTTTTTTTAAAACGGAGGTTTATAAATGTCAAAAAAATTTTTGTTTTTTGTTTTAATATTGTTAATACCGTCTTTTGTTTTATCTGCTGAAGACGTTTTTGACGGCAGCAGCGATGTTTATGCAAACGTAAAATATTTAGTTGATAACGGTATCATAAAGATACCGCTTACAAAAGATACCCTTACGAGGAAAGAAGTCGTCCCATACGTAAGAGATGCAGTTACAAACGTCCTTGCATCTGAACAGACGGATGAGGAAATGAAGGAAAAGATAGACGTTGTTTTTAATCTCCTGAAATCTTTTCAGACGGATATGATGGAAGCGGGTTATAAATTATCCGAGATACAGGATAAAATGATAGAACTGAAAATAAAACAGGAAAGAATAAACATGCAGGAGATAAAAGACAATCAGATAAAACTGATGAATAACATAGGGATGAGGATAAATGGTGAGGGTTATGCCTACATGACCGACCTGCTGCTTTACTCCGGCAAATACGACGATAAAAACGAAAAAAGATACAGACCTCTTACCCAGTATATTGACCTGATTTTTTCTGCATATTCCGGAAAAGAAATAAAGGCAGAGGCAGTTTTCCGTCTTGAAAATCTTTTTGGCGGACTATGGGGCTCGCAGGACATTTATGGGCTCAGAAAACTTACCATATCAGGCGATTTCCCGGTATCTTTTGTCGTAGGAAATTTTACTGCAAAACTTACGCCATATACACTGTGGGCAAACGAAGACGACAATTCGTTTGAAGCAAAAATTTACAGGGACAAACGCGAAATGATAAAAAAAGAATTGTATTTATCCGGAAATGAATGGCCTTTGACCGGCGGCAGGGTAAGTTATGCGGGTAACGTATTTGGAAACGTTGGAATAGAGGTAAAGGCAATAGGGGCACGCCTTGAAGAAGCAGAAAAATCAAATTTCCTCATATCGCCTGATTTTTCAACGACAACCATAACTCCGGTAACGTATCATTACGACCAGTATATGTGGGCTTTCCGCGTAGCATCGGATTTTGCGTTAAAGGAATTTTTAAACGTCGGGGCTAATTTTGTTGAAATCCGCGACATAGAAAATACGGGTATAGACCACACACAGCCGTCCCTGGATAACTACGTTACGTCTTTTGACGCAGAAATTAGATTATTTAATATTGCAAAAATAAAGTCAGAATATGCTTTTTCGAAATATGCAGTGTTTGATAAGACGTCTCCGCAGTGGTGGCAGAACAAATATACGGGCGATACTGCATTTAACGTCGGCGTGGAAGCAGAATATTTCAAAACAAAACTGGAAGCACAATTTTTTGTAAACGGGAATTCGTTTACTGCGTATTCAGCACAGTCAAGAATATATGACGGCAGCAATAATTATCCGTATCTTACGCAGAACAGCACGTGGAACGTTTCTTTACCCGTTCCTTATTATATGATTGCAGGAAAAATTTACCCATTTACGAGATATAACAGGTTGATTTTTACTAATTATGAATATATCGGAAATAACCTTATGCCTTACGTTTTATACGAAAACAATGCAATGCCTTATGGCATGGCATCGCCGAACAGGCAGGGCATAGACGTAAAACTGGCAGGCAGTTATTTCGAAGACGTCGTAAAACCATCCGTTGAATTTTTATATGCACAGGAAATAGTTTCATACCTTCCCGGTTCACAGATGTTTATACCGAGGGATTTTTACGTCATAAATGCAGGCATCACGTCAAAGATAAAAAAACTAGTAATAACAGCAGGTTATAAATATGAATTAACGGACAATACGGTTAACAACGGCATTATTAATTTCACTTCAAACATAATCAACGCAGGACTTGAATATAAATTGTTTGACAGGTTATTGCTTTGCGCCGGTATAAAAGACATTATTTTTAATGGTAAGGAATATCCGTATACTTTTACCGGGACCGGCTGGGGATATTCAGGCAAAACGCAGTTTGACAATAATATTTTAAGTTATGGTGCAGGAATTGATTTTGAAATAACAAAACAGGCGTTGGCAGGAATTTCATGGACGAATACTTCAATTAAAGACAATTTAAATGGCAATAATGATTTTTCAGCACAGGAAATAGACGCTAAAATAGGGCTGAAATTTTAATGCAAAGTCGGCAAACGCATAATATAAATTTAAAATTAATTGCGGAGGTATTTTTATGAAAAAGTTTATGATAATTTTATTCACGTTTACTTCAATAATCATTATGTCGTCGGTTTTAGCATGCAGGAACAGGTCCATAGGTCAGCCCGCTATGGAGCCGACTGATACTCCAATTCCTACATCAACGCCTACTGCAACGCCAACTACAACTCCGAGAGTCATTGCGGGTATGATTGACGATTTTGCAGATTGCGAAGGCTCAAACGTTTATGGTGGTCCATGGTTTATTTATGGTGCCGGTGTTAATACTTTTACAAACCCGCCTCCGGTAGTAACGCCGGGTTATAAAGGCAATTCAGATTGTGCAATAAAATTTGAAGGAAGTGCTGCGATTTCCTGCGATTATGGCGTATGGATGGTAAATGCAATATTATCAGGTGCTCCTGCTGATTTAAGTGGAAATACTGCAATAAGTTTTTATTCAAAAGGCAGCGGCACATATAGAATAGTTTTAATGTCCAATGCTACGGAAAATAATGATTATCAGTGGACGTTTAATGCCACAACGGACTGGACGCGGATTGAAATACCGTTTTCTTCTTTTACACAACCGCAAACGTGGGGTGCCGTTGAACTTTCCAAGGCATTGAGTGAAGATGTACGCATAGGATGGGCAAATGGTCAATGTAATATGACGATTGACCTGCTCGTGGATGAAATAGAAGTATATTAATAAAAGTTCAGATATGTTCCTGGAGAATGCCTGATATATAATACAGCAACATTGATATCAAACGCTGACATAAAACGTTGATTTCATAAGTTATCAAATACCGGAGGTTTTTATGAAGAAGTTTTTTGCCGTGATTTTTGCTTTGTTATTCGTTTTTTCGTGTGCGAAATCAAAAAGCGAACAACCCATCCGCGTTTTTCACTGGGGCGACATAATAGAAATGCAGAACGTAAATAAAATAATAAAGGACATTGAAAAGACAAAAAAAATAAAAGTCGTGCAGGAACGTGCTCCTGCCGGCAATTCTTACATGGAAAAATTTCTGACACAGGCGGCAGCAGGCATGGCCCCTGACATTGTTTTTGTTGAAGTGGGAAACGTAAAACCAATGGTTGACAGAGATTTGCTCGTTGATTTAACGCCGTATATTGCAAATGATAAGGATAAGGATTTTAATATAAAGGATTATTATCCTGAAGTAGTGGACAGATTTACCGTTGACGGCAAACTTTACGTTGTTCCCAGGGACATTGCGCCGATATGCGTGATTTATTACAACAAAAAATTATTTGACGAAGCAGGACTTTTATATCCCACCGACGACTGGACGTATCTTGATTTTCTTTCACTTGCCCAGAAACTTACAAAATACGACAAAACAGGCAAGCCGGTGCAGTTTGGCTTTCTTGACGAATGGGTGATATGGGATTCATGGGTGTATTCGTTTGGCGGTGCAATAGTTGACGACGTAAAGCATCCTACGAAATGCGTTCTTGACTCTCCGGAAGCCGTTCAGGCAGTTCAGTTCAGGGCCGACATGACGAACAAATATAAAGTCGCACCATCCCAGGCACAGCTTGTCATGGGACAGGGATGGTATGGCACTGCATCGGTTTTTTCAAGCGGAAAAGTTGCAATGTTTTATACCGGATACTGGAAATCCGGTTATTTCAGGTCTATAAAGGATTTTGACTGGGACATTGTAATGTTTCCAAAAGGTCCAAAGGGATTCAGGAAATACAGTTCAGGCGGGTCCGGATATGCAATAACGACGCAGTGTAAGGATAAAGATAAAGCATGGCAGGTTTTAAAAAGGTTTGCAGGAGAAAAAGGTCAGATAGATTTGTCTTCGCAGGGAGGCCTGCAGCCGGCGATAATAAAACTTGCAGAATCAAAACAATTCCTGGATGATCTGCCTCCGAAAAACAAAAAAATTATGCTTACTGCACCAAAGGACATAATATTTACTCCGCTTATGAAAGAGTGGGAAGAAATAAACATGCAGTATCTGATACCGGAACTTGATAAGGTATGGAGCGGTCAGGTTACTGCTGAGGTTGCATTAAAAAAGATAACAAAGGACGTAAATAAGAATTATTTCAGCAAAGGAAAAGAAAAAAAATAAAGCCGGATGAAGAAGATAAAAAAACGAAAATCTGTTTTTAAAAACGTTTGTGTCGGTGGCGGCGGGTTTGTTTCGGGCGTTGTTTTTCATCCTTCTGTAAAAGGGCTCGTTTACCTTCGCACTGACATGGGCGGTGCATACAAAAGAACCGCAAAAAGTACGGAATGGACATGCATCACCGATATGTTTGGAAAGGAAGAAGCGTTTTTTAACGGCGTTTTAAGCATTGCACTCGTTGAAAATGATGATGCAAAAATTTACATGATGTGCGGAAAATATACAGGCAGTAAATTTCCGGATGGAAGATTATACGTTTCTGATGATTATGGTTTTTCCTGGAAATGGTTCCGGCTTCCATTTAAAACCGGCTCAAACGAAAAAGGACGCGGCATGGGGGAACGGCTTGCAGTTTCTCCGGTAAATCCGGACGTCTTATTTGCCGGCTCTACGTATGATGGCTTATGGAAATCAATTAATGCCGGTAAAACATGGAAAAAAATACAAAATTTCCCTTCAAAAGACGTTAATTTTTTGTTATTTGACAGAAGTCCGGAAAAAAGGCTGATAGTTGCAACTGCGGATGGAAACATTTATGTTTCTGAAGATTGCGGTATAAAATGGTCAAAGGTGGATGACGTGCCATCAGGCATGGCATACAGGGCAGATGTTTTAAAAGACGGCAGGATTTACTTTACTTTTGACGATTCAAAAGGACCATGGGGAATTAAAAACGGCAGCGTGTGGGAATACGACCTGAATTCAAAAAGATGGAGACAATTAAACGTAAAAACTGATACCGGTGGTTTTGCAGGCATTGCCGTTTTTCCTGATGCCGATAAACGCCTGCTCGTAAGCACGATATGCAGGAATGGAAATGACGAAATATTTTTTTCAAAGGACGGCGGAAAAAAATTCATGCCGGTTTTAAAAAATTCAAAATGGGAAAGTTTTGCACCATATACAAAAACCATGCATCCGCACTGGATATCGGACGTTAAGATAAATCCATGTGATGCAGGAAACGTAATCTGGGTAACCGGATATGGTATCTGGGAGACCTTTGATTTTTTCGGCAAAAAAATAACGTGGCATTTTAACGACAATGGCATTGAGGAGACCGTCCCGATGCAGATAATAAGTCCGCCAAAAATAAAAACCAGATTAATTTCCGTAATGGGCGACATAGACGGTTTTGTCCACGTAAATTTAAATAAATCGCCGGAAAAAAGACATACGCCGGTAAAAAAGACGACGCTCGCAATAGATTATGCAGGATTAAATCCAGATGTCCTTGTAAAGGCATATAACTCAGGATTGCCTTTTGGTGCTTACTCCGTAAATGCAGCAGAAAACTGGATTGATTTTAAATCACGTCCCGCAGGTGCTACAGCGGGCGGTGTGCGGTCAATTGCAATTTCTGCAGATGCAAAAAGCATAGTATGGGCTGCGACAGGGGCAAAAGTGAGTTATTCCCATGATTATGGAAATACATGGCATATAAGCAGGGGCGGAGTGCCGGCCGGCTACTGGATCGTCTCTGACAAGGTTTCAGCCGGAATATTTTACGTTTATGACGGGAAAAACGGCGTGTTGTGGAAAAGTGAAGACCATGGCATGAATTTTTTTGTCGTAAATTCTGGATTGCCGGATGGTAAAGAAAAACCTGGCAATGACGGTATGATTGATTATGAAATAAACTGCGTATATAATAAAAAAAATGACGTCTGGCTTGCAGCAGGTGGAGACGGACTTTTTTATTCAGATAACGGCGGAAAAAAATTTATAAAAATAAAATCCGTAAAAGAAGCATACAGGATTGGCTTCGGTAAAGAAAAAAAATCAGGAATTTATCCCTGCATTTATGTGTGGGCAAAGACAGGAAACGTAACAGGCTTTTTTACGTCCCCTGATTTTGCACGTAACTGGCTGCGGATAAATGATGACAGACATCAGTATGGGTGGATTCATTGCATCACCGGAGACCCGGAAATTTACGGCAGATGCTATTTATCAGCAGAAGGAAGAGGAATAATATATATAAAGTAAAAAGTAGATATTTTCAAATGAATGGCATCAGATTGTTAAAAAATACAGGAGGATGGTATGAAAAAAGGAGTTGCTTTTGTTTCAGTCATATTATTTTTTATTTTTTCATGTTCCGGCAGCAAGGCAGTCATAAAAAATGTGCAGAAACCCACTGTTGAATCACAATATGTCTGGAAATCAGTTATAGCAGGCGGAGGTGGCTTTATAGACGGCATTATTTTTCATCCGCGCGAAAAAGACCTCGTTTATCTTCGGACCGACATGGGCGGAGCATACAGGTGGAATAAGGAAGAAAAAAAATGGATGCCCATAACCGACATGTTTAACAGGCTTGATGCAGATAACACGGGCATATTGAGTCTTGCAATTGACGTAAACGACGTAAACAGGGTTTATCTTATGACCGGTAAATACACGCAGGACTGGGCAGGCATGGGCGTTCTTTTGATTTCAAAAGACAGGGGAGAGAAGTGGGAGTCCGTAAAACTTCCTTTTAAAGTTGGTGGTAATGAGGACGGCAGGGGCTGTGGAGAACGTCTTGCAGTTGACCCGAATAAACCTTCTATCCTGTTTGCCGGATCAACCAGAAACGGATTGTGGAAATCAGTCGATTACGGCAAAACGTGGAATAACGTCGCTTCTTTTAAACCGCAAAACGTTAATTTTGTTTTTTTTGACGGGGCAGGCGGTAAAAAGGGAACGGAGACAAAAAGGATATTCGTTGCTGCTGCGGAAAATTCAAAAAGTTTATACGTGTCAGAGGATGCAGGCAACACGTGGACGCTGCTTAAAAATCATCCGGAAAATTTAATGGCAATACGTGCAGACAAAAACGGAGATAATTTATTCGTTACTTTTTCCGACCATCAGGGACCAAACGGTGCAACGATGGGTGCAGTATATAAATATAACATAACGCAAAAAACGTGGACAGACCTTAAAGCCCCGGAAGGCTCGGGCGGATTTTCGGGAATTTCCGTTTATCCAAAAAATCCGGACATACTTGCCGTTTCAACTCTCGACAGATGGGGTGAGGGTGACGAAGTATTTTTATCAATCGATTGTGGTAAAACGTGGAGACCTACGCTAAAAAATGCAAAATGGGATTATTCTTATGCCCCTTATGTATCCCATGAATTTAAGCCACACTGGATAGCAGACGTAAAGATAGACCCTTTTAATCCTGACCATGCAATGTTTGTGACCGGTTATGGCCTGTGGGCGACTACGAATTTTCAGGCAAAAACGGTCGTGTGGTTTTTTAACGACGAAAATCTGGAACAGACGGTCCCGCTGCAGATAATAAGCCCGCCGTCAGGCAAAGCACATCTGCTGTCTGCCTGCGGTGACGTTGACGGTTTCAGATACGAGGAAGATTTTTCAAAATCCCCGCCTGATAGACATATGCCGCCGCGTTGGACTACGTTATCAATTGCCTGTGCGTGGCAGAACCCGGATAAAATGGTAAAGACTTTTAACAAGCCGCCTTATGGTGCTTATTCAATTGATAACGGAATAACGTGGACTGATTTTGCAAAAAAGCCCCAGGGTGCAAAAAACGGTGGAGGAACCCGCTCCATTGCGATTTCTGCAGACGGAAAGAGCATAGTTTGGTATCCGGAAAAATCAGATGCGGTTTATTATTCAATGGATGACGGAAAAACGTGGAATAAGAGTGGAGGCGGAGTATCACCTGCAAGGCCACTTGCAGATACCGTAAATCCGAAAAAATTTTACGTGTATGATTCGACGACCGGCAAAATGTGGGTTTCGGATAATTATGGCAGGTCATTCAGCAAAAAGTCCGGTGAATTTGCATACGTTTTAAAATGGACGGTTGATGACTGTATGGCAGCAGTAGTGCCCGGGTTTGAGAATTGCTTATGGGTTACTGCGGATACGCAGGGTTTATATTACACGCACGATGCAGGAAATACTGCCATAAAAGTAGATAACGTTGAGGAAGCATACAGAATTGGTTTTGGAATGGCAGCACCCGGAAATGATTATCCATCCGTTTTTATACATGGTAAAATAAACGGCATAATGGGTTTTTACAGGTCGGATGACATTGGCAAAACGTGGGTCAGGATAAACGACGACAGACATCAGTATGGATGGGTCCATTGCATCATTGGCGACCCGAGGGTTTTTGGAAGATGCTATCTTGCGGTGGAAGGAAGAGGCGTGATATACGGAGAAATGCAGTAAGAAAGAAACAGATAACATCAATGATAGAAAAAAGTATAAAATGACTGGTATTAAACTACATAAAATTAAATAAGAAGGAGGATGCGTATGAAAAAATTTCTGGTCTTGTTGTTTGTAGTAACGGCTTTTACTTTTGGTTGCGCAACGTTTGAAGAGGAAGGCGGCAGTGGTAAAGTGTCATCATCATCTGCAAGTGGTGAAGTAGTGATGTGGAATTTTGAGTCAAATACCACGGATGGATGGTATGGAAAAGGGAAATGGGCAAATGCGTGCACAGTAAATTCAGACGTAAAATTCGTAAAAGAGGGCAAATATTCGTTAAAGATTGATGCAAAGGGCTCAAAGGGATGGAATCAGGATATTGCAATGAACGATGGGCCTTTCATTGACAAATTTGGACAACTTAAATCAATATCAATGGATGTATTTGTACCTGAAACTTCCATGAAAGGACTTGAGTATGGCCAGATATTTCTTGTTATATCAGGTTCTGCAAACAGCTGGTATCAGATTCCACAGGGATTAAAACCGGGCTGGAACAAACTCGTTTATAAACTTGAGGAAGATAACATT
This sequence comes from Candidatus Goldiibacteriota bacterium, assembly GCA_018000835.1. GTDB lineage: Bacteria > Oederibacteriota > PGYV01 > PGYV01 > DSYL01 > DSYL01. The sequence continues at coordinate 25,418 of JAGNJD010000023.1, read as the reverse complement.
GCAGGCGACATCTGGCACATTTATTTTGTATTTAATTCAGGCGGTGATTTTAAAGGCCCGGTTTATATTGATAACGTAACGGGAAGTTTTTGATTAGGTAAAAGATAAAAAAGCAGCATTCAGGAGGCACCAGCCTTTAGAGATTGTCTTATAACGCTTCTTTTTTAGGGAGCGTCTCATCTGCTGTATTTAGATAATTAAGCATAATATAATTGTAATAAGAGGGAATGATGAACGAATTGCGATGGAATCCTTTGCTCCAGACATGGGTTATGGTGGCTACCACGAGGCAGAACAGGCCGCATATGAATAAAGACAGTTGTCCGTTTTGTCCTTCGTCCGGTAACGTCAAAAATTATGACGTATTAAAGTATGATAACGATTTTCCTGCATTGATGCAGAATGCACCGGAAATAAAAAAGAAAAAAAGTATTTTATACAAAAATGAACGTGCATACGGAAAATGCGAGGTAATACTGTATTCGCCGGACCATAAAATAAATTTATACGAACTGCCGCAGGCACACATAAGAAAAATAATTGACCTGTGGATTAAGCGTAGCAGGGAACTTTCAAAAAACAAAAGAAACAAATACGTATTTGTTTTTGAAAACAAAGGCGAAGAAGTAGGCGTTACAATGCTTCATCCGCACGGACAGATTTATGCATATCCTTTTATCCCCCTGAAACTAAAAACAGAACTTGATTCTGCCCGTAATTTTTACAAAAAAACCGGGAAATGCCTGATATGCCGCATGAACGATGAAGAGATAAAGGACGACGTAAGGATTATATATGAAAATAAAAGTTTCATTGCTTACATTCCGTATTTTACAGATTATCCTTACGGCGTTTTCATAGTAAGCAAAAGACACGTGCCTTTTCTGACGGATTTAAACGAAACGGAAAAAGACGACCTTGCAGACGCTTTAAAGGTAACGGAAGGCGCTTTTGATTCACTGTTTAACCGTTCTTTCCCTTTTATGATGTGTGTCCACCAGAACCCCGTAAATTCGCCGGAATACAAAGATTCAGGAAAATTTTATCATCTGCACATAGAATTTTATCCACCACTGCGGGCAAAGGATAAAATAAAATATTATGCATCGTCTGAATCAGGTGCGTGGGCTGCTGCAAACGTAGCCCTTACGGAAGAAACAGCAGGAGAAATGATTCCTGCAAAATTAAAATATCTTGCAGCAACCGGCGTAACGAAATTTAAAGAACAATTATTTTCTGAATTCAACAGGCGGTTTGACAAAACGTCGGAGGAAATAAAAATTTTCAGGGCACCTGCAAGAATAAACGTAATAGGAGAGCATATTGACTATAACGGCGGTTACGTTATGCCGGTTGCAATAAACATGGATTGTTATGCATCCATGCGGAAAAGGAAAGATGATAAACTGGTTTTAAAGGACGTTAACAAAAAAGAATCAGTTGTTTTAAAAATAAACAAAAAGAACGAACGCAACGAAAAAATAACGTGGTCAAATTATCCCATGGGCGTTTTAAACGGATTTTACGATAATGGTTATAAATTAAAAAATGGTTTTGACGTTTTATTTTTCAGCAGTATACCGGATGGTGCAGGGCTTTCGTCTTCTGCTGCATTTACGGTTTCTTTTGCATCCGCCTTAGACGGATTAAATAACTGGAACGTCGGCAAAAAAGAAATAGCATTGCTTTGCAGAAAAGCGGAAAATAGTTTTGTCGGTGTCTCCTGCGGCATAATGGACCAGTTTGCGTCTGCGCTTTCCAGGAAGGGCTATGCAATGCTGTTAAACTGCAATAATACAGATTTTTCTTACATACCTTTTAATTCCGGCGGTTATTCCATCGTAATAATAGATTCAGGCAAAAAAAGGGAACTTACAGGTTCAAAATACAATGAGAGAACGAAAGAATGCAAAAAAGCACTAAGATTACTGAATAAAGCGATAATTGCAGAAAATTTATGCAGTATTCCGCCGGCAGTATTTGAAAGGCATAAAAATCTGATAAACGATAAAGTCCTGCTTAAAAGGGCAACGCACGTAATATATGAAAATGAAAGAGTAAAAAAAGCAGCAGAAGCATTAAAAAACGGTAATTTCACGGCTCTTGGAAAACTCCTCATAGCATCTCACATTTCACTCAGGGATAACTATGAGGTCACGTGCTTCGAACTTGATGCGTTGTTTGAACTTGCAATAAAAAGTCCTGGCTGCATAGGAAGCCGCATGACGGGTGCAGGTTTTGGAGGTTGCACCATAAACTTAGTAAAAAAAGACTGTGTTTATGATTTTAAAAGGAACGTTTCTGGATTATATAAAAAGGAAACCGGGTTGTTTCCTGATTTTTACGTCTGTAATACGGCAGCCCAGGGAGCAGAAGAAATTTAAACAAAAAATTACGTTTTAATTTGCATAAGAATATATAAAAAAAACGGAGGCAGTGATGAAAAAGTTACAAAACGGAGTTGAGGTCGACGTTGGCGACAAAATTTTGCGAATTTTGTTGTATTCGCCGGGAATAGTCCGCGTATCCTTTGGTAAGAAAAACAGGATAAAATCAAAAAAAAGTTTAAGCGTGGTCATGACGCCGGAGAAAACCGAATTCCTCGTTTTTGATAACAGTAAAATAATACTGATAAAAACGAAAAAGTTAAACATAGTCATAAAAAAAGAAAACGGAAAAGTTTATTTTCATGACCTGAACAAAAAAATACTTTTAAAGGAAGGGACAAAAACAACTACAGAAGATGAAGTAAAACAGGAATTTTTCTGCAATAAAAAGGACGGGCTATACGGGCTTGGCCAGTATGAAGAAGATTTTTTTAATTACAAAAACTGCGAGGTTTTAATGGTGCAGGCAAACAGGGTAATAGTAAATCCTTTTCTTGCTTCCACTTCAAACTGGGGAATTTTATGGGATAACTATTCAAAGACGATTTTTAAATCAGACGTGGAAAATTTTTCTTTATGGTCTGAGGAAGGCGGGATGGTTGATTATTATTTCGTATATGGCGACGGCATTGACGGCGTAATATCAAAATACAGGACACTTACCGGAGCGCAGCCCATGTTCCCGAAATGGGCATTGGGATTCTGGCAGTCAAAGGAAAGATATCTTGACCAGGATGAACTCGTTTACGTCCTGCAGGAATACAGAAAAAGGAAAGTCCCAATAGACGCAATTGTCCAGGACTGGAGATACTGGGGTGAAAACGAGTATTTTTCAGGAATGATATGGAATAAATACAGATACCCTGACCCGGAAAAGATGATGCAAAACATACATAAATTAAATGCACACCTTATGGCATCACTCTGGCCTTGTTTTGGCGAAAAAACGCAGATATATAAGGAGATGAAGGAAAAAGGGCATTTGTTTCCTTTCCCTCACTGGACCGGCGGAAGGGTATATGATGCGTTTTCAGAGGAGGCAAGAAACGTTTACTGGAAATACGTGAAAAAGGGGTTATATGACATAGGACTTGATGCATACTGGATGGATGGCTCAGAGGCGGAATTCCTGTCGGCAGAGGACAGGTTTGTAAGTGAGGAATATTTAAAGGCAAATAAAAAAAATGCACTTGGCACGATGAAAGAATATCTTAATGCTTTTTCTTTGATGACTACAAAAGGCGTATCAGAAAATTACAGAAAAACGGAAAAGAAAAAACGGCTTTTTATCCTTACACGTTCTTCCTTTGCCGGGCAGCAGAGAAATGCTGCTGCATCATGGTCCGGCGATACTTTTGCAGGATGGGAGATATTAAAGGCACAGATACCTGCTGCAATAAATTTTTCAGTTTCAGGAATACCATACTGGACCGGTGACGTCGGCGCGTTTTATCCGTTTTTCAAATATAAAAATCCCCTGAACGACAAAAATTACAAGGAACTATATATGAGATGGTTCCAGTTCATAACTTTTACGCCGATTCTTCGCGTGCATGGAACTGCATGTCCGAGGGAAATATGGCGTTTTGGAGACGAAGGCAGTCAGGAATACAAAACGCAGGTGAAATACATTAATTTAAGATATAAACTGCTTCCATACATTTATTCCACTGCTGCAAAAGTTACAAACGAGGGTTTTTCTTTTATTCGGCCCCTTGCTTCCGAATTTCCTGACGATGGAAAATCAAAAAACTGCGGCACCCAGTATTTTTTTGGCAAATCAATTATGGTATGTCCGGTTTATAAATCTTTATACTCTGAACCGGAAAACAAGGGAACTTACATTTATTATAAAAATTTGTTTACTCCGGACGGAAGGGAACATGGTCTTACTTTTGAAATTTACAAAGGAACTGATTTTAAAAATCTCGTCAGGGTCAGAAAAATAGATACTTCGTCAATGGGCTGGTCAGGAAACATACCGCCTGAGATTGACTGTGAATATTCACAGCGCTGGCGCGGCAAAATATTGTCAGAGGAAGCAGGTTTATATGATTTCTCTGCCATTGTGGACGGCAGTTTACGCATCTGGTTTGACGGAAAACTTGTGGTTGATGCATGGAAAAACAGGGATGAGAGAAGGTTTAATTTTAAAGTAAAACTTGAAGAAAACACAAAATACGATATAAAATTAGAGCATCAGCAGTTTAAAATAAAGCAGGCAGTCATGCAATTAAACTGGTATACGCCCGGCATGAAATTACGGGATAAAAAGAAATTTATGAGTATTTATCTCCCCCCTGCAAAAAAATGGTATGACTTCTGGACTGGCGCGACACTTGCAGGAGGTAGAGTGCTTAACGTAAAACCTTTTTACGACGTTATTCCATTGTTTGTAAAATCCGGTTCAATAATTCCCATTGGTCCTGAAATCCAGTGGGCAACTGAAAAACCTGCCGACCCTATTGAGATAAGAGTTTATACCGGTGAAGATGCATCTTTTGATTTATATGAAGATGAAAACGACGGATATAATTATGAGAAAGGGATATATTCCATAATCCCGTTCAGATGGGATGAGAAAAAGAAGATTCTCTTAATAGGCAGGAGGCAGGGTAAATTTCCAGGCATGCTTAACGAAAGAAAATTTAACGTCGTTTTTGTGCGGCCTGGAGCAGGCGCAGGAGACGTCCTTACAAAAAGGCCTGACAGGATTGTGAAATACGACGGCAGAGAAATAATTGTTGGTGGAATAAGATAGAAAAACCGGCCATAATAGGTGTTAAACAAAAATAGACACAGGTAAGTTTGCCATGCGGCAATGACGCTATGGGATGTATCGGAAAAACACAGGAGAAAAAATGCGGCTATTTATGACGTTTTCCTTTTTTATTTTTTTGTTGGTTTATTGTCTGAACCATAAAGCATTTGGATTAAATATAAACGTAAAATTAAATCACAGGGAAATTATTCTTTTTAATGACGGATGGAAATTCCAAAGGCAGACTGACGACGAACGCATGTCAAAACCCGACTTTGACGATTCAAAATGGCGGAAAGTAAATCTGCCGCATGACTGGGCAATAGAGGGATGGCTTCCGGAAGAAAAAAAGACGCACGACCTTCCGTTTATTTCCGTGGTTTCAGGTGAATGGAAATTCAAAAAAGGCGACGATAAATCCTGGAAAAATCCGGATTTGGATGATAGCGACTGGCAGAAAGTCGTGTTACCCTGTAACTGGGAAAGTCATTCTGATTATACGCAGGATAACGTATTTGGCTGGTATAGGCGTGAAATCGTAATACCTGAGGAATATAAAAATCAGGACGTAATAATAAGCATTGGCATGGTTGACGACGTTGACGAAACGTATTTAAACGGCGAACTCATAGGCACTACTGGTTCATTCCCGCCTGATTATGTCTCTGCATGGAACGTTGTAAGGGAATACAGGGTTAGAAAAGACATTATAAAATACGGGCAAAAAAACGTAATAGCAGTGAGGGTTTTTGACGGATATGGACCCGGCGGCATTCGTGCCGAAAAGCCCGAAAATCTGGTTGAAGGCCCGTTTAACAGGGGAGCAGACGGTGGCAGTGCAAACGGATTTCTGCCGGGCGGCATTGGCTGGTACAGGAAAACTTTTGCGCTCCCGCAGAATTACAAAGATAAAATTATAAACGTTGAGTTTGATGGTATTTATATGGACAGCAGCGTATGGATAAACGGAGTTTATCTTGGAAACAGACCTTATGGATATTCTTCTTTTTCGTATGACCTTACGCCTTATCTGAAATTTAACGGTGGAAAAAACTTAATTGCAGTAAGGGTAAACGTAAAGCAGCAGTGCACGCGGTGGTATTCAGGCGCAGGCATTTACAGGGACGTCCGTCTCGTGGAAACCGAAAGAATTTTTGTGCCGCAGTGGGGCACGCAGATAACTACGCCTGAAATTTCAGAAAAAGAAGCAGAAATAAAAATACGGATAAAAATAAAGAATCTGGGTACAAAAGATGCATTAATAAAACTTGAAAATATGGTTTTTGACAAAAGCGGGAATGAACGTGCAAAGGTCGTCTCGGAAGAAATAGTTAAGTCGGGTTCGGAAAAGATTTTTGAGCAGGAAACGAAAATAAAAGAACCGTCATTGTGGTCTCCTGAATCGCCGGATTTGTATTTTTGCGTATCAAAAGTTTATGCAAAGGAAAAATTAAAGGACATTTACGTAACGAGGTTTGGAATAAGAAAAACGGAATTTACGGAAAACGACGGATTTTATTTAAACGGGAAAAGAGTGGCAATAAAAGGAGTGTGCCTGCATCATGACAATGGCTATCTTGGTTCTGCTTTTCACAGACGGGCGGCGGAAAGGCAGATTGAAATAATGAAACGGATGGGGGCAAACGCAATACGGACGAGTCACAATCCGCCTGCCCCGCAGTTTCTCGATTTATGCGACGAGATGGGCATGCTTGTCATGGATGAAGCATTTGACGAGTGGAAAGAAAACAAAACGGTTTATGGTTACAGACGTTTTTTTGACGAATGGGCAGAAAAGGACCTTATGACAATGTTGCATCGTGACAGGAACCATCCATGCATAATTTTATGGTCAATTGGAAATGAAATAGCAGAGCAGTGGCAGGGTGATGCAGCCGATGCAGGCAAAAGGACAAAATGGCTGGCAGATATCTGCCACAGGGAAGACGGGACAAGACCTGTAACTGCTGCTTTTAACAACGTAAATCAGGCAATAGAAAAAGGCATGGGAGACGGCGTTGACATTTTTGGGATAAATTACAGTCCGTGGGCTTACAAAACGCTGAAAGGAAAAAGAAAACTCATTGCAACTGAGACGGCTTCCGACGTGAGTTCACGCGGGGAATATAACCTCGTAATAAAGGATGGTAAAGTAGTAATAGAACCGACATTGAATAATCAATGCACGTCTTATGATATTTTTGCGCCGGGATGGGCGTGTCCTGCTTATCAATCGCTTCAGGCAATCATGGAAGCACCATGGGTATATGGCGAATTTGTGTGGACCGGATTTGATTACATAGGCGAGCCAACTCCTTTCTGGTGGCCGTCGGTAATTTCATATTTCGGCATAGTTGATTTGTGCGGGTTTCCAAAGGACAGATACTATTTGTATAAAAGCAGATGGACTGATGAGCCAATGGTGCACGTCCTGCCGCACTGGAATCATTCAGGATTTGAAAACATGGAAATACCGGTTTTTGTTTACACGAACTGTGAGTCGGTGGAATTGTTTTTAAACGGAGAATCACTCGGTGAGAAAAAAATGTCTGAGGCACAAAACATGCGTCTCTCATGGGATGTTGTTTATAAACCCGGAATTTTACTCGCAATAGCAAAAAATAAAGGAATTGAGGCATGCCGCGAAGAAATAAAAACAGCAGGAGAGCCGGCAAAAATAGAAATTATGCCCGACAGGAACGTAATAAATGCAGATGGTGCGGATTTATCATACGTAACCATAAGAATACTTGATAAAGACGGGAATTTCTGTCCGACTGCAAACAATAAAATAACGCTGGATTTAAAAGGGGGAGGAGAAATAGCAGCAACGGGTAATGGAAATCCGGTAAATCATGCATTTTTTAATTCAAAAGAAATAAATGCATTTAACGGCATGTGCCTTGCAATCATAAAGTCGGGTAATAAAGATGCAAAACTGGTTTTAACTGCGAATTCCGCGGGATTAAAGGAAGCGAAGGCAGAGATAGCAATAAAGCATCAGTGATAAATGTCAAATGCAGGGTGATAAATTGTAGTGTCCGCCTTTCCCCCTTTGGAAAAGTGTATGAAGGGGAATTTGTCTTTTATTTTTTTTCCACTTTGAAAAATGGAATGAAGTAAAATTTGTCTTTTTATTTTTATCCCCCTTTGAAAAAGGGGGACAAAGGGGGATTTATTTTTTTTAAGGTGGATGAATAGCAAATACTGTATCTACATGTTTAAAACGATGGGTTGAAATTGAATATAATCATCCGTCGTCATTATTAATTCGTATTTATTATCCTAAACATGTAATAATGTAATCGTAGAGACACAGCTTGCTGTGTCTCAAAGATAAGCAAGGCGGATATTCAAACGGTGTGCCACGCGACCAGTGTAGTATAAACCGCTGTTTTGTTTTCTTCTTTTTCCCCCTTAGAAAAAGGGGGAATAAGGGGGATTTGTTTTTTATTTTTTATCCCCCTTTGAAAAATGGAACGAAGTAGGATTTGTCTTTTTATTTTTATCCCCCTTAGAAAAAGGGGGAAAGAGGGGGATTTGTTTTTTTTAATGGTATTGAATAGCAAAAACTGTCTCTATATGTTTAAAACGATGGGTGGAATTGAATATAATCATCCGTTGTCATTATTAATTCGTATATATCATCCTAAACATGTAATAACGTAATCGTAGAGACACAGCTTGCTGTGTCTCAAAGATAAGCAAGGCGGATATTCAAACGGTGTGCCACGCGACAAGCGTAGGATAAACCGCTGTTTTGTTTTCATAACCATTTGTAAAATATTCCACCAATTAATTTGCATTCAGAGACAGAGCAAGCTCTGTCTCTACATGTTTAAAACTTTATTTCTTTTCCCCCTTAAAAAAGTAGGACAAAGGGGGATTTGTTTTTTATTTTTTATCCCCCTTTGAAAAAGGGGGAAAGAGGGGGATTTGTTTTTTTCTTTATAAAAAAGGGAATGAAAAGCAAAAACTGTCTCTATGTATTTACAGAATGATAAGGAATAAAATAGTAACAACGAAATTTAATTTATGAATAAAAAAATACTTTACAATGAAAAAATTTCTGGTATATTTATAGTATGTTCATTGAAAAGGAACATGGAAAATACCAGAGAATAGGGATAAAAAATGAAAAACAAACCCCTTGAAAAATAAGGGAAAATGGTTGATTCCTGTTAGAGAATTAGAAAGTGCTTGAAAACAAAGGGAAAAGATGAAAAAACTGACGTGAAATCTAACGTAAAAAAGAAAAATAAATATGACAAAAAAGTTCACGTTGAAAAAGCGTTTTAGAAACATTGTAAATAAAGGCGAAAATGAACCAGCGGTCAGAATAAGTGCCCTGATGAAAAGGGATTGAGACGTAATCCTCCAAATTTGTCCACGTTATTTTTATATCAAGTCAGAATAAGTGCCCTGATGAAAAGGGATTGAGACCGCATATAGCAATATAAACATCCGTGATTACACTTCCCTGGTCAGAATAAGTGCCCTGATGATAAAACGCACGATAGGACGGAAAGACATTGAATTTCGTAGTGAATACTAACGCATTCACAAAACGTGTAAAAGGGATTGAGACGCTACCGCATTAAATACATAATCAGCCATATTTATCACCTTGTCAGAATAAGTGCCCTGATGATAAAACGCACGATAGGACGGAAAGACATTGAATTTCGTAGTGAATGCTGACGCATTCACAAAACGTGTAAAAGGGATTGGTATTAGAAGAGTGCAACCAGCAGTTCTGTAAAAGGCAACAGACAGAATAAGTGCCCTGATGAAAAGGGATTGAGACACTTCATGTGCCCAAGCACGATACATCTCTTTGTCTTTTTCGTCAGAATAAGTGCCCTGATGATAGAACACACGATAAGACGGAAAGACGTTGAATTTCGTAGTGAATGCTGACGCATTCACAAAACGTGTAAAAAAGTAATTAATATAAATTAAAAACATAAGGTATAAATATGTCAATTAGTTATCCTAAAAATGACGAAGAATTTTTAAACGATGAAAAAAAGTATGTTTTAAATTTCCCAGTAAAACGTCCACCAATAGCATCTTCAAATATAAAAGGTTACAAAATTCACATAAAAGAATGTGGGTTTTTAAGGGAACCGTATATTAGTTCATCATTTACAAAATGGTGTGGCGATAGTGTTAAAGAACTTAAAGATGAACTGGCAAAAACTTATGTAAATTTTTCAAAAGATCCGGGATATGTAGAATATTTGGAAAATAATATTGAATGCCCCTGTATCAAAAAAGCAGTGCCAATAATAAATTTTAATAAAAAATTATTTAATTACAAAAATCATAGTGAAAATAAAACACCTCAGGAACAAACATATAAAATAAATTACGACGTTTACAAAAAGGCATTTCAATGGGCAGCAGATTATTTAATCGACGTGTTTAATAATGAAAAAATACCATCAAGTAAAAAAACTTTTTATGAGCCATTAGGTCTTAATTCTGACATATTAAAGGATGAAACAAATAATCAATTATTGAAATTATTGATTTGTGCACTTTATGACCAGAATGGTTTTTTAGATAAAGATGGATGGAAAAAAATTTGGGGTATGAACGGATATGGAAATGGAATACCAGGCAAAATACCAGAATTGATGGATTATAAAAAGATGCAGGATATCAGCGACGAGGAAATTATAAAAATGTTACAAGAAAGGAATATCTATTATACCCGCTATAAACAACCTTTTGGTATGGGGGTATTAGACATAAAAAATAAAATTATTCAAATAAAAGAAAATATGTTAAAAGCCAAAGATAACAATGATATCAGGATACTATATGAAGATTTAACGCATAAAAAATTAAAAATTACAGGTATTGCAGAAACTATTGCGGCAAAGATAATTCTTTATGTTTTAAGAGAACTAAACGCAACCGGCATTAATCCCGAAGCTTTTGAATTCATTGGCAGGAAATTATCGCCGGAATTGCACAATAATAAAGGCATAAATGATATGTCGAGAATTGCAAGAATTGGGCAGAAAGAGGTTTTAAATCTATTATTGGAAAATTTAAAAAAAGATGAAATGGCAATAGATGGGTTGTTTTATTTGCAAACAGAACAAAGATGCGAATATGAATTATTTTTAAAAAAATTTGAGGAATTTTTTTAATTTGTCATTCCCAGGAAATCGGGAATCCGATTTTTGTTTTAATGGAAAGTAATTCCTGCCTATTGTAGTTTGCCTTTGCAGACGCAGGCTTTAACCGGCGGTATTTTTAATTACATCAAATTTTCCCTTTTTATTTTCCCCCTATTGAAAAGTGGAACGAAGGGGGATTTAATTACATAAAATCTCCCCTGACCCCTCTTTTCCAAAGAGGGGAATTTCCTTTTCTTATCATCCCCCTTTGAAAAAGGGGGAAAGAGGGGGATTTGAAAGGATAAAATCTCCCCTAACCCCTCTTTTCCAAAGAGGGGAAATATTTTTTATCCCCCTTTGAAAAAGGGGGAAAGAGGGGGATTTGTCTTCATATTCTTGTCCCCCTTTGTAAAAGGGGATGAAGGGGGATTTGAAAGGATAAAATCTCCCCTGGCCCCTCTTTTCCAAAGAGGGGAAATTGATGGAATAAATCTCCCCTGGCCCCTCTTTTTCAAAGAGGGGAAATTGATGGAATAAATCTCCCCTGGCCCCTCTTTTCCAAAGAGGGGAAATTACTGAAAGAATAAAAATCTCCCCTAACCCCTCTTTTCCAAAGAGGGGAAATTGATGGAATAAATCTCCCCTGGCCCCTCTTTTCCAAAGAGGGGAAATTACTGAAAGAATAAAAATCTCCCCTAACCCCTCTTTTCCAAAGAAGGGAAATTGTTGGAATAAATCTCCCCTGACCCTTCTTTTTCAAAGAGGGGAAATATTTTTTATCCCCCTTTATGATATACCCGCTAACTGTCAATTGTCAATTTTTGACGTCAAAATTTGACAGGAATTCACTTTTAATTTAAATACCCCCTTTATTTTTTTTAATATTTTTTGTTCCTGCAAAATTTGACTTTTGGAATAAATATTGCTATATATAACCCATTGGCTCTTTGAAATGGGCCTGTAATAGGCCATAGAGATGTGGTGGAGATGTGAGCGACCGGTGTAATCATACATTATGGGGAGACGTTTGATTGCCTTAATGGCAGGTGTATATATGTCGTCACGTTATTACTTCACCCACACCAGCGTATAAATTTTGCACGGGCAAAAAACATATACGTAAAATCAACGTTTATCCCGGAATTGTTTTTGTTTAAAAGAAGGTAAAAAATGTCAGGCCAAAATTATCATTATCCTATTTGTAAATTTTGTATGAATGAAAATAGCACTTACGTATGTAAAAACTGTGGAGCAGGAATTTGTTTTATTTGTGCAGATAAACATACATGAAAATGCCCATTTTGCAAAAGTCCTTTTGGGCGACTTGAAATAGAAAAAAGACAGTTAATATTTAATATAATTAAAAGAATGGGGACAGGAGGTTAAAAAAAGTGTAATAAGCAGATATTTTTATTAATGTGTAGTTATGTGACTTTTACACGACGGTCCGCTTTTTTAATTAATCAATGAAATCTGTTTAAATGGAAATCAATAAAATTAGCATTGACATCAGAATTGAAAAATATCATTAGTGTTGTTATGTAGTTATCGCCATATAAATAGGGGGTATACAAAATGAAAATATTTATGCTGCTTTTTACGTTGTGTTGCACGTTCATTATGGCAGATGATAATTATGCCGATGTTACCCCGGACAGAGATGATTATATAGAGATAGAAGCGATAAACAAATATACAGACCGTGACGATTTAAATGATGACTGGATATTAATAAATCAGGAAGATAAGATTACATCAACACAGGGTGAAAAAATAAGAGAAAAGATATCAACTGATGCAAAAAAATTGCTTGGAGTCCCTTATGTTACCGGCGGTATAAGTCCTGATACCGGTTTTGATTGTTCCGGTTTTGTTTTTTACGTATATCAAAAAAACAGCATTGAAATACCACGACTTTCTTACATGCAGTTTCAGGAAGGCTTACCAATAGAACAATATGAGTTAAAAATGGGTGACCTGGTTTTTTTCGAAGTGTATGATAAAGACATTCCCATATTAGGTGATTTAAGAAACGTCATTGCAGAATATTATAAAACAGGTAAACCGGGACATGTCGGCATATATCTTGGAAATGGTAAATTTATTCACGCTCCTAAAAAAGGTGATGTCGTAAAAATTTCATCTATCCATGACAACTTCTGGAAAAAACATTATCTGAGTGCAAGACGTTATGTAAATGTAAAATGATGTTTTTGTTTTTTTGTCAACTTTTTATTTTTTACTCTTAACTTTTCCGCATGGGTATTTGCTGCGGTTCTCTTTTTCTCTCTGACTATATCTAACGCCTGTCATTTGTAATAAACTACATCTACAAAAGGCAAAACACCCGGGGACGACATGGATATCAATTTTTGACGGAATAATCAAAAATTGATATCTGCATGAAGAAATATGCAACGTTTTTAATGATTTTCATCAGGCATATAAATTGCTTTTATAATCAAAAAAAGGAGGTTACATCATTATGTGGTTCGAAAAAATGGGAATATATGGAATACCGCAGTCAATAGAGAATGCAGTAATAGCAGGCCTTGCTACCGGAGACCCTGTTTTATTCATAGGAAATCACGGGACTGCAAAAACTTTATTATGCAGGAAACTCGCAGAGGCGTTAAATTTAAATTTTTTTTCCTATGATGCATCAAAGGCACTTTTTGAAGATTTGATTGGTTTCCCAAACCCGGATACCATATCAAAAGGAGAAATAGAATACGTCCCGACAAAATTATCAATATGGAATAAAGAGTTCATATTGATAGATGAAATCTCCAGGGCGAGAGTTGAAATGCAAAATAAATGGCTGGAAGTCATAAGAGAACGTAAAGTGATGGGCATAAAAGCCCGGAGTTTAAGATATGTTTTTGCTGCAATGAATCCGTCGACTTATGCAGGTGCAAATCCCCTTGACGAAGCACTTGCAGGCAGATTTGCGTTTATTATAAAAATTCCTCAGGTAATTGAAATGAAATCTGACGACGTTAAAAAAATATTAAACAACGTTACTCGTGAAGATGGAGTTGCGTTAGATTGCAATAACGAGAGATGCTTATCAGAAGAAGAGAAAAAATCCTTTAATGAACATATAAATAAAATCAGACACAGGGTAAATCAATTCTCCGTTGAGTTTAAAAATAAAACAGACGATTATTTGATAAGATTTATCCAGGTTGCGTCTGATAAGGGATTAATCCTTGATGGCAGAAGAGTAAATGCAATGAAACGTAACGTTTTATCATACATTTCTGCCTCCATAAATTCAGACGATGACTTTAAAAACGTTGATTTTTATACATACAGGGAAAAAATTCTTGAAGTCATGAAATTTTCACTGCCATTTGAGGCATGCAACGTAGAAGTTTCAAATTCAAGGATAAATAAAATTCACGAATTTGTTTTTGATTACATAAACGACGGCGGTGATAAAAATAAAATTTTCAACGTAAAAAAAATAGAGGACATGGAAATTATTACGGATGACCTGGTTGCAAAAAATTATGAATGGGTAAAAAGTCTGATAACGAGCATAATTGAAAAAGTAAAAAGTAAAGAATATATAGAGGAAAAGCCGTTAAAAGTGGAACTGTTACGATCGCTCGTAAAAAAGGTTGCAAACAGGGAAATAAATCTGGAAATAAATGACGTTGAACGCTTGTTTGAAGCATATAAAAACGTTTACAAAATTTCTACCAATATAGGATGTGGGATTTCTGAATTATATAACGTTACAAAAATGATGCAGGAGGATTTAATTGACAGTAATCCGGACGCCATCAGCGATTATAAAATTGTTTTTACAAATTTATGCAATCCTGAAACAGGACAGATATTAACTGAAAAATTACGTAAAAGCATCATTACTTACAAAAATTTTTCGGAAAGGAGATAAAAATATGAAAATAAAAGGATATACAAAAATATACGATAAAAATTCGATTGCGGTTTATGAAAAGGTTTCAACGGACATTCCTTTAAGATGGATAGTAAAATATAATCTACGGAGTGACGAAATACTGTGCTCTGATTCAATTATGTATAGGGATATGGTAAAAGAAAAAAGATATAAAAATTCATATATGTATTCAGATAGTTCATGGCGTTTCAAATGCAGCAAAAATTCAATGAACAGCCTAAATGCTCCAATTCCATTAAAAACGGACAAAGGCATAAAATCAATAGATGGCATTATTGCATATAACAAAGTAGAACAACTGGTAGAATTTTTAATGAACGAGATAGATATGCAAAAAGAAACTGTATTAACCTTATTTATAAAAAAATGTACAAATTATAAGGGAAAAATAGATAAGAGTATCTTATTTAAAGAACTGACACATTTAATAAATGAAGAAGCATACATGTCAAATTTTTTTATAGAATATAGAAAGATTGAGAAAGAAAATTATTTCAATTATGTATTAGATAACAAAAATTATTTAATCGGCGAAGAAAACGGATGCAATAAGCATTTTATTTTTTCGGTTGAAAAAACAAAAGAAGTAAAAGGATATAAAATACCATATCTGGATTACATATATTATATGGAGGTATCGGACCAAGGAAGATATGATAATGGCGGCATCTCATACATTAACGGGAAAATAAAAGTTTTTAACAATTTAACCATGTTAAACAATTGTTTGATGTCAGAATTTGACAACAAAGGGCAATGCTATGATGGAACAATGATTGATTTACTGCCGGATAATTCAAAAGAAGTTATTGCAGTAATAAAGGTTCCAACACAAAAAGAATATAGAAAATTAAAAAAGCAGAGTAAAGATTTAGCGCATAATGCAATCCTGGATAAACCATTTTACATTGAACCGTCGTATAAAGCCGCTTTTATCCCGGATGATGTGGAAATCATAGAAGACGTATCGGTATTTGAACACATAGTTACGCGTATGGCAGGTGGAATTTATATTCCGGACAATACTCATTTCCAGTTCAAAGAAGAAATACTTGGAAGCAAAAATGAATATTTATTACTTATGAAGCCCGTTTAAAAAAGGAGGTGTGATAATGGAGATAAAATCAGAACTTGACATAGAAAATTATCTGGATAAATATTTATTGATTTTAAAAAACGATTTTTTAAATTCGTATATTTATAAATATACGAAAAACTGGAAAATAAGATTAACAAACAATTTAACGGTAGCATCTACTGCATGTCTTATGTTAGACCGGGATACGGGAAGATATACAATATATTTTAACGAAGATTTTTTAAAGGAAAATATTAAAAACGAGAAACAACTTTTTTTTGTTTTTTTGCACGAGTTGTTTCATAAAATTGAGGGCGATTTATTAAGGGAGGCAGGCCTTTTCTATCATTTTGTACCGGAGACAATAAATCTCATATTTGATATAAGAATAAACAGCATCATATTAAAAAAATATTTCAAAGAAGGATGGCATTTTTTAAATGAATTTTATAAAGATACGGACAATGTATTTTGCTTTTTGTTATCTCCCTGTTTTACTTTTAAGGACGTTGACGACATATTTAAAAATGGTGATAAGCAGGGTAAAATCATTGAGATGATAAAAAAGAAAAAATTTAAAAACGAAGAAATAATAAAAGACAAAGAAGGACTTGCAAAATGGTACGTGGAAGCATGGTTTAAAGAGAAGTCGCTATACAATCTTTTCATTGGATTAAGAGACATTCTGAAATTGAATTTAATGCAACCTGTTTTTTTTCTAGGAGACCATACTTTTAATGATAATAAATTCGTTCACAGTAAAATCAAAAAAGATGACGAAGAAATAAAAAGAAACGATGCCGAAACGATAATACAGGCATTAAAAAATGCATTTGAAGATGACGCAAATAAGACAGTCAATGATAGATGCCTGTCTACGAAATATGGTATATTACCTGCATTTGGAAGACGTGAATTTATGATGCTTTACAAAAAAAAGTATCCATTTTTCTTCCCAAACGTTCTTGATGATTTTTTTTCTACGTATAAAAAGGTAAATTTATACATTGACGTTTCCGGCTCAATGGATAACTGCATTTCATTCGTTTATAAACTTGTATTGTCGGCAAAAGAGTATTTAAGCGACCCTGTTTATCTCCTGTCAGGTGAAATAATAGAGATAAAACTCGCAGAACTGATGAAATGGAAAGTTAAAACAAATTATGCAACGAATTTTGACAAAGCTTTGCAGCATTCAATTGAAAAGAAATTTCAAAAATTGCTGATTATTACCGATGGCATAGGATTTATAAATCCGCAACTGGCGGGAGAAATAAAGCAGAGAAAAATGGATATTTACGTAATCTTGGTGAATGAAAATTTCTATTTGAATAATCCATGGGAAAATATCACGAAAAAATATTGGACTT
Organism: Candidatus Goldiibacteriota bacterium; assembly: GCA_018000835.1. Taxonomy (GTDB): domain Bacteria; phylum Oederibacteriota; class PGYV01; order PGYV01; family DSYL01; genus DSYL01. The sequence goes on along the minus strand of JAGNJD010000023.1, from coordinate 7,757 downwards.
TACAGAGTTATTAAATTTTTGTGGAGTTTTCTGCGTTTGTTGAATATCCGGTGGCGGTATTTAAAAACGCGAAAACTCCACTTCCTGATAGAGAAGCAAAACGGAAAAATAAATATGACAAAAAAGTTCACATTGAAAAAAGCGTTTTAGAAGCATTGTAAATAAAGGCGAAAACGAACCAGCGGTCAGAATAAGTGCCCTGATGATAAAACGCACGATAAGACGGAAAGACATTGAATTTCGTAGTGAATGCTAACGCATTCACAAAATGTGTAAAAGGGATTGTTCTTGTAGAGACACAGCTTGCTGTGTCTCAAAGATAAGCAAGGCGAATATTCAAACGGTGTGCCACGCGACCAGCGTAGGATAAACCGCTGTTTTGTTTTCATAACCATTTGTAAAAAATTCCACCATTTAATTCGTTTTCAGAGACAGAGCAAGCTCTGTCTCTACATGTTTAAAACTTTATTTTTTATCCCCCTTAGAAAAATGGGACAAAGGGGGATTTGAAAGAATAAAAATCTCCCCTGGCCCCTCTTTTCCAAAGAGGGGGATTTGATTACATAAAATCTCCCCTAACCCCTCTTTTCCAAAGAGGGAAAAATAATTTTGGAAGAATAAAATCTTCCCTAACCCCTCTTTTTTAAAGAGGGGAATTTACTTCATCTTATTTCCCCCTTTCTGAAAGACAACGAGAATGAGGGCTGACCTCATACCCGGCTTTATTCTGCAATGCAATATAATGGAAATTATTGTATAATGTTTTTCAATAATTAAAATAAAGCAGGAGGATACCGTGATATCTTTTAATAAGGGAAAAAAGATGTTTTACGTTGATACAAAAGATTCCACATATATATTTGGCATAAATTCGGAGAAAAAATTATTTAATGCCTATTACGGCAGAAAACTAAACAATACACAAAAGAAAAAAATACGGGAACCTGCGTTTAAGGAAATCGGCTATCATTCTTCGGATAATTTAAAATCAAATTTCATGCCCGAAATTAACGTTTACGACGGTTATAACGTTTTTGAAAATACTATAAAATGCACGTTTTCTGACGGCGACAGGTCCGTTGATTATGAGTATTCCGTATATGAGATAAAAAATAATACTTTACGGATTAAACTAAAGGATAAAAAATACGATTTTTATATGATTTTAAATTACGTCGTTCATTACGAACATAATCTTATTGAAAAATCCGTTACTTTTGAAAACATGGAAAAAAGCGTAAAAGCGGTCCTTGAAACTTTTAATTCAGGAGAACTGATTTTACCCGCCGGAAAATATTTTCTTGGTTTTTTTTACGGCAGCTGGATAAATGAAATGACGTTAAGGGTTGAAGAAATTTCTTACGGCAAAAAAGTTCTGGAGAGCAGGACCGGTAATTCCAGCCACATCCATAATCCGTCTTTTTTTATAAGCAGGACTTCTGATCTGTCGGAAGATACAGGTGAAATTTATTACGGGCAGTTTTTATGGTCCGGTAACTGGAAATTCGTTTTTGAAAGACGTTTTCACGACGTTTTGTTATTTACCGGCGGTATAAACAGTTTTGACGGGTTTATGACACTTGATGCAGGTATGAAATTCACGACGCCTTCATTGATTATCGGTTATTCTGATGCAGGACTTAGTAAAATGACGCATAATCTGCATGATTTTTACAGGGATAAAATACTTAGCCAAACAGTATTTAACGATACAAACCGTGTGCTTGTTAACAGCTGGGAGGCGTTTTATTTTGACATAAACGAGGAAAAACTTTTAAAACTTGCAGACGTTGCCGGATATATCGGCGCTGAAATATTCGTTGTTGACGATGGATGGTTTCGCGGCAGAAACGACGACACGTCTTCTCTTGGTGACTGGAAACCTGCAAAAAACAAATTCCCTGGCGGGATGAAAAATTTCATACAAAAAGTAAAGGATAAAGGACTAAAGTCCGGTATATGGATTGAACCTGAGATGGTAAACCCACATAGCGAATTGTATAAAAAACATCCTGACTGGTGTTATCATTTCCCCGGAAGAAAAAGAATTGAAATGAGGCATCAACTGGTCCTTAACGTAACGAAAAAAGAAGTAAAGGATTACGTAAAAAGAGTCCTTAAATACGTAATAGAAGAATTTGACCCTGATTACGTAAAATGGGACATGAACAGGTATATTTCGCAGGCAGGTGCTTTTAATCTGAAAAACGTGCCTGTCTGGATTGAGCATACAAAAGTCGTTTATGAACTCATGGAGTATCTGAAATCGTTAAAACCGGAATTGATACTTGAGGGCTGCGCTGGCGGAGGCGGCAGGTTTAACGGCGGCATTTTTAAATACGTTGACCAGATGTGGACGAGCGATAATAACGACCCGTTTTGCAGGCAGTATATCCAGTATGGCACTTCGTTGTTTTATCCTGCAATCGCCATGTGCTGTCACGTCGCAGACAGTCCCTATGGCCTTACAGGACGAAAATCAAAACTGCCTTTTAGAATCCATACTGCCATGGCAGGAAATTATGGCATAGAGGCAAACCTTTTAAAATGGAGCAAAAGGGAACTGGATACGTTAAAAAACGAAATAGCATTTTATAAAGAAATAAGGGACGTAATTTATTACGGCGATTTATACAGAATGGAAAATCCTTACGAATCAAAACGGGTTTCTTTCATCTACGTGAGTAAGGATAAAAAAAAGGCGGCATTGTTCGTTTTTGCAATGGATGAATTAAATGAAAAGGAATCAAAGATAAGATTAAAAGGACTTAACCCGGCAATGAAATATTCGTTAACGATTAAAAATAAAAACGCAGTTTTAAACGGCAGGGAACTAATGGAAAAAGGAATTAAAATTCCGGTTTATAAAAAGCAGGATTCAATAATCATTAAAATAAATAAATTTTAAAATTTTCAGAGTTTTTATGTGTTATGCGGTATTGAATGCAGACAAAAGTCGCAGCGATGGGTTATCGCAGATTATGCCGTGGCTCTTATTATTAATTCCGGCTCTATAACGACGTGTTTTTCTTCCTTTAATTTTCCTTCCATTGCATCAATCGCAATGTCAAAGGCAAGTTTCCCGATATCTTCTATCGGTTGTCTGACGGATGTAAGGGGAGGGTTAAGCAGTTTTGCAACTATGATGTCGTCATAACCGATTATGGCAAGGTCGTCAGGAATTTTTATTCCTATTTCATGGGCCCTTTTTATTACGCCCATTGCCACAATGTCTCCTGCTGCGCAAAATATTGCGTCAACGTCAGAATTTTTCTTTAACAGATTATCAAGGGCGGTTTTTCCTTCATCAAAAGTATACTGTTCAATGTATTCTATGTTATTTTCGTTATAATTAACGTTATAATTATGCATGGTATCCTCAAAACCCTTTTTGCGTTCAATTGCCGCCGGGTTGATATCCAGATTTTCGGGCGGGTTTGTAACGCCGGAAATCAGGCATATATTTTTCCTTCCTTTTTTTATCAGATGTTCGGTTGCCTGATATGCACCTTTGTAATTATCCACTCTTATAGAATGAACTCCCGGCATCTCGTTTTCTATTAAAATCAACGGCAGTTTCCTGTCGTTATATTCTTTTATTATTTCGTCTTCCGGTTTTAACGTCAAAACGATTACGGAATCAGCTTTTCTGCTGTATAATATTCTCCTTAGCAATTCATCCTTTGCCTCTTTTTCGTTACGCGTTGAAAAAGGTATAATGCCGTGGACGTATTTATTGACTGTAAACGCTCTCTGCTCTATGGCATCAAGTATGTTTGATATAAAAGGCGCCGCAAATCTGGCGCTTACAAAAGCAATTGAGTCGGATTTCTTTTTTGCAAGCATGCGTGCAGATTCGTGCGGATAATAATGCATATCCTTTACCACACGCAATACTTTTTCTCTCGTAGCATCGGCTATTCTGTCGTAGTTGTTTAAAACCATTGATACCGTTGCTTTTGAAACTCCTGCTTTTTTGGCAATTTCCTTTATCGTTATTTTTTTCATTTATACACCCTTATAAATTTAAATTTTCTTTATTATATATCAATGTAAGAATAATAGCAATTAAAATTTATAACTTGATAACCGCATTTACAATAGCAGAATAAATTTTTACCCTTCATGCTTATGAGGATGAGGTAATTGCCGGATTGATTTTGAAAATCTGAAAAGGCTTGATTAAAAAAGACATACCTGTGTCGTCTTTTTAAGGATGCAACCAATGATTTTCATAAAAATTTAATTATGATGGTAAACGGCAGGCAGGGATGATATAATAATAAAAATATATTTTCAACAGGAGGAATATATGAAAATACGACTTATAATTTTTTTAATGCTAACTTTTATTCCACAGTTAATTCTTTCAGAAACCATCAATACCACGATAAGCGTAAATGTTACGGCTACCGTAAACGTTTTTAAACCCATAAATATTTTTGGCAATAACGTAAATGGCTGGACAAATCCCATGCCTGTAAAGGATAAAATACAGGAGGCGGGTAATTATTTTTTACGTTACCCCGGAGGCTCATGGGGAGATTGTTTTTTCTGGAATTCTGCCGGTAGTTACGATGCAGACCATAACTGGGTGCCGGATACTGCGGACTACTCAAATAGCACGACAGGGGAGCTTTTATACAGCCAGTCAAAAATAATAGACGGGGACGATACAACTGTATGGAAATCAAATACTGATACTGATTTCCCAAACCATCAGTGGGTTTATTTTGATTTGCAGGGCAAAAAACAACCGGACAGGGTAATAATAACGTGGGGAAACGTTACAAAGAAATCCATGCCATACGCAAAAAAGTTCACTATACAATACTGGGACCCTAAAGACAGCAGGCAATGGATGCCTTACGAAGCAGACAAGGACTCATGGCTGAATACTTCTGCCGTTGCCGTTGCTGGAACCGGCGGCAGACAGGAAGTAAAGTTTACCCCTGTTAACACGCAATACGTAAGAATCCTTATGACAGAGAGTTCGGCAGGGAAAAATGGTGGATATTCTATGGCAGGTTTGCAGGTATTTGAAAAAGGACAGGAAATAGCGCCTGCAAATAATAATGCAATTGTTGTTTCTTCATGTAATACTGCGGCTGAATTAAACAGCAATAATTCATGGATTTTTGGATTTGAAAAATACATGGAATTCATGGATTCTTTTGAACCCAGGAAAGGTGTCCCCCTTATCATAGTAAATTTTGGCAGTGGAACCCCGCAGATGGCAGCAGCATGGGTCAGATACGCAAATAAGGAAAAGAAGTATAATATTAAATACTGGGAAATCGGAAACGAAAACGGCGGACAATGGGAAACGGGCGGACCTATAAATATGTATGATTATACGAGACGTTTCATAAAATATTATGAAGCAATGAAAGCAGAAGATCCGACGATTACTATAATAGCACAGGGACAGGCAGACGGAAAATCAGGCATGTATGACGGAGTTTCTGCAATAGAAGCGTTTCTTGGAAGACTGGCAAAGGAAAACAAACTTCATTATGCAGAAGGCTTTGTAACTCATAAATATCCAAACTGGGACCAGCAGGTTAACGATCTTCTCGCATCACCAAAAAAAGACATGCAGGACATGGCAGAGCAGATAAAAAATGCATTAGCAAAGTATCCAGAAAAAAAAGACGTTCCAATCTGGATTACGGAGTTTAATACGTCAGACCACGTAAAGCCGTATGATATAAGTGTGCGACTGGAAAACGGATTATGGCTGGCACAGTATATACCTGAATTCATAAGAAATTTTGGCAGCCGTGGTTATATGATGCTATGGGACGTAATGAACGGCGGAAGTGCGATAACAAATCCAACAGGCGGAGACCATGGATATTTACAGGCAGAGCAGGGGCCGTATCAATATCAGGAAAGGGCAGACTACTGGGTAATAAAAATGCTTACAAATTACTGGTCTTCTCCCGGAGACGACAAAGACCACGTAATGGTTGATGCGAATTCAGGAAATACAATGCTTGCAGTTTATGGAAATTTAAAGCCGGATAAAACTCTGTCGCTGCTTGTCGTGAACAAAGACCCGGAAAATGCGTATAACGCTGCAATAAGCATAAACGGATATGTGCCGTCCAGAGACGCTAAAGTATGGAAGTTTGACAAGGATAATTATAAATGGGTTACTGATGAGCAGCCGTATCATGCAGACCCTTCAAAACCGCCGACAGAATATTCCATAAGCAATGCCGGTGAAAAATTCAATTTTGAATTTAAGCCATATTCAGTAACAGTAATAAAGTTGAAAAATAAATAATGATGTTTTTACAGTGAATAGGCAATCCTATTTGGTCTTCCATGTCCGTTATTTTTCATTCCCTTGAAATCGGAAATCCGGTTTTTGTATTTAATGGAAAGTCCGTTGTCATCGCCACCCCTTAATTTATTAATCTGAGCGGTTAATAACAATACGTAGAGACGGGTTTAAAACCTGTCTTTAAAAAAGAAAATAATATATCTTTCCGTTGTCTTCTTATTTTCCCCCTTAGAAAAAGGGGGACAAAGGGGGATTTTTTTTAGGTGGATGAATAGCAAATACTGTATCTACATGTTTAAAACAATGGGTGGTATAATGCAGTCGTTAAAATACAATTCCATCCATATTTCCATTTTTTTGTTTTTAATTGAATATAATCATCCGTTGTCATTATTAATTCGTATTTATTATCCTAAACGTGTAATAACGAATTGTAGAGACACAGCTTGCTGTGTCTCAAAGATAAGCAAGGCGAATATTCAAACGGTGTGCCACGCGACCAGTGCAGGATAAACCGCTGTTTTGTTTTCATTTTTTTTCCCCCTTTGAAAAATGGTGAAAGAGGGGGATTTGTTTTTTTCTTTTTTTCCCCCTTTGTAAAAATGGAACAAAGAGGGATTTGAAGGAATAAAAATCTCCCCTGGCCCCTCTTTTCCAAAGAGGGGGATTTGTTTTTTTTAAAGGGAATGAAAAGCAAAAACTGTCTCTACATGTTTAAAACAATGGGTGGTATAATGCAGTCGTTAAAATACAATTTTATCCATATTTCCATTTTTTTGTTTTTAATTGAATATAATCATCCGTTGTCATTATTAATTCGTATTTATTATCCTAAACGTGTAATAACGAATTGTAGAGACACAGCTTGCTGTGTCTCAAAGATAAGCAAGGCGGATATTTAAACGGTGTGCCACGCGACCAGCGTAGTATAAACCGCTGTTTTGTTTTCATTTTTTATCCCCCTTTGAAAAAGGGGGAAAGAGGGGGATTTGTTTTTTTCTTTTTTTCCCCTTTGTAAAAATGGAACAAAGGGGGATTTGATTACATAAAATCTCCCCTGGCCCCTCTTTTCCAAAGAGGGGAAATCACTTGTCTTATATTCCCCCTTTGAAAAAGGGGGAAAGAGGGGGATTTGTATTCTTCTTTTTCCCCCTCCCTTAGTAATACACGTCGCAAGGTAAGATAACAAGATTCATAGAGACTTAAGCTTGCTGTATCTTTAGAGGACATGCGTTGCAGGAAGTAATTCCTGCCTGTTGTAATGAAAAATAATTCGTCTTGTTTTTTTTATCGACTTTTTATTTCCTGTTATCAACTCTCTTATATAAGTTATTTGACATTTAGGGAGCAGGACATAGATGGTAAACACTATTTATATACTCTCTGTGAATCATATTGTCAAGAATAATCGGGGGCAACATACAAATTTTTTTTGGTAGGTCAGGATTTTTTTCTTTAACAATAT
>JAGNJD010000022.1 GCA_018000835.1 Candidatus Goldiibacteriota bacterium | reverse complement strand
TAGCACTTGGAAAATTATCGCAGGCACTTATACATGGCGCCAAAGTAATAGCAGTGGAAGGAAATTTTGATGTTGCTCTTGAAATAGTAAGGAAAATTTGCGAGAATTATCCCATAGAACTCGTTAATTCATTAAACCCTTTCAGGATTGAAGGGCAGAAAACGGGCGCTTTTGAAATAGTAGACGTTTTAGGAGATGCTCCTGATTATCATTGCATTCCGGTTGGAAATGCAGGCAACATAACTGCGTATTGGAAAGGTTATAAGGAATATAAAGAAAAAGGCAGGTCAACAAAATTACCCGGGATGCTTGGTTTTCAGGCAGCAGGTGCAGCGCCAATTGTTCTTGGAAAACCCGTTGAAAAACCGGAAACAATTGCAACGGCAATAAGGATAGGAAATCCTGCAAGCTGGAAACAGGCAGTTACGGCACGGGATGAGTCCGGCGGGCTTATAGATGCCGTAACCGACGATGAAATCATAGATGCATATAAACTGCTTGCTGAAAAAGAAGGCGTGTTTGTAGAACCTGCATCTGCTGCATCGGTCGCAGGATTGTTAAAATATGCCGGGAAAAATTATTTTGATAAAAGTAAAAAAACAAGGATTGTATGCATTCTTACGGGACATGGTTTAAAAGACCCAGACAGGGCAATAAAAAGCGTTAACTTTAGTCCTGCCGTCGTTAAACCGGACATAAATGAAATAATAAAAATAATAGAACAAACAATAGGAGGCTGAAATGAAAAGAAATCTATTTGTTGCGATATTTATTTTTACCATGGCTTTTATTGTTTATGCAAAAAACGCCTATGATTATTATAACGATGCTTATGATATGTATCTTGCCGGAGATTATAAAAATGCGGAAAAAATGTTTAAAAAGGTAATTAAGATGAAGCCCGACTTTGTAAAGTCATATAATAAACTGGGATTAACTTATATGGCAATGAATCAGGTTGACCATGCAATATTTTATTACAAAAAAGCCGTTTACATAGACCCAAATTGTGCAGAGGCGTATTATAATCTTGGCGTTGCAAGCGAAATTAAATACAAAGACAAAACGGAAAAAGCAGAGGAAGCATATTTAAAAGTCATAAAATTAAACAATGATGATTATTCTTTTGTACGTGCATCTCTGAATCTCGCGAGGATTTACAGAAAGCAGAAAAAATACGACGATGCAATTTTGTTGTTAAGAGAAGCAATAAAAAAAGACCCGAAATTTGCTCCATTATATAACGAAACCGGACTTACGTATTTTGACAGTGGTTTATACAATTTTGCAATAAATAGTTTTGAAAAAGCAATAGAAGTAGAAGAACGAAAAAAATATCCTGAGGCAGCAACCAATCTTGGCATTGTATATCTGAAACAGGGTAAACTTGCAAAAGCAATTACGCAGTTTGAAGAAGCCATAAAAATGGATGATAAATTCGCCGGCGCACATTATAATTACGCAAATGCACTTTTATTAAACGGCTTTTATGAAAAAGCAAAAGCACATTCAAAAAAAGCGATATTATTAGAACCGGATTTTACCGAAGCATATTATGTCATGGGAAAAGCACATCAGAAATTAAACGAATTTGACGAAGCAGAAAAAGCATACAAAATGGCTCTTGAAAAAGATAAAAATTATATGCCGGCAAAAAATGCCCTTGAGGATTTAAGACAGACGCGAATTGCATTCAGAGACCACATACAATTTAAGAAAAAAGCAGAAGAAGGAGAAGAGGAAGTATCGAGCGAAGAGGTAAGTGAAGAAGAACTTACGGAAGAGCAGATAGCCGCTAAAAAGAAAGCAAAGGAACAGGAAGAAGACGTTGAGGATTTAAGATTGCCGGAAGACAAACCTACCCCGGAAGAAGGGGAGACAGAAGAATAAAGTTTTAATTTAACTAAATTTAAAAATATTGGAAAAATTCCTATGAAATATATAATTTTATTGGCTGATGGTATGGCTGACAGACCCATAGCAGAACTTGGTAATAAAACGCCGCTTGAGGCTGCAAATACGCCCAATATGGATTTAATTTTAAAAAAAAGTATCTGCGGCATGGTAAAGCCTTTGTGTGAAGGTCTTCCTTTTGGTTCTGACGTCGGCAATTTATCCATTCTCGGTAATGACCCTCACCGGTACTATACGGGCAGAGCTGCAATGGAGGCGGCAAATCTCGGAATTGAATTAAAGCAAAACGAAGTTGCATTCAGATGCAATCTTGTTTACGTTAAAGACGGAAAAATGGTTGATTATAGTGCAGGACACATATCAACAAAGGAAGCAAAGGAACTGATAAAACTTATAGATGAGAAATTTGGAAATAAAGATGTAAGATTTTATCCCGGTAAGAGTTACAGGCACATAATGGTCATGAAAGGCGGGGACAACGTAAAAGCAACCGCACCACATGACATTTTTGGGCAGGAGTATGAAAAATATTTTCCCAAAGGGACGAAAAGTTCATTTTTAATTCAATTAATGCAGGATTCCCATCTGCTGCTGGAAGGGCATGAGATAAACGTTCAAAGACGGGCAGAAGGAAAATCGCCTGCAAACATGATATGGTTATGGGGACAGGGAAAAAAACTGGAACTTCCAAAACTAAAAGAAACATACGGATTGGATGGAGCAGTTATTTCTGCAGTTGACCTTGTAAATGGCATCGGGCTTTCCATGGGACTTGAAGTGGTAACCGTGCCGGGAGTCACCGGTTACATAGATACCAATTTTAAAGGAAAAGTCGATTTTGCGCTGAAAACTTTAAAAAAGAAGGATTTTGTTTATTTGCACATAGAAGCAACCGATGAAATGGGACATAACGGAGACGTGCCCGGCAAAATAAAAGCAATAGAGTTATTTGACAGTGAGGTAGTTGGACCTGTTTTTGAAGGAATGAAAAAATTTGGTGATTTTAAATTAATGGTAACGTCTGACCATGCAACACCAATAATGGCAAGGACGCATACTGATGAGCCGGTTCCTTTTTTTATTTACGATTCACAATCTGAAGTTAATAATTCATTGGAAAAATTTGGTGAACGACAAATTGCAGAAAAAACTGATTTGAGATTTAATAATGGCTGGGAATTATTTCCTTTTTTTATTAAACGATGAGGAGCGTTAAATGGCTTTAATAGTCCAGAAATATGGCGGTGCTTCGCTTGCCACGCCGGAAAAATTTTTATACGTAGCAGACAGGATAATAAGAGAAAAGAAAAAAGGAAATAAAATAGTCGTCGTGGTATCTGCACCTGGTGATACCACAGATGATTTAATACAATTCGCAAAAAAGATAACAAAAAATCCTGCCGAAAGAGAACTTGACATGCTGATGTCAACCGGTGAACAGCAGTCAATAGCATTAATGACTATGGCAATAATATCGAAAGGATATAAGGCAATATCTTTCACCGGCGGGCAGGTCGGCATCATAACCGATAAAAAATACACAAGTGCGCGGATTCTAAAAATAAAAGGAATAAAAAAGATAAAGGAAGCTCTGGATAAAAGATACATCGTCGTTGTAGCCGGATTTCAGGGTATAACGGAAGACGAAGACATTACGACCCTTGGCAGGGGAGGCTCTGATTTGACTGCCGTTGCTCTTGCACATGCGTTAAAAGCAGACGTATGCGAATTTTTAAAAGATGTCGACGGTGTAATGACTACGAATCCTGAAATAGTAAAGAATGCAAGAAAAATTGATTATCTGAGTTATGACGAAATGCTTGAAATGGCAAGTGGCGGAGCACAGGTATTATATAACCGCAGCGTTGAATATGCGAAAAATTATGACATAGTATTGCACGTTCGCGGTACTTTTACAAATAAACAGGGGACGATTATAAAGAAGGAGGACAGGAAAATGGAAAAAGTAGTCGTAAGCGGAATTACCTATAATAAAAACGAGGCAAAAATTACGATTTTAAACGTTCCAGACAGGCCCGGTATTGCTGCTTTTATTTTTACGAAAATTGCAGATTCAGATATAAACGTTGACATGATAGTTCAGAACGTAAGCCAGAAAGGGATGACCGACATATCATTTACAATTGCAAGGAGAGACATGGAAAAAATAAAAGAGGTATTGTCAGATATAGTTAAAAAGATTAAAGCAAAAGGTTTTTCAATTGACGATAAAATTGGCAAAGTATCCGTAATTGGCGTCGGAATGAGAACCCATACCGGTATTGCCTCACTTATGTTTAAATCCCTTGCCGAAAAAAAAATAAACATTGAAATGATTTCAACATCAGAGATAAAGATATCAGTTGTCGTTCGTTCGGATAAAGTCAATAAAGCAGTTAATATTTTACATAATGCGTTCAAACTTGGAAAAAAAAGCATTAAAACGGAAAAAATATAATTTAACATTATTGGAACAGCATTCAAAAAACCCCAAACTTCAGTTTGTGAGAGCCTCGGGTTTTAGCCCGAGAGGGTCCCAATAAATGTTTGTTATAATAAATCATTGTAAGGAAGGTGCAATATGACGGAAGAATTAAAAGTCCAGCAACAAACCGAAAATAGTGATAAACAACAGGTAAAAAAAGAAATCGTTGAAGAGTTTTCCTTTAAATGGCATTTAAAGGCATTAGCGGTTATTTACGTAATATTATTCATTTTTTATTTAATTTTAAAATTTACGCTTAAATGAAAATATGAAAGTGGTGATTTTATATGGCAGGTAAAAAGATATACATATATGATACGACGTTAAGAGACGGTGCCCAGAGTGCAGGCATTAATTTTTCTCTGGAAGACAAGTTGCTCATTACGAAAAAACTTGACGAAACAGGTATTGATTACGTTGAAGGCGGATGGCCAATGAAGGGAATTAATACGAAAGATTTTGAATATTTTAAGGAAGTAAAAAAGTTAAAATTAAAAAACGTAAAAATAGCTGCTTTTGGTTCAACAAAAAGAGCAAAGAACAGGATTAAAGACGACCCTGTGTTGAATTCCTTACTGGAGGCAGGGACAAAAGTCGTTACAATATTCGGGAAATCATGGTTGTTGCACGTAAAAAACGTATTACACGTTACGCCCAAAGAAAATCTTGAAATTATAAGAGAATCAATTGAATATTTAAAAGAAAACAAAAAGATGGTTATATATGATGCAGAACATTTTTTTGACGGATATAAAGACAACCCGGAATATGCCATGGAATGTTTAAAAGTTGCAGAACAAGCCGGCTCTGATATTATATGTTTATGTGATACAAACGGTGGAATCTTACCGCAGGAAATGGATAAAATAACCAGAGAGGTATTTGAAAACATTAAAATACCGCTTGGGATACATACTCATAACGATGCCGATCTTGCCGTTGCCAATTCAATAATTGCAGTTAATAATGGTTTTACGATGGTTCAGGGGACAATCAATGGATTGGGAGAACGCTGTGGAAATGCAAACCTCGTTTCTGTAATTCCGGCTTTAAGTCTAAAAATGGATTATGTTACTATTCCCGAAAGATCGTTTAACAAAATTACTGAGTTATCCCGTTACGTTTATGAGATAGCAAACGTAATTCCGCCTGACAATCAGCCATATACAGGTAAGAACGCATTTGCTCATAAAGCCGGTATTCATGCAGATGCTATGTTAAAAGAACAAAAAGCATACGAACACATAAATCCTGAAATCATAGGTAACGAAAGAAAAATACTGATAACGGATCAGGCCGGGACAAGTTCTTTAATACATAAAGCCAATGAAATGGGATTTAATCTTGCCAAAAATGACAGTATAACAAGGGATTTAATAATAAAAATAAAAAAACTGGAAAATGAAGGATATGAATTTGAAGCAGCAGATGCATCTTTATTTATATTTTTGAAGAAAAACTTATCCAGATACGATCCGTTTTTTGAATTAAAAGGTTTAAAGGTTATAGATGAAGAAAGAGACGGGGAATTATTTACCGAAGCGACCATAAAGATAAAGGTAAAAAACATGTTTGAACATACGGCTGCGGAAGGAAACGGCCCGGTTAATGCACTTGACAACGCATTGCGTAAAGCATTAGTAAAGTTTTACCCCGGTATAAGTGACATGCGACTCGTTGATTTCAAAGTCCGTGTAATTGACGGACTGGAAGGAACTGCAGCAAAAGTCCGGGTCCTTATTGAGAGCGCAGACGATAATGATTTATGGACTACCGTAGGCGTATCAGAAAACATAATAGAAGCAAGCTGGCTTGCACTACTTGATAGTGTAGAATATAAACTATTAAAGACAAAAAAGGTAAATAAATGAAATCAGAAGTATTCCTGACCAGATTTGGTGCCGCAAATCTGGACGACAGCATATTGGTAAGATTGACTAAGTTATTTGACAGAGTTGGTGCAGGCGGAATAATAAAGGAAAATGACATCGTGGCAGTAAAAGGCCATTTTGGCGAAGAAGGAAACGTTTCTTTTATCCCCCCCATTTTTTACAGGACGATAATTGACAGAATTAAAATATGCGGTGGCCAGCCATTCATATCCGACACAAATACCCTTTATGTAGGCGAAAGAAATAATGCCGTAAAACACTTAAATCTTGCTTTAAGACATGGATTTTCCTATGCAACCATTAATGCACCCGTATTAATTGCAGATGGATTAACCGGTATGGATTTCGTGGAAGAGGAAATAAATTTGAAACATATAAAAAAGGCAAAAGTTGCATCGGCTTATTATTGGGCAAATACGATGGTGGTCATAAGTCATTGTAAGGGACATATGATTACGTCGCTGGGTGGGGCAATAAAAAACATAGGAATGGGATGTGCTCCAAGACCGGGAAAACAGGAACAGCATTCAGGAAGCACGCCAAAGTTTAAATCAAAATATTGCATTGGTTGCGGGGAATGCGTTAAATGGTGTAATTATCAGGCGATAAGAATCGAAAACAAAAAAGCAGTTAACGACAAATCAAAATGCGTCGGTTGTGGCAAATGCATTGCGGCATGCAGATATAATGCAATTGATACGTTCTGGGATTCAGACGTTGAAAAAATGAATGAAAAGATGGTAGAATATGCATTTGCAGTAATGAAATCAAAAAAAGACAAGATTGTTTTTTTTAATTTTTTAATGAACGTTACGCCTGAATGCGATTGTACACCATCGTCCGACAGATATCTGGTACCCGACGTGGGAATTCTTGCTTCTTTTGACCCCGTTGCAATTGACCATGCTTCTGTTGAATTGATAAATTCGGTAAGCGTCATAAACGAAAACGTAAAGGATAAAAAGGGATACAACCTTGATTATGCGAAAACGGATAAATTCAAAATGGCACATTCAAATCTTAACTGGGAAACGCAGCTTAAATATGGTCAGGAAATAGGCATTGGGAACATTGATTACGAATTAATTGAGGTAAAATAACGGATGAATAATAAAGGAATAGGAGTTTTTGATTCCGGCGTAGGCGGGCTTACGGTTGCAAAGGAAATAATGAAACAATTGCCTTATGAGGCAATATATTATCTTGGTGATACTGCAAGGGCACCTTACGGCTCCAAAACAAAAGACACAATAATAAGATTTTCACGGGAAAACGTATCATTTTTATTAAAAAAAGATGTAAAGATAATAGTGGTTGCCTGCAATACATCTTCTGCACTTGCATTAAAAACATTACGCAAAGAATTTAAAATTGACATAATAGGCGTCATTGAAGCCGGTGCGCGTGCAGCAATAGATGCAACGAAAAACAAAAGGATAGGAATAATCGGGACAAAAGCAACAATAAACAGCGGGGCATACGAAGAAGTAATAAAGAAAAATGACGGTAAAATAAAAGTATTTTCTTATGCTACTCCATTACTGGTTCCACTCGTGGAAGAGGGCTGGTTAAACGAAAAAGAAACCGTTATTATTTTAAAAAAATATCTGTTTTTTTTTGCAGACAAAAAAATAGATACTTTACTTCTCGGTTGCACCCATTACCCCTTATTAAAAAATGCAATAAAAAAAATAATGCCGGGAGTAAAAATAATTGATTCGGCTATTGAAGTATCAAAAACCATAGGAACGATATTAAAAGATAAAAATATAATGGCTGCGCGTAACAACAGCAGGAAAACGGCATTTTATGTAACTGATACCCCGGAACAATTTAACAAAATTGCAGGAATGTTTTTAGACAGGACTGACATAAATGCCGGAAAGGTATTTTTATAAAAGGAAAAATAATGTATGAATTAAAAATAAAGGACAGCTTTTCTGCTGCACATAATTTAAGAAATTATAAAGGTAAATGTGAGCATTTACACGGCCATAATTACGTTGTCCTTGTTACTTTTGCTTCAAAAAATACCGATAAAAACGGACTTGTCGCTGATTTCGTTTTTTTAAAAGAAACGTTGAAAAAAGTCCTTGATGAAATTGACCATAAATATTTAAACGAAGACGTAGCATTTTTCAAGAAAAACAATCCTTCTGCTGAAAACATTGCGAAATACGTTTTTAAATCAATGAAAAAAATGATAAAATATCCGGCAGTTAAAAACGTTTGCATTTATGAGACGGAAAATTCAATGGTAGTTTATTCTGAATAAAAAGGTGAATGATATGAGGAGCGATGGAAGAAAACCGGACGAATTAAGAGATGTAAAAATTATTAGGAATTTTACAAAATTTGCTGAGGGTTCAGTATTAATTGAATTTGGAGAAACAAAAGTTTTATGTAATGCAAGCGTTCTGGATGAAGTTCCGCCTTTTTTAAAAGGAAAAGACCATGGCTGGATTACTGCTGAGTATTCCATGTTACCACGTTCAACGGCAACAAGAACTGTCAGGGATTCTGCAAGGGGAAAAATAAACGGAAGAGCACAGGAAATACAGAGATTAATTGGAAGGTCTTTAAGAAGCGTTGTTGACATGTCTAAACTTGGAGAAAGGACGATAATAATTGATACAGACGTTATTCAGGCAGATGGCGGGACGAGAACCGCTGCCATTACCGGTAGTTTTGTTGCCATGTATGATGCAGTTCAGAAACTTTTAAAAAACGGGGAAATAAACGAAAACGTAATAAAAGGATTTATTGCAGCCGTTTCAGTAGGAATAATAAATGACATAGAACTGCTTGATCTAAATTTTAATGAAGATTCTTCCGCGGACGTAGACATGAACGTAGTTATGACGGATGCGGATAAATACGTTGAAATCCAGTCAACGGCGGAAAAGAAAACTTTTGACCACGAAAGATTGTTAAAAATGCTGTCATTGGCAAAAAAAGGCATAAATGAATTAATAAAAATTCAAAAGAACTCGTTGGGCTTATAATGGTTGACATTATTCTTGCTACGAATAATAAAGATAAAATAAAAGAAATCAAAGGTATATTAAAAAACACTAATTATAAAATTAATACCCTGGAAGACGTCGGATTCAAAAAGCGGATTAATGAAACAGGGGAAACGATATCGGATAATGCAAGGATAAAAGCAAGGGCGGTAAGAAAAAAAATAAAAAATGCCGTTATTTTGTCAGATGATACAGGATTGGAAGTAAGATTTCTTGCAAACGCTCCCGGCGTATACTCGTCAAGATTTGCAGGACCAGGTTGCACTTATGAAGATAATTATAAAAAATTACTATGGATTTTAAGGGACGTCCCGTGGAATAAAAGAAAAGCAGCATTTAAAACTTCCGTTTGCATAATATTTCCGGATGGAAAAGAAAAAATAATAACCGGAGAAGTAAATGGATACGTTACTTTAGAACCGAGAGGTAAAAATGGTTTTGGATATGACCCTGTGTTTTATGTTCCGGAAAAAGGCAAAACTTATGCCGAAATGTCCATGAAAGAAAAAAACTCTATTTCACATAGAAAAAAAGCATTTTTAGAAGCATTTAATTACATAAAAAAACATTTGGTAAAAAAAGTATATTGACAAAAATTTGATTATAATATATACTTTTAATACGTTTAACAAAGATTGTATTTTTGGAGGACTTAATGAAAAAAATGAAAAAATTTATGTTGTTCTCATTTTTAGTTTTCTTTATTTCGTCTACTTATTTATACTCTGAAGCAGCACAACAAAAAACGGATTTTAAAATAGGAGCAAAAATTATTGGAGTTGCAGATCCTGATTATAAAGAATTTTCTTATATTGATATGGGAACTGCCCATGGCGTAAAACCCGGAGACAGATTTATGGTTGAAGGGAAATTTGGAAAAGTAATGGTTGAGGTCGTTCAGTCATTCCAGCGTATGTCGTCCGTAAAAATAGTAGACAGTTGGTTGTTAAACGAAGGTAATAGTGGTGAAATGATTCCTGAAAGCAGATATCCAAAAATAAGAATTGCTAAGTACGTTGAAAAATCCAATAAGGATACTGTATTATCAGGTTCAAAATCGAAAAAATCAAAAACAAAAACTCAAATTGGGCAATCAAAGAAAACTTCTAAAACGATAGAAGAAATTTTACCGGAAGAAGTTATTTCTGAGGCATTACCTCCTGAAGTATCTGCAAAAGCAGAAACCACAGAAAGCATGTCATTAGATATGGGCATGGAATTTCCTGAAATGGAAATCCCTGGTGATGAAATGTCGGTAGGAGAGCTGGAAACTGTTTTACCAGGAGAGGATGCATTACCGGTTATTAATGAACCAATTGTAGAAGATATAGGACTTCCTGCTGATATGTGGATGGAACCAGGACTACCGGAAGAATCAGGACTTCCTGCTGATATGTGGATGGAACCAGGACTACCGGAAGAACTGGGGCTTCCCGCTGATAACGATTTGATAGAACCATCACTACCATCAGACGATTTAAGCGTAATGCCGGGTGAAGCATTACCGCCAATGCCGTAATATAATTTAATATATATAAATTAAAAAAAGGAGTGTGAATTTATGAAGTCAAAAGTTCCAAAGATTCTTGTTCTTTTAGTTTGTGTGATTTTTGTTTTTACTTTAAGTTCGTTTGGGGCAAATGCAAAAGCACAGCAATATCTAAATGCAGGTATAAACTACGTGAAAGCAAAGGATTACGACAAAGCAATACAATATTTAAACTATAGTATTAAATTGGAACCGACGTCTAATGCTTATTATTATCTCGGTTATGCATATTATTCAAAAGGAGATAAAAATAAGGCGCTTTCAAATTTTCAGCAGTCATTAAAATTAAACCCATCAAATACAGCTGCAAAAAACATGGTTACAAAACTTAGTGGTTCTACCGGTGCCGCGGCAGGGAGCTCCAAAGCACAGGAATACCTTGTAGCCGGGAATAAATATCTAAATGCAAAAAGATATGACGATGCAATAAAGTATTATCAGGCAAGCATTAAAATACAGCCGACATATCAGGCATATCAGTTTATGGGAACCGCCTATTATTACAAGGGAGATATGGCAAATGCCAAAGCAGCTTATGAAAAATCACTTGAATTAAATCCGGATAATCCCGGAGTTCGTAACGTTCTTGCAAAACTTGGTGGAACGCCACCCTCAAAAGAAGAACCAAGAATAAGCGAGCAGATAGGCGTTCATCCATTGATTCTTGCAGGAGTATTTGCAGGAGCATTGGCAGTCATATTTTTATTCTAAAATTTAAAACGTAAAATACAAAGTGGGTGTGGATTATTTAATCCACATCCACTTTTTTTCTTAAAAATATAGAGGGGTTAAAATGCAAAAGTTAAATAAAAAACATTATGGTTGTGGTCATATTTCACGTCTAAAAAAAAGATTCCTTGAAAATAAAATTTCAAAATGTGAATTATTAGAATTATTGTTATCTTATGTCATAAAAGGCAGGGACGTAAAATTACAATCAAAAGAAATATATAAAAAAAGCAATGGCAATTTCAGAAACGTATTTAGCGTAATTGAAAAAAATCGGATAATTGGCATTGGAAAGGAAACGACTGTCTTTTTCAGGTTGTTAAAGGAATTTATAAATACGTATAACGAAGACAAATTTATTGATAAAAAATATGTAATACAGGACCAGAAAGACGTTGTTGAATATTTTAAAAACAAGTGTTATGAAGCAGATAAAGAGGCAGTTTTTGCAATTTTTCTTGATGCAAAAAACAGAATCATAACGAACGAGAAAATAGGGGAAGGAACGTTAACCCAGTCACTGGTTTATCCCAGGGAAATAATAAAGGAAGCCATATCGATAGGAGCATTGAGCGTAATTTTAATACATAATCATCCAAGCGGAGTCCCAAGCCCATCAGAAAACGATAAAAAGATAACGAAGAAATTATACTTTGCAGGAAGGGAAATGGATTTGATGGTTTTAGATCATATTATCGTAGGCAACGAAGGATATTTCAGTTTTTATGAAAATGGTTTAATTGAAAATCTATCATTAGAATATAAAATGGTATATGAAACTATATAAAGATGTCCGGTGAGAACATTTTGCAAAGATGTTTGGTAAAGAACATTTAATGAAAATATTTTACATTTATGGTGAAATATGCTGTGTATGACAGCAGATTGACGTCGCGGTTATCAAACAGTTAATGTCAAAAATTCAGCGTGTCCGTAGTTTCAGGTGCTTCTTCCTCGCTTTCTATTTCTTTTTCCGTTTGTACGGCTGATTTTTTGGGTGATTTTGATGATGGTACCCCGCCTTCACTGTTTTCCATATTTTCATCCCAGTTATCGTATGATTGCAGGTCTTCATTTAAAAAATTGCTTATCTGCACTCCCCCATGAAGCGTGCAGGATTCCGTTGGTTCGCTAGCATTTACAAATGGAGCGTCAATTGTATTGGAACAATTCTGGGTTGCCAGTTTACCACTTTTAGTACATATTTTTTTAAAAATAATTTCGTCTGGAATTGGAAATTCGCTGTTTGATGAATAATATGTATTTAACATAAAATTTGCCCATAAAGGAGCGGCTGCATAACCACCAACCATTGATCTTCCCATAGGTTCTTTATCGTCAAAGCCAATCCATATCCCAACCACTAACTCAGGTATATAACCAATGAACCATGCATCAGTATGATCGTTTGTAGTTCCTGTTTTGCCTGCACATGGACCTGCAAACCCCATTTGTCTTATTATTTTTGCTGTCCCTTTATTGATTACGTTTTCAAGCATAAACGTCATTATATAAGCAGTCGTTGGCAGGATTGCTTCCGAAACTTTTATGGAACGCTGTTCAAGCGTTCCGCCGGAATTGTCTTTTACGGATAAAATTGACATGGGCTCTGCAAGCATCCCGCCTGTTGCAAATGCCGAAAATGCGTTGGTAAGTTCAATTAACGATAAACTTGAAGAACCAAGTGCAACCGTGTAATCGTTTCCAAGCTGGCTTGAAATACCAAGTTTTTTTGCATATTTTTTTATGTTTGTCAGACCAACCTGATGGGCCAGTTTTACGGTTGCCACGTTTATTGAATGAGTCAAAGCATTTAATATAATCATTGGACCGGAAAATTTACCCGTAAAATTTTCCGGTTTCCAGGAAGTGCCGTTTTCATTTTGAAATACAACCGGAGAATCAATCAATACGTCAGATACCCTGAATCCGTTTTCTATTGCTGCCGTATAAACTATTGGTTTAAATGCAGACCCCGTCTGCCTTTTTGCCTGGACGGCTCTGTTGAATTCACTTTCAGAAAAGTCAATACCGCCAATCATTACTTTTATGTATCCGGTATTCGGATCAATGGCAATCATTGCGCCTTGCAGTTTTTTATCAAATTTTTTTCCATAGGAATTTTCTATCTGCTTTTGCAGGTTATTTATGTGCGTTGAAAATAATTTTTGTGCAATATTTTGCATGCGCGTATTTAAAGTCGTATAGACCTTAAGTCCGCTTTTATATATTGAACCGCCATAAGTTGATTCCAGCTGCTGCCTTACGTATTCTACGAAATAAGGGGCATTTTTAACTTCAAATTTGCTCAATACTATTGGAGTTGCTTTTGCTTGTTTTTCTTCGTTTTCTGTTATGTATCCATGTTCAAGCATTTTATCAAGAACAAAATTACGTTTTTCAACTGCTATATCAGGATTTTTATATGGGTCAATCTGTGATGGCGCTTGTGGCAGGGCAGCAATTAAAGCACACTCGGGAAGATTAAGTTCCGTAACGTTTTTACCGAAATAAGTCCGTGCTGCTGCCTCAACGCCATAGGCACCATGACCAAAATAAATCTGATTGCAATATAATTCCAGTATTTCCTGTTTTGTATAATACTTTTCTATCTGTAACGATAATATGATTTCTTTTATTTTTCTTGACATGGTTTTTTCTCTCGTTAAAAAAAGATTTCTTGCAAGCTGCTGGGTTATGGTAGATGCACCTTCCACGACTTTTTTGTGCATCAGATTATTAACCGTTGCACGTAAAATTCCTTTTACGTCAAAACCGCTATGCTTATAAAAATTCGGGTCTTCTTTTGCAATGATTGCGTTCTGTAAGGTTACCGGAATATCGGAAATTTTTACAAGCGTTCTTTGTTCGGTATATAACTGGGAAATTAGTTCTCCCTTATCGTCGTATATTGACGTCGTCAGATTTGGTTTGTAATTTTTTAAGTCGGCAATCTCAGGAACGTCCCGCAAAAAACTGACAAAAACGCCGATAAATATACCTATAATTATAAATATAGAAATTATCAAAATCGTTATAAAAAGCTTAAAATTTGACTTTTTAACAGGCTCTGGAACGATGGGAGAATCTAAATTATTTTTTTTCTTATTTTGCATATAATTATTATCCAATTTAACACCTCATATTAAATTTCAAATTAAAGGATATATCATTTTATGTAAAAAGATGTTAATTTTCAATACAAATTTACGTTAGTTGTTTACCATAAACAATCCGTAAATTAACCCCAATGTATCTATGATAAGGGTAATTCATGAATTGCCCTTGCTTTAATTGAATGAACCCAGCGTTGTCATAAATAATCCATAAATTGATTTAATGTTCACCCCTGAATGAGGTTGAATGATAATGGACGTCTTGACAATTCTGCTAATTTATACGACACCGCTATATTTATCCTTGTTCCCATAATCATATTTTTTAATTTGTATTTATCAGATTTTTAACATATAATACTAATAATTAATTTAAAGGAGATTTTGATGAGCGCAAACATAATAGATGGTAAAAAACTTGCACAGAAGATAAAAGATGAAATTAAAATTCAGATATGGAATTTTAATGACAAACCAGGACTTGCAGTAGTCTTAGCCGGCGATGACGAGGCATCAAAAATTTATGTAAAGAACAAGGAAAAGGATTGCAATGAAATCGGTTTTTATTCGGAAGTCCATAAATTTGACAATGATGTAACGGAAGAAGAATTATTAAATCTGATAGATAAGTTAAATAATTCTGATAAAATTCACGGAATAATAGTCCAGTTGCCTTTACCTGAACACATAAACGAGGTAACCGTTTTAAATGCAATTATTCCCGAAAAAGACGTTGACGGTTTTACTTACATCAATGCAGGTAAACTTTTTACAGGTAACAACGGATTATTGCCCTGCACCCCAGCCGGTTGCATTGAACTGATAAAAAGCACAGGCGTTGAAATAAAAGGAAAGGATGCGGTAATTGTCGGCAGGTCAAACATAGTTGGCAAACCAATGGCAATTTTACTTTTACAGGAACATGCAACGATTACAGTATGCCATTCAAAAACAAAAAATCTTGGTGAAATTACAAAAAGGGCAGACATACTCGTCGTCGCAATTGGAAAGTCAAAAATGATTAAATCCGACATGGTAAAAGAAAATTCAATAGTCATAGATGTTGGAATGAACAAAGATGAAAACGGGAATTTATGCGGAGATGTTGATTTTAATTCAGTAAAGGAAAAAGTTTCGTTTATAACACCTGTCCCTGGCGGTGTAGGTCCAATGACAAGGGCAATGCTTATGAAAAATACTTTGAATGCATATCTACAAAAAAAGCAAGGGAGAAAATAAATGAAAAACAAAGTTGTTTATCCCGGAACGTTTGATCCGATAACGAATGGCCACATAGACATAATAAGACGGATAAGCAAAATGTTTGACGAAGTTATAGTTGCAGTTGCAGAAAATAAACATAAAAATCCTTTATTTTCACTGGAAGAGCGTATAGACATGGTAAAAAATTCAACAAAGCACATAAAAGGAGTTAAAGTTGATTATTATAAAGGGCTTTTGGTTGATTATCTGATAAAAGTAAAAAGATTTATTGTAATAAGGGGATTACGTGCATTTTCTGATTTTGAATATGAGTTTCAGTTAAATCTTATAAATAAACGGCTTGGAGATAACATAGAAATGATTTATATGATGCCTGATGAAACGTTCATTTACATATCTTCTTCTGCAATTAAGGAACTGGCATATCATAACGGTCCCATTGATAAATTTGTCCCTCCTTACGTCGTTAAACAATTAAACAAAAAAACGCAAAATATTTTTTAAATTATTAAAAATAAACTTGATTTCTGGATAAAAATTTATTATACTTGTTTTAACGTTGAAATAAAAAGGAGTTTTTATGAAGGAGTTAACATTATTATGCTTTTTCATATTTATGATGAGTAACATGTCTTATACGTCGGAAAAAACAGAGATAGGCGTAAACGTAATGATAGACCAGAATGGATATAAAACGAACGAAAACAAATACGTAATAGTTACATCTCCGTCAAAAAATTATACCATTAAAAGGTCTAACGACAACAGGGCAGTTTTCTGGGGTGAACTAAAAGGCCCAATATCAGATTATGATTCAGGAGACAATTGTTATGTTGGTGATTTTTCAAAATATAATGTTCCTGGAAAATATTATATAGATACTGAAAAATCAGGAAGGTCGTATGATTTTGTGATAGGCAATGATGTTTTAAAAAATCCGCTTTACAAAGTGCTGCGCGGTTTTTATTTGCAGAGGTGCGGGATTGAGGTAAAAGACCCGTCCGGTGTAGGACATCCAGCCTGCCATTTAAGACCTGCAAAGTTTCACCCAGGACTTCCTGAAAAAGGAGAGGTTGACGTAACCGGCGGCTGGCATGATGCAGGGGATTACGGAAAATACGTCGTTAATTCAGGCATTTCAACTGCAACTCTTTTATACGCCTACGAAAGATATCCATCAAAACTGAAAAATTTCAAATTTGACGTCACAAAAACCGACGATGCATTACCAGACGTCTTAGCAGAAGCAAAATGGAACGTTGACTGGATGTTAAAAATGCAGAGAAAAGACGGTGCAGTTTATCATAAAGTCACGACAGAACTTTTTCCTGAAATGCAAAAAAAAGCAGAAGAAGATAATGCCCAGCAGTATGTTTATGAAATTTCCACGACTGCAACCGGTGATTTTGCAGCAGTCATGGCAATTGCAGCAAGAATCTATAGAGATTTTGATTTAAATTTTTCTGAAAAATGTCTTGACGCAGCAGAAAAGGCATGGAAATATTTGTATTTTCATTCAGAACTTATTCCTTCGTCAGGATTTAAAAATCCGGCAGGAACAAATACCGGACAATATTCAGACGGTTTTGACGGAGACGAGCGTTTCTGGGCAGCCACTGAACTTTTTCTGACTACCGGTAAAGAAACTTACAAAGATTATATATTAAAAAATTATAGTAACCGGGAACCAGTCATATCATCTCCTGCATACTGGTGGGAAGTTTACGTTCTTGCATTTATTTCTTATTTATATTCAGACAGGCAGGATAAGGACAAAGAACTAGTTGAAAAAATTAAAAGTGATCTTGAAAAACATGCCGATGCATTACTCGATAGAATTGAACACAACGGATACAAATACGTTCTTGAAGAAAAAGATTATATATGGGGCTCAAATTCAGTTGCTTTAAATTATGCAATAAATCTGCTTGTTGCATCTGAAATGCTGAATAATGGCAGGTCTGCAGATTACAGGCAGGGTGCAATGGAAACTATACATTATTTATTTGGCAGAAACCCGTTTTCAAAAAGTTACGTAACAGGCATAGGCCGGAATTGTGTTAAAAATATTCATCACAGGCCTTCTGTATCTGATAACATTGATGAACCTTATCCAGGTCTGCTTGCAGGCGGACCAAACATGAAAAAAAGCGACCCTGTTTTAAGACAGTTGTCATTTGACACACCACCTGCAAAGTGTTTTGTCGATGATACCGGCTCTTATGCTTCAAATGAAATAGCAATCAACTGGAACGCACCTCTTGTTTACGTGCTTGCCGGGTTGATGTAATCGTAATTTAAGAAAGGTATGGTGATTTTATGTCAATAACCATAAAAGACGTTGCAAAAAAAGTAGGCGTTACGCCTACTACAGTTTCAATGGTCATGAGAAATGACCCCAGAATAAGTTCTGAAACAAAGGATAAAGTCATGCAGGCGGTAAAAGAACTTAATTATTATCCAAATTATATCGGGCAGAGTTTGGTAAAAGGTAAAACGGATACGATTGCAGTCGTTTCAAATCTTTTTTTTGCATGGTTTAAAATGGATTTGCTGAATGGCATAGGCCGTTCAATATTTGAAACGACTTATAAAATGAATCAGTATTCAACGAGGGATGAAATAGGTGAGGATACGTTAAAAGACATTTTATACGGTAAAAGAGCGGACGGGGTAATAACAATAAGTTTAAGACCGGGAATAGAAATATTAAGCGAATTCAAAAAACATAAACGTCCGATTGTATTAATTGAGGACACGGTTGAAGGTTTTCCCGGAATAAAAGTGGATAATTACAGAGGAGCGTATATTGCTACCGAATATCTGATTAAAAAAGGAAGAAGAAAAATAGGAATATTAACAGGGGAGACGGCAGAAGGCAGAGGCGGAATGAACGTGCTGGAGAGAATAGAGGGCTATAAAAAAGCGTTAAAGGAGCATGACATAGACGTCAGAAAAAAAATCATGCTCGAAACAGTTTGTTATACTTTTGACGAAGGGAAAAAGGCGTTTGATAAATTCATTGAAAACAAAAGAGGCATAGATGCAATTTTCTGTGCAGCAGGCGACATATCGGCCATGGGATTGATAAAAAGAGCACAGGAGAGAGGAGTTAAAGTGCCTGACGACGTTGCAATAGTAGGTTATGACGACATAGTAGTATCTTCGCTCGTTACCCCGTCTTTAACTACGGTCAGACAACCGATATTTGAGATGGGCAGAGCAGCAGTAAAAATGTTAATAGGCCAGATGGCATCAGACGTTAACATCGTAAATGAAGTAGTAATATTTCAACCGGAGCTTGTGGTAAGAGAAAGTGCATAAGAACGGGTGAAAGGATGAAAGATAAAATTAAAAAGGAGAAACCATGCTAAAGAAGATTGTATTTATTTTTACGTTTTTTGTTTTTATTTTTTCCTGTATTTATGCAAGTAATACGGATATCAGATTAAATTCACTGGGCTTTCTTTCTACAAGCCAGAAAAAAGCATCTATCAAAGCTGATTTCGTTTCAACTTTTTACGTTAAATCATCACCATCAGGAGAAATAATTTATACCGGAACTGCAACTGATTTTGGGACAAATTCAGATACGTCTGAACACATCTGGATTGCAGATTTTTCAGAAGTTGCTGCAACCGGGAACTATTATATAGACGTTCCTGGTGTAGGACAATCGTTTGTTTTTCCGATAGGAGATGACGTTTATAATTTTGCGTTTTATACGGTTTTCAGGGGCTTTTATTTATGGCGATGCGGAACCGCAGTATCAGGGACGCATAACGGTTATACTTATTCTCATGCTGCATGTCACATGAACGACGCATATCTTGATTACGTTGGCGGTGGACATACGATAAGAGATGGAAAAGGTGGCTGGCATGATGCAGGCGATTACAATAAATACGTGGTGAATGCAGGCGTAACCTTTGGAGTTCTTGGAATGGCGTGGCTTCATTTTAAAGATAAAATATCTTCAATAAACCTGAATCTGCCGGATACTGCAAGCGGTTATCCTGATTTTTTAAAAGAATTAAAATGGGAAACTGACTGGCTCCTTAAAATGTCTTATTCTGACGGGTCCGGAAAGGTCTCTCATAAAGTATCAGCGATAAATTTTTGTGGAACCATTATGCCTGAAAGTGAAACTGCACCAAGATATTTTGTTGATTGGGGTTCTGCTGCAACTGCAGATTTCGTTGCCATGCTTGCAATGGCTTCAAGATTATTTAGACCTTATGATGAAACTTATGCAGATACGTGTTTAAACGCAGCATTAAACAGTTACTGGTTTTTATACAACAATCCTTCAAATAAATCACCAAACCAGAGTGCTTTTTCAACCGGGGCTTATGATACCACTGATACTGATGACCGGCTTTGGGCTGCTGCAGAAATATGGGAAGCAACCGGGAACACGACTGCTCATCAGGATTTCATAACAAGAGCCAATTTATATTCAAACAAAATTAATTGGTCAATGGATTGGGGGAGCGTAGAAAACCTCGGAATGTTTACGTATTACATGTCTACTCAAACAGGAAAGAATTCTGCAATAATTAACGACATAAGAAATGATACGATTTCAAGGGCTAATTCTTATGTAAGCGGCATGAATAGCCATGGATATGCAAGAGTTCTGGGAACGAGTTACTGGTGGGGTGTAAACGGAACTGTTGCAAGAGCAGCGTTAACTTTATACATGGCAAATTTAATGTCTCCCAACCAGAATTATATTAATGCAATTCAGGCAATAGTTGACCATTTATACGGAAGAAATTATTATTGCAGGTCATGGGTTACAGGACTGGGAAATAATCCGCCATTATATCCTCATGACAGACGTTCCGGTGCAGATGGCATTATTCCTCCATGGCCTGGATATCTTATCGGAGGACCACAGCCGAATGCAACATCATGGGTAGATTCAACTAGTGATTATACGACAAATGAAATAGCAATAAACTGGAATTCAGCACTCGTGTATGCTCTTGGAGCAATGTTAAATCAGATTCCAACTCCTACTGCAACGATAACAGGAACCCCGCCAACCCAGACTATTACGCCGACTTTAACAATCACGCCAACTATAACGTTAACTCCAACCGAAGTATATTCATATATAAAATTAAATGACGTTTTTGTTTATCCAAATCCAACAAAAGGAAACAACGTTAAATTTTTGATTGATACAACAGGGTTTTCTGATACCATACGTATAAGGATATTTACCTATAGTGACAGAAAGATTGCTGATTTTACGAAAAACAATTATCCATCAGGTAAAAATACAATTGAATACAATCCGGATAAAAATCTTGGCAATGGTTTATATTATTACGTTATAGAAGTTACCGGACGTAACAGAGAAACAATTAAGAAGACGGGCATTTTTGTAGTCCTTAATAATTTGATATATTAATTTAACGTTTGGTAAAAAGTTTAACTAATCAACAAAAATTTGATTTTTTTCAACATACGTATTATAATTATTTAAATTTAAACGATAAAATTCTCCGAAACTTACTTTGCTTATGATTGTCTAAAATAGAAAAAGGAGAAAAATTTTGAATTTAAAAAAAGTTTTAATATTCTTTTTCAATTTCAGTTTGACGTTAATTCCTATCATAAAATCTGCAGATTCGGACATAAGAATAAATTCCATTGGTTTCATTCCAAACGGAGTAAAAGGATTTACCTGTGCCCGGTCAGCATCTACATTTGAGGTTCGGAATGCCTCAACCGGTTCAACCGTATATACAGGAAATCTTGGCAGTGCAATAAATGCAACAGACAGCGGAGAAACCGTTTACAAAGGTGATTTTTCATCTTTTACGACGGCAGGAACCTATTACGTGAACGTCCCTGGTATAGGACGTTCGGTTAATTTTATTATTTCCGACGACGTCTTTAACAATCCTTTTATAGTTGCAATGAGGGCAATGTATTTATGGAGATGTAATACGGCGGTTTCACTTACTTATAATGGCGATACTTTTTCCCATGCTGCCTGTCACATGAACGACGCATATCTTGATTACATTGGCGGCGGACATACGATAAGGGATGGAAAAGGCGGATGGCACGACGCAGGTGATTATAATAAATACATAGTTAATGCCGGAATAACGGTTGGCATGATGTTTATGGCCTGGGAACACTTTCCTGCAATACGTGACGTTTCATGGGGACTTCAAAATACGGCAACCAACTACCCTGATTATTTAAAAGAAATGAAATGGGAAATTGACTGGGTATTGAAAATGGCATATTCCGATGGTTCGGGCAAAGTATCAGGAAAATTATCGGCAAGAACTTTTTGTGGATTTATTATGCCTGAAGCAGAAACAGCAGACAGATATTTTACCGACTGGGGTTCTGCTGCAACGGCAGATTACGTTGCAATGCTTGCAATGGCTGCAAGAATTATAAGACCCTACGACCAGACGTATTCTGATAACTGTATAAATGCCGCGTGGACGGCATATAATTTTTTACTTGCAAATACTGCAAATAAAAATCCTGATTATTCTGCATTTTCAACCGGCGGATATGGAACAACAGATTCAGATGATAGATTATGGGCAGCAGCAGAGATGTGGGCAACAACCGGCTCAACGACTGCACATCAGGATTTTACCACGAGGGCAAATACTTATACTGATAAAACCGACATTGATTTTGACTGGAGCAACGTAAAAAATCTTGGCATGTATACGTATTTGTTATGCACAAGGACAGGTAAAGTTGCAGCTGTTTATGACGACATAAAAAACGATTTGCTTGCAGATGCAAATAATTTATTGACTTACAGGAATAACCATGGATATGGAAGAATGCTCGGAACGAACGGAACAAGTTATTACTGGGGATGTAATGGTGCAGTGGCACGCCAGGCAATGTTATTGCAGATTGCAAACATGGTTTCTCCAAATGTTGAATATGTAAATGCCTGTATTGACATACTTGGTTATCTATTTGGCAGAAATATGCACAGACGTTCTTACGTTACAGGACTTGGCACAAATCCGCCAATGAATCCGCATGACAGACGCTCTGGTGCAGATGGCATTGCCAATCCATGGCCTGGATATCTGGTAGGAGGTTCTAATGGAACAAATTCTGGCGACCCCGTATTGTCTGCAATGCAAGCGGGATTACCAGCAGCGCAATACTGGGTAGATAACCAGGAATCTTATGCATCAAATGAAATAGCAATAAACTGGCAGGGAGCATTGATTTACGCCCTTGCAGGTTTTTATAAAGTATCAGGGACGCCTACATGGACGCCTACTATTACAAGGACGGGAACCCGGACACCAACGTGGACTTATACCAGAACAAACACATTTACGTGGACAAGGACTTCTACAAGAACTCCAACACGGACAAATTCACCTTCTGTTTCTGCAAGTCCGACAAGAACAAGGACGCCAACATGGACCAGGACTAATACGCCTTTGATAACAAATACGCAGACAGGAACACGGACTGGAACGCCGACAATGACGAGGACGCAGACAGGGACGCAGACAAGGACGGCGACAGGAACGAATACATCACTACCAACGTTAACTATAACCCAGACAGGAACGCGGACTGGAACACCGACAATGACGAGGACGCAGACAAGGACACAGACAGGGACAGCGACAGGAACGAATACGTCACTACCAACGTTAACTATAACGCAGACAGGAACGCGGACATGGACGAGGACATTAACCGTGAGTTATACGCGGACAGCGAGTCCAACATTGACATTTACCGACACTATATCGTCAAACACACCGACAATAACGCGGACATGGACTCGAACGGCAACGCAAACTGCAACGTCAAGTTATACGCAGACACGGACAGTAACGCAAACGTTAACAAATACTTATTCATGCACGCCTACGAATACAGGAACGTTAACTGCTACTATGAGTTTTACGGGAACAAAAACGCAAACGCAGACAATAACGCAAACCACGACTTTAACGATAACCACAACGCCAAGTCATACAAAGACCATAACGAATACGGTGCAGCCAACAGTTACATATACGTGGACTGTAACTTTAACGCCTACACAATCCGACGGTCGGCAGTTGACGATTAGCAACGTAATTATATATCCCAATCCCTGCAATCCTGTAAAAGAAAATCTTTACGTTTCTTTTGACGTTTCCCAGCGTGTAAAACTGGTTAAATTAACGGTTTATACCGTTGGATATAGAAAAATAAAACAAATAACTTATTCTTCGGAAATTTATGGTCCCGGAGCAGTCAGAATACCGGTTGAAAATAAATATTTACGCTCATTTGCAAATGGGGCATATCACATTATCATAGGTGTCGTTAATTTACAAAATGAAAAAGTTCTGTCAAAACCTCATGAATTAATTATATTAAGATAAAGTTATCAATTTACATCAGGAGAAATTATGTTAAAAAAAAATATATTATTTTTTATATTGCCCTTTCTTTTGTTTAAAGCCGTTTTATTTGGTGCAAATTCTGACATACGGTTAAATTCAATAGGATATCTGCCGTCGGCAGAAAAAAGAGCATCAATAATAGTATCATGTTCAAACTTTAACGTGCGAAGGGCTTCTGATTCGTCCATTGCATTTTCAGGCACGGTAACCGGCCCGGTAACGGACCCGGAATCCGGGCAGAACATAAGAACCGCTGCTTTTACTTCTTTGACGGAGACGGGAACGTTTTATCTTGAAGTTCCCGGCGTTGGTCAGTCGGTAAATTTTACGATATCAGATACGGTTTATAATTTTGCATATTATACGGTAATGAGAGCGTTTTATTTTTTTAGATGTGGAACCGCAGTATCGGGAACTTTTAATGGTCAGACGTATTCACATGCTGCCTGTCATATGAACGACGCATATCTTGATTACGTTGGCGGCGGACATACGATAAGAGACGGAAAGGGCGGATGGCATGATGCCGGCGATTATAATAAGTATATTGTAAATGCCGGAATTACTGTTGGCATGATGTTTAAAGCATGGGAATTGTATAAAGACGTTTTGCAGAATATTTCACTTGACATACCAAATACTGCAACCGGTTACCCTGATTATTTAAAGGAAATGAAATGGGAAATTGACTGGGTGTTAAAAATGGCATATTCCGATGGTTCCGGCAAAGTATCGGCAAAATTATCTGCACTTGATTTTGATGCTTTTGAAATGCCGGAGCAGGAAACTGCAAACAGATTTTTTACCGACTGGGGTTCTGCTGCAACAGCAGATTACGTTGCAATGCTTGCAATGGCAGCAAGAATTTTTGCCCCGTATGATGTAACGTATGCAAATCAGTGTCTGACGGCAGCAACTACTGCTTATAATTTTTTACTTGTAAATACTGCAAATAAAAATCCTGATTATTCTGCATTTTTAACAGGCGGTTATGGAACGTCGGATTCTGATGATCGCTTGTGGGCAGCAGCAGAAATGTGGGAAACAACGGGTTCTACCGCCGCTCATCAGGATTTTACAACGCGGGCAAACAATTATTCTGATAAGACGGATACTGACTGGGACTGGAGCGAAATAAGAAATCTCGGTATGTATACTTATTTATTGTCAACAAGAACGGGTAAAAATACAGCTATTAATTCCGACATACAAAATGATTTAATATCTGATGCAAATACTCTCGTAACGAACAGAAATAATCATGGCTATGGCAGGCCCCTTGGAACGTCGTATTATTGGGGATGTAATGGTTCCGTTGCAAGAACGGCATTGAATTTGTTAATAGCAAATAAAGTATCTCCAAATTCAAATTACGTCCAGACCGCACTTGATGCCATAAATCACATATTCGGCAGAAATTATTACAACAGGTCTTATGTAACCGGGCTTGGTATAAATCCACCGATGAATCCTCATCATAGACCATCCGGGGCTGATGGCATTACGAACCCGTGGCCTGGATATATTGTTGGCGGCGGTCATTCATATAACGGCTGGCAGGACATTCAGGATAGTTATGAAACGAACGAAGTTGCAATTAACTGGCAGGGAGCACTGGTTTTTGCGCTTGCTGCATTTGCAGGAAATCCGTCATCACCTACGTTTACGCCCACCATAACGCGTACAATGACAGGGACACCGCCTACAGTAACGTTTACTCTGACTTATACTCAAACGCCGACGTTTACTCCAATACGGGTTAATTGTGGCGGCAGTCAGTATAACGATGGAACGAACGTATGGCTTGCTGACCAGGCGTGGACTTCGGGTGGTTGGGGATACGTAAATGGTACGGCAGGAACGACCACGGATACAATAAACGGAACTATCCATGATGTGCTTTATCAGTCAGAAAGGTATAATGCAGCAATTGAATACAGATTTACGGTTCCAAATGGACAATATCAGGTTTCTTTTAAGTTTGTTGAAATGTATTTTAATACATCAGGAAGCAGAATTTTTAGCGTTTCTATAGAAGGTAATTCTGTAATTAATAATCTTGACGTATTTTCAATCGTCGGGCATGACACCGCCTATGATTCAGGACCTTTTATTGTTACGGTAACTGATGGGATTTTAAACATAACAGCATCTGCAACAGCAAATAATGCACAATTTTGTGCAATTGAAATATTACAATTTATTACCGGCACTCCAACTTTTACAAGAACGCCTACGTTTACAATAACGTTAACAGGAACAGTTACAAGGACGGCAAGTCCATCGTACACGAGAACGCAAACGTTTACTGCAACGTATACAGTAACGTCGTCATCAACGCATACCTATACGAATACAAGAACCGTAACTCCGACGTTCACATGGACGGATACCATATCTTCAAATACTCCAACCATAACGCAAACAAGGACAAAAACCCTGATGCCAACATTAACTTCTACCAACTCATTATTGCCGACTAACAGTTTTACTCCTACAATGACGGTAACTCAAACGTTATCATGGACGTTAACCAGGACTCCAACAATTACCATATCTTCAACGCACTCTATTTCACCAACAATAACCTGGACATGGACAGGCACTCCACCAACACTTACATTTACCCCGACGATTACAAATACTTCAACCATTACTTTAACATTTACAAAATCCCCAACGTTTACATGCACTTTTACTGAAACATATATGCCGACAAATACATTTACAAATACAAATCAACCTACTTTTACGCGAACAATGACTTTAACGTTTGATATTACAGGTCAGCCTACAATGACTTTTACTTTTACGGCAACATTAACGCCTGAACAGCCTGACAATCAGCAATTGACAGGCAGCGACGTAATTATTTATCCGAATCCGTATTCCCCTGATAAGCAAAATTTATTAAGAATAACTTTTATGACAAAGCCCGGCTTTAAAAAGGCAAAAATTAAAATTTATTCAATAGGTTATCGTTTGATAGAACAAAAAGAAGAACAGATTGATGCAAAAGACCTGCTTGCCACGATAAAAATAGAAAATGAATGTTTTAAAAATAAAGCAAATGGTGTATATTATATTTTACTCGGGATAACGGATAATAATACCGAAATATGGTTTAAACCGGAAGAATTGATAATTTTAAGATAGTGGGATCCTCTCGGGCTAAAGCCCGAGGCTCCCACAAAAAATTCAATCAACTTCGTTGATTGACCAAGGGACGAGGAATACCAGTGATATTCCGCAGCGACCTTGGAACCCTCTTGGCAAAGTAGATAAAACTTTAATTTATATTCGCATTCATTCAACCCCAAACTGAAGTTTGGGGTTTTCTGAATGCTGTTCCAATAAAAACACGCTTTTCAACGATGATTAGTAATCAGGAGGTTTTTTATGAAAAAAATTTTTACTATGTTTTTTTTCTTTTCCCTTATAATTTTTTTCCTTGTATCATGCACGTCCATGTATGTCAAACCTACTATAGAAACGACTTTATTCAGGCAAAAAGTCCCCGGTAGTGCTGAAATGATTTTCAAAACGTCTCTTAAACTTCTTCCTCTTATTGGATACAAGATAGAAGGCAGCGATGCTGATGCAGGGACCATAACTACAAATCCGGTGGAAATGAAAATAAGTCCCCAGGATTGTGATTGCGGAAAGGCATTTGGTCTTCCAATAGTAAAAAACGAAGGCATAAACGCAAAGGTATATTTTGTTCTTGGAGTATCAGACAATGAAATAACGATAAGAGCAGACGTAGAACCGGAAATCAGGGATTTAATGGCTACGCTTACTGCTGCAGGCATGACCGTTACATGTGTTTCAAAAGGTAATCTCGAACAAGTATTTGCAAAAAAATTCATGGATAATATGAAAACAAAAGCATTGCAAATGATTTTTTAAATAAATTAACATTAATAAAATAAATAGTATAAATATTAACTTTCATTCGGATGATATTATTGAATGTAAGTAAATTTTACTTATTTCCCAAGTATTATTTTAATTGCTTCAAAATCAGGTTGTTGATATGCTTTAAATTCAACGTTGTATTTTATTTTTTTTGTCTGAATCTCAATTTTCCCGTCATACAAAGTCCCGGCAGGTTTTATGATTATTTTTTTGACGTCTGACGGCCTGAATTCCGCAATTACGTTTAGCGCATCCGGCATGTTTTTATTATGGATGATTATTTTATCAGCATACAGGTCTATCTGCTTATTAGTCCCTTTTGCAACTTTTATTGGTTTATTTTCATCAATATTGTTTTCTTTTGCCATTTATTTTGTCGCTTCGTTTACCTTTGTCCAGTCCTTTAATTCTCCGTTGTATTGACCGCCGGTCATGGGAGGGGACATTACAAAATTTATCTTTCCTTTATACATCAGACAAATGCCTTTAAGCATTTTTAATATCAAATGCCATTTTGGCTCCATGTCTATTTTAACCACGAAATATTTAGACAAAGGTTCTGCTACAAAAGTTGCGTGTTTTTTCAGGGTATCGAGCAGTAAA
Source organism: Candidatus Goldiibacteriota bacterium (assembly GCA_018000835.1). Classification (GTDB taxonomy): domain Bacteria; phylum Oederibacteriota; class PGYV01; order PGYV01; family DSYL01; genus DSYL01. The sequence goes on along the minus strand of JAGNJD010000022.1, from coordinate 9,407 downwards.
TCATGAATGCGTTTTTCAAGTTCTGGTTCTGCCTGAATGTCCCATGATACCGTAAAATGCATCGTTTTTCTCCCTTTGCGTTTTTTATTATTATATTTGAATAATCCGTTTATGTCAATAAAAGGATGTAATTTATCGTTGTTACCCTGTAATTTGTTTATTACAATAATCCCGTTAATGATTAAACCGTAAGACATGCGTAACCGAAACGTAATTTTATATGAATTGACAAAAAACGGAAATAATTTATAATTAAAAACATGAATGCGGATAAATTTACAAAAATTTTTTATTACATAACGTCGTTTATCATTGGTGCCGTAATTTTAATTCTCGAAATACTTGGGACGAGAATTATTGCGCCTTATTATGGTTCTTCGGTTTTCGTATGGGCATCGTTGATAGGCATTACGCTTGGCTCTCTTGCCATAGGATATTTTCTGGGCGGATTTTTTGCCGATAAATACAAAAAACCGGATCTTATGTACGTTTTTATTTTTTCAGGCGCAGTATGGATGATGATAATACCTTACATTTCAAAACCAGTAGTTTCAATGCTGGATTTTTCCGGGCTTAAATCCGGGACCTTTTTTTCTGCATTAATTTTGTTTACGATTCCTCTCGTCCTCTTTGGAACAGTATCTCCTTATCTTGTAAAATTATGCGTCAAAGACAATAATGACATTGGGAAAACTGCCGGAATTTTATACGGAATTTCCACCATCGGCAGTTTTATAGGTGCCGTTTTAACTGGTTTTGTTTTTATACCTCTGCTCGGAATTAATTTAATCATAAATATTTCCGGTGCAATGCTGATTTTACTCGTAATTATCTGGTACGTTTACAATAAAGATAAAAAGATAATATTACTGGTTTTATTATTTTTTTTTATAAGATACGTTGCGTCTACAACACCGCAGCCGGTGAGCAGGGGAAAGGTTTTGTTTGAAAAGGATAGTTATTACGGAAAAATAAGGGTCGTTGATTACAACGAAAATTATCGTTCCGTATTTGTAGATGGTGCATTGCAGTCAATGTATGACGTTCAGAAACGTGAGCATTTTTTTAAATACGTTGAGGTTATGCTTCAGGCAGTTTCGTTTTTTGGCAGGCCCGAAAATATTCTTAATATCGGACTTGGCGGCGGCTCAATAAGTAGTAAATTAAAATCAATTTCTGCGGATATAAACGTTGACAACGTGGAAATAGACCCGGTTATGGAATACGTTGCGAGAAAATTTTTTGATTTTGACGGAAAAGTCATAATAGCAGATGGCAGGCAGTATATACGTACTACAAAAAAGAAATACGACATAATATTTATTGACGTCTTTTCTGGATATTCCTTATATCCTTATCTTTTCACCAAAGAGGCGTTTTTAAGCATCCGGTCAATTTTAAACGAAGGTGGAATCGTATCAATAAATACCGTTTCCGAGATAAATTATAATAAGAACGGCGAAATAATTTACGATAAACTATATGCATGCATTTACGAAACTTTAAAAAGCGTTTTTAAAAACGTTTACATGCAGGCAGACCAGATTGGATATACGAACATAATTTATTTTGCGTCTGATGCTGATTTTGATGCCGGAAACAAATACGTAAACGTTAAACCGGTAATAAAAGGGGAAATTTTAACCGATAATCACAATCCATTGGAATTTCTTGCATCTAATATGATGGAAAAATGGAGAAATGAAAACGTAACCAGGATAGGAAGGGACTATCAGTTTTAATAATTTATTAAAACACACTAATTCTGACATAGAAATTTTATAATTAACATATTTGTTGGCGTAATTAATCCTCATCTCAAAGATGTAAATTTTTTATTGACATAAAATTAAAATGGTTAAATAATGTATCGTTGCTTTAATTTTGAAGAATAAGGTGAAAAATGCTTGAAGTGAAGCTTGCAGGTTTTAACATTGATTACGATGCCCTGGAAAAATTAAAGAAAAACGGATGGGATAAAAAAGATAATTTAACACCAGAGACAATATCAGCTGCTTATGCCAGAATAAGCAGGGACCCCAGACCCGTCAATCAATTAAGGGAAGAAGCGAGGGAAGAAGTTGATAAAGCCAGAAAATCAAATGAGAATATTGTTTTTAGAATGGGGCATCATTCCGTTGCAGAGCATGCATATCTAAATTTTGACATAATCGGACTTTCACGTTTTGCCGTTGAGTCGCTGGAAGAATCACGGCTGTGTTCTTACACCGAAAAATCACAGAGATACGTTACGCTTGAAGGTGATTACGTAATTCCGGAAGAATATAACGAAAGAGAAAAAAACGTTTTCAGAAAAACCGTAGGGATGCAGGTTGATGCTTATAATAAAATACTTCCGGTATTATACGAATATCAAAAAAAAACGAACCTAGACAAATTAAATACTAAATCCGGACAAAATCTGATAGAGGGATGGGCAAAAGAAGATGCCAGATATCTTGTATGCCTTGCTACTGAATGCCAGCTGGGATTTTCAACGAATGCACGCAACCTCGAATACATTCTGCGTAAATTAAAATACAATCCGCTTGCTGAAGTAAGAAGATTGGGAAAAATGCTTTATGATAGGGCAAAAAAAATCGTTCCTTCGCTGATTATATTATCCGACCCGGGAGCATTTAAAAAACAGTTTGGCTGGGAAGTATCCGACGGCTTTTTAAAGACGGGATATGAAAAGACGGCACTCCTGGCAAAAAACGCCGGACCGGTTTATAAAAAAGCAGGGGATTTTGAAAGGGAAGTCCGCCTTCTCGAATGGACAAACAACGCTGACGCAAAAATCATTTCGTTATTGCTTTATACATCAAAAAACGCCGATTATTCACAATGTTTGAATTTAACGAACAAAATGAACAAGAATAAAAGAAAAAAACTGATGAAGATGTTTTTTGAAAATTTTACCGGGTTTGATTCAATGCCGAGGCAGTTTGAATTCATAAATTTTAGTTTTGAACTCATAATAAGTGCAAGTGCTTTTGCCCAGTTAAAAAGACACAGAATCATGACCATTTTAAAGCAGCCGTATGACGTAGGACTCGGTATTACGATACCACCGTCAATAATTATTACCAATCAGGAAAAAATCTTAAAAGACGTTGTAAAAAAAACCGAAATAATTTATGAAAAGTTATATAAAAAAAACAAAAATGCCGCTGAATACGTATTGACCAATGCACATAGAAGGCGGGTTCTGGTAAACGTAAATTTAAGGGAACTTTATCATCTTGCAAGGCTGCGTATGGATAGTCATGCCCAGTGGGACATACAAAACATAGTTACCGGCATGGTAGAAGCCGTAAAAAAAGTCGCTCCTTTATCCGGTGCACTGTTGTGCGGTAAGGATGAATTTAAAAAATATTATGAAAATTTCATCAACAGTTAATTTTTTTTCGTTTTTTTTCCTGTTTTTTGTTTCAGTTCTTGCGGCCGACGCCGGCGATTCGGTAATTAATACCATTAATAGTAAAACAAACAATTTTTTCTGGGGGATTTCGGGATTAATTCAGTATGGCGAATCAAACGGGACTGCAATTGCACCTGAAAACGGACGTCCCGACAACATTGGTGCTTCCTATGAAATGGGGTATGGTATTTCCGGATACGCCCTTTATGGTTTAAGCGACGAATGGAAAATATTTTTTGAAATCGGATATTCAGACAGGCGCATTTTATGTGCAAGAAAAGACGAATACGGAGTAGGTAAATGGGTATCGGACGTGAGCGGCGATACCACGAATAATTTTTACGGACCATTTGATAACGACGTTTATTTTTATATGGATACGTTTATTATCAGACCGGGGATAAAATATTACGTCCAAACTGACGGAAACGTAACTCCGTGGTTTGGTTTGGGATTGTCCATATATCCGTGGAATGCATCGTATATGAGCGGAGACAGAAGCAAAACATGGTCGTCTGCAAACGGAGTTTGTTTAAATTTTAATTTTTTATATTTCGGCTTTGATATGAAGATAGATATTGGAGAAAAAGAAACTGTCATATTATCTTTATTTACGGACATTGGAGCACCTGCGGTTAAATTAAAATTTAACAACCTTTTTCAGGACGGCTGGACTTATGAAAATAACGAAGGGGAAGAAGTAGTATCCACTTATAAATTTGGAATAATTATGTTGTTTGAATTATAAATCATCGTATAACAAATAATTTTAAGCCATACGTTATGCCTTTTTAAGTGTCCGTAATGTCTATCCTTATTCCCACTCTTTAATCAAACCCACTTGACTAAAAATTTTTTTTTTATTATCATATATACTTTGAGGTGAAAAATGGAAACAGTAATTGAAACAAACAATCTGACTAAAATATATAAACCGCTTGATTTCTGGAAAAGAGAAACTTCCGTTGGAATAATGGACGTAAATTTATCCGTTCATAAAGGGGAAATTTTCGGTTTACTCGGATTAAATGGTGCCGGTAAAACGACGCTTATGAAAACTTTACTCGGCTTACTGCAACCGACGTCCGGACGGATAAAAATTCTGGGCGGTTCCATAAATGACGTAAAAATCAGGCATCACATAGGGTATATGCCTGAATTGCCTTATTTTCCCAAATATCTTAAAGCATACGAAATAATGGAGTATTTTGCGGATATTTTCGGCATTAAAAACAAAAAATCAAAAATACTGGAAATACTGGACCTTGTTGGATTAAAAGGAAGTGAAAATAAAAAAATAAAAGGATTTTCAAAAGGCATGCAATCACGGCTTGGAATGGCACAGGCGCTTATAAACGACCCTGACGTTTTATTCCTGGATGAACCCATGTCAGGTCTTGACCCGCTCGGCTATAAAGAAATGAGAGACATACTTCTAAACCTTAATAAGCAGGGTAAAACGATTTTTTTTAATTCCCATATTTTAAGTGAAGTTGAAAGGATCTGCGATAAAGTTGCAATAATGCACAAAGGCAAAATCAGTGACATAAAAAACGTCAAACAGGTAATCAGAAAATACAAATCCATGGAGTCGTATTTTATTCATTACGTTAAGGAGTAGTAACGATGAAAAGTATTTTTGCAGTAACCGAATACATAATAAAACAAAATTTCAGGAATAAAATTCTAAACGTCCTGACAATTTTTTCCATTTTTATTGTAGGATTTTCACTCATCATAAGTGAACTTGCCCAGGAATCGGAGATAAGGATGTTAAAGGATTTTGGATTGTTTTCAATCTCCATGCTGTCGTTTATAACTTTACTTCTTTCCGTAACTCTGCAGATGTTTGAAGAAACGGAATTAAAAACGATGCACATAATAATGGTAAAACCAATAAAAAGAAGTGAATATTTGATTGGAAAATATCTTGGTACAATAATAACGTTGTTTATGAACATTTTATTTATGCTTATGGTTTTAATGCTCGTCATACAAATACGCAATAGCGACCCCTGGGATTTAAATTTATTATTATCTGTTTTTTTTATATTTTTAAGTCTTTGCATAATTTCGTCGGTTGCAATTTTGTTTTCAGTAGTAACGACGTCGGTTCCTGCATGCATTTTATTCCTGTTTTTTACTTACGTACTTGGTCATCTCACGATACATCTAAAAAATCTGGTTATGAATTCAGGCAATCAGATTTTAAAAATGATCGTTGACCTGATATATTACGTCGTTCCAAATCTGGAATTGTTTAATTTTAAAAATAAACTTGAATCCACTTATGGCCTGATTGATACTCCATACGTTTCGTTTGTCCTGCTATATTCCATTTTATACGTCATAGTTATTTTGTTTTTATCAATTAAGTATTTTGAAAAAAAGGAATTCTTTTAATGCCGGGAATTTTAAGAAAAATTTTTAATTCAGCAATTATATTGTTATTCGTGATTTTATGTTGCCTGTGTAATTACAGGGCAACGAATGATGTGTTTAATACGCAGCCCAAATGGTATTTTTTAAACAAACGTTCTTTTAAAAATTTTAAACACGTGTTGAGTGCAGGTATGGGGTTCAGACCATTAATGGCAGATTTTGAATACATATATTTTTTACAATATTACGGAGACCCGGAAAACAGAAAAACTTCCTATAAAAATTTATATTCAATTTTTGATTCCATAACCGATATAGACCCTCATTTTACTTTTGCATATACTTATGGCAGTGCAATTCTTGCTTTTAACCTGAAAAGATATGACGAAGCAATTGCATTGATAAATAAAGGATTAAAATATAATCCAACGTACTGGAAATTGAGGTTTTATCTCGGCGCTATCGTATACAAAGAAATGGATGATAAAGATAAATACGTCGGATATCTGGAAGAAGCACTTAAATTTGACGACCATCCGGCGATGATAGAAAGGATACTAGGCAATATTTACGAACAATACAAAACGCCGGAAGAGGTTACCTTATACTGGTTAAATATTTATAAAAACACGAAAGACAGGGAAACGAGAGAACATGCATATAAAAAAATAATGCAACATATCCAGAATAACGATTTAAAAAATCCGCGGATTATTTTAGACCAGTTAAAATGACAAAATTTATCGTAATAAAAGGTGCCCGCGAGCATAATCTGAAGAACATAGATTTAAAAATACCACGGGATAATCTTGTAGTCATAACGGGCGTTTCCGGTTCGGGTAAATCCTCACTTGCTTTTGATACAATTTATGCAGAAGGCCAGAGAAGATACGTTGAATCGTTGTCTGCCTATGCCCGGCAGTTTTTGGGGCAGATGCAAAAACCGGACGTTGATTCAATAGAAGGATTGTCACCGGCCATTGCAATAGAACAAAGAAGCGCCGGCTCAAACCCTCGTTCAACGGTTGGAACCATTACCGAAATATACGATTATCTGAGGTTATTATATGCAAGAATAGGCGTTCCATACTGCCCCAATTGTAAAATTCCCATAAAATCACAGACGGTCCAGCAGATAGTGGATAAAATTTTACAAATGCCTGATAATACGAAAATAATGATACTTGCACCAGTCGTCCGGGGCAGGAAAGGCGAATACAATAAATTATTTGAAAACATAAAAAAAGATGGTTTTCTGAGGGTTCGCGTAGATGGAAACGTTAAATCCCTGGATGAAAAAATAATACTGGACAAAAACAAAAAACATTCAATTGAGATAGTAATAGACAGAATAGAGACTGGAAACCGGAACAAAAAACGCATAACTGATTCCGTAGAACTTGCATTAAAAGTCGGGGAAGGTTTGATAATAATAAACGAAGTAAGGGATAACCACGACGTTCTTTTTTCAGAAAAATTATCCTGCCCGCAATGCGATTTTTCCATGGCAAAACTTGAGCCGAGGATATTTTCTTTTAATAATCCTTATGGCGCGTGTCCCGTATGCATGGGCATAGGCAGCAGAATTGAGGTTAATCCATCCCTTGTCGTTGATGAGGAACTAAGCATTAATGAAGGTGCATTAAAACCATGGACAAATCAGGAAAGTTATTACTGGCATCTTGTTAGTGGACTTTCGCAGCACATGAATTTTTCACTCGGGGTTCCATTCAAAAAACTGCCTGCCAACGTAAAAAAGGCACTACTTTATGGACTGAGTGAAGACATAAAATTTCATTATAAAGGACTTGACAGCGAATGGAAGCATTACGGTCAGTTTGAAGGTCTGATACCATTCCTTGAAAGAAGATACAAAGAAACTGAAACGGAAAAAATAAGGGAAGATATTTTTGAAAAATACATGGAAGAAAAGGAATGCAGCGTTTGTCATGGTAAAAGATTAAAACCGGAGTCACTTTCCGTGTTGATTGACAAAAAGTCAATAATAGACGTTACGGAGATGTCCATTGAAAATTGTTACAACTTTTTTAATAATTTAAAACTTACGGAAAAGGAAGAAATAATTGCAAAACAGATTTTAAAGGAGATAAAAGGCAGATTACAATTCCTGATAAACGTAGGGCTTTCATATTTAACCCTTGACAGAAGAGCAGGGACTTTATCCGGTGGTGAGTTCCAGAGGATACACCTCGCAACCCAGATTGGCGTAGGGCTTGTCGGCGTTTTATACATACTTGATGAACCCTCTATCGGCCTTCATCAGAGAGACAATCAGAAACTTTTAAATACTTTAAAAGTTTTAAGGGACCTTGGTAATACGGTCATAGTCGTAGAACATGACGAAGAAACGATATTAAATGGTGATTTTATAGTTGACATGGGCCCTGGACCAGGTATACACGGAGGTAAAATCGTAGCAGCCGGAGACATAAATCAGATATTAAAAACAAAAGATTCACTAACTGCAAAATATATTCTTAATAATGATAAAATTAAAATTAAAAAAGAAAAAGTGGAATTTAAAGGCGTTCTTGAAATAAAAGGCGTTAATAAAAACAACTTAAAAAATTTAAATATAAAGTTTCCGCTGGGGACTTTTATCTGCATTACCGGCGTTTCCGGCTCCGGGAAATCATCCCTTGTCACGGAAACGTTATATCCGGCTTTAACTTATGAAATTTACAAAGGCATTCATAAACCATCGGGTTATGCTGAAATAAAAAACTGGAATTTGATTGATAAAGTCATAGAAATAGACCAATCTCCGATTGGCAGAACTCCAAGGTCAAATCCTGCAACGTATACAGGAGTTTTTAACGAAATAAGGCGGCTTTTTGCAAATACAAAGGAATCGCGTTTACGTGGCTACGACCCGGGAAGATTTTCTTTTAACGTAAGGGGCGGCAGATGCGAGGCATGTGCAGGAGACGGAATAATAAAAATAGAAATGCATTTTTTGCCTGACGTTTACGTCCCATGCGAAGAATGTCGTGGCAAGAGATACAACAGGGAGACGCTTGAAATTTTATATAAGGATAAAAATATTGCAGAAGTTCTTGAGATGAGAGTTGAGGAAGCATTGAAATTTTTTGAAAACATTCCAAACGCAAAGAGAATCTTACAGACGCTTGATGAAGTCGGGCTTGGTTACATCCAGATAGGACAATCTGCAACTACTTTATCCGGTGGGGAAGCACAAAGAATAAAATTATCAACTGAGTTATGCAAAAAATCAACAGGAAAAACGCTTTACATACTTGACGAGCCAACGACGGGACTTCACTTTGCAGACATTGAAAAATTGTTGAACGTTCTTAATAAACTTGTAAGTATGGGAAATACCGTCATTGTCATTGAACACAATCTTGACGTAATAAAAAATGCCGACTGGATAATTGACCTTGGACCGGAAGGCGGGGATAACGGCGGCTATATAATTGCAGAAGGCACGCCTGAGGACGTTATTAAAAACAAAAATTCGTATACCGGGCAGTATCTAAATAGATATCTTAAAAAAAATACAAGATAGATGTTTTGCAGGAATGTTTCCAGAACGTGTTTACGGAACATATTTATTGAA
>JAGNJD010000021.1 GCA_018000835.1 Candidatus Goldiibacteriota bacterium | reverse complement strand
GACTGGTATCATACGTCTGATACGTGGCTCTGCTCAAGTAATTACGGGTATGGCACTGATTGTAATCAGCCTGGTGGACTCATAAGACGATTCCATCAGGAAAGTTTAAACGCAGGCATGCAATCAATAATAACCGTTCCTATGGCCGGCTATGTTGCTGCTGACCAGGCAGGCACTGTAACTCTTGCGCAGACGGCCCCGTCTTCAAGATGGAAACAGGTTGTCCCCAAAAAGTCGTCTTCTCTTGTTTATCCACCGGATTTAACGGATAATTACGTGTATGTTGACGAAGAGGTGAATTATCTTGTATCCGTTTTTGGCAATGCATCAACCGAAACCGGCGTAAAATTTTATGATCTTGATAATGAACCTGCACTCTGGGACGATACGCATCCAAGAATTCATCCAACGCCATGCGGGGCATCAGAAATTGTAACCCGTTCTATTGCAACGGCAAAGGCAATAAAAGATGTTGACCCTTATTGTGAAATATTAGCGCCGGTATTTTTTGGGTTCTGGGCAATGAATGATTTTGGGAATCCGCCTGACTGGACAACTGAAAAGGGAAGTTATCAGTGGTTCGTAGATTATTATCTCGCAAAAATGAAACAGGCATCGGATACTGACGGCAGACGGTTACTTGATGCAATTGATTTTCACTGGTATTCAGAAGCAAGGGAAGGAACGGCACCACCGTTTACGTATAATACTCCGGGGGTTTGCAGAATAACCGAGGATTCCTGTACGTCGTCTGCTGCGCAGATTGCAAGGATGCAGGCGCCAAGGACGTTATGGGATACAACTTACGTGGAAAACAGTCCTATTGCACAGTGGTATCCATGGGCACTTCCTTTAATTCCCAAATTACAGAATTCAATTAATACGTATTATCCCGGGACAAAAATCACGATTACTGAGTTTGCACATGGCGGAGGGAATGATTATTCAGGCGGCATTTCAATGGCAGATACCCTGGGCATTTTCGGCAAATACGGCGTTTATGCGGCAACCATGTGGAAGACGGCTTACGGACCATATCATTCCGCTGCATATAAAATTTTCAGGAATTATAACGGTGCAAACGGCAAATACGGGGATACAAAAGTATATTGTGAATCAAACGACATCCCGAACATGACGACTTATGCTTCAATAAACGGTTCTGACGAAAAAGAACTCCACATAATTGTAATAAACAAGGCAGGAACAAACCAGACCGCAAACGTAAATATTACGAGCGGTATGACTTATACATCTGTTGAATGCTGGGGATTTGGCGGAGCAAATTATAACATAACGTCAAGGGCTGCACCGGTTTTAACCGGAAATACTTTTTCATATTCAGTTCCTGCTCATTTTGTTTTGCATTTTGTTTTAAAATCAAATGCAACGCCGACAAGGACGCCTGTCAACACAATGACTCGCACGGCAACAAGGACAATAACGCCAAGTTTAACGTTAACGCCGGGTATAACGTTGACGTGGACGCGGACAATATCACCTACGTATTCTGTATCACCTACGATAACGCAGACATGGACCGGGACGCCGCCTTCCCCAACGATTACGCAAACGATAACGCAGTCATGGACGATATCACAAACGTCCACTTATACAGATACTGGAACAAGGACGCCGACGTTAACTGCAAGTTCAACGTTCAATGTCCCAAGTTCAACGTTTACAGCAACAAATACGGCAACATGGACAAGAACAGCGGCAGGAACGCCAACACAAACGCGAACAGTGACAGCAACATGGATAATAACGGTAACCCGGACTGCAACAGGCAGTCAGCAGCCGACAACGTCTTTTACGGAAACCGGTAATCAGCAGACGACAATCAACGACGTTTTCATATATCCAAACCCTGTCGTAAAAAATACGCAAAAGGTTTTTTTGTATTGTGACGTTTCAGGGCAGATAGATTCCATAAAACTGAAAATTTATACGATGGGGTTCAGGGAGATAGAAGAAGTAAAATTTAGCGGGAATTTATTCACAACTCTTGAAATTCCTCGGGATAAAATAAACAAACTTGCATGCGGGATTTATTATTACGTATGCGTAGTTAAGGACAAAAAAGGGAACGAACAAAAAAGCAAAATAACGCATTTCATCATAATTAAATAAAAATTAGCCGTGCTGATTTTTTGTAAGCGTTTCAGGATTGACAGAATCAGAAAAGATGGTATACTAAAGAAAAAAAGCAGGTAATTATGAAAAAAAGATTATTCTTGTGTTTATTTATTAGTTTATTTTTCTTCCAGATTATTTTATCCGCACCAATATCTGAACAGATAATAGTAGATCAGATCGGCTACAGGCCAAATTCTGCAAAATGGTTTATGATAAAAGACCCGCAAACCGGCTATGATTCTGCAATAACGTATGTGCCTGGTGCATCGGTTCAGTTACGCAGGTCGTCAGACAACGCCGTTATGCAGACGATAACGCTGACCGCATGGAACGGCGGTGCAACTGATACGACTTTTTCGGGAGATAAAGTATGGCAGGGACAATTTACTTCCTTTACTACTCCCGGGACTTACCACATATATGATCCAACAAACGACAGACAGTCATATAACTTTGATATAGGAGATAATATTTATAATGGGGCACTACAGGCATCTGTAAAAATGTATTTTTACAATCGTTCCAATATAACCATTACTGCTGCTACAGGGGGGACATGGACACATGTTTATGATCATGCACAACAGGGTTCTGCTTTGCTTTATGATAATTCACTTGGCGGAGTGCAATCTGGAACACAGAGAGATATAACAAAGGGTTGGTTTGATGCAGGTGACTATAGGAAATATACGTCATGGATGGCTGCTGTTATATGGAATCTTGCTTATGCATATGAATGGTATCCTGACAGATTTGGCGACAACACAGCCATAAACGAATCCGGAAACGGTGTACCCGACATTCTTGACGAGATAAAATGGGAACTGGACTGGATGTTAAAAATGCAGAGACCGGATGGTGCATTGTATTCGGGATGTTTTGTTGTGACAGGTATTACTGGAACAGCCGCTGATGGCGATCCATCCTATGATTTACGACCATATTTTTATGCTAATTATTCAACTGCCGCGACTGCTTCTGGTGCTGCAGCTTTTGCAATTGGTGCGCGCCTGTTTGCACCATACAGCGGGGCATACCCGGGATACTCCACCCAGCTTCAGACAGCAGCAGTAAATGCATGGAATTTTTTATCTTCACATCCTTCTAATATACAATATGACCATACAAATTTTGATAATGCTAATGCAAATCGTAATTCAGCAGGTGATAACCAGCTGCGTTTTATAGCTGCAGCTGAGCTGTTCAGGTTAACCGGGAATACGACATATAAAAATTATTGCGATGCAAATTATAACAACTCAAATACAGCAGATGGTTCTCATCAGCCAATTATTAGTAATTATTTTGAAACCGGTGCATCAGGTGATATGCAAAAGGGTCTTGTTTCATATGCAATGGCACCTGGTGCTACAACTTCTGTGGTAAATGCAATAAAAACTTCTTTAAGAAATGGTATTGAGTGGAATATTACTCCTAATATCAATAATTGTCCATACAAAGCACATATGTGGTCAGGACATTACTGCTGGGGATCAAATTCAATGAAAGCCGGATGGGCAGACATGTGCTTGTGGGGTGCAAATCTTAATGTAAATCCATCAATGATTGCAACATATCTTGAAACTGCAGAAGAATATTTACATTATTATTTTGGCAGGAATGCAACTGCTTATTGTTATTTAACACAGTCGCAATTATTTGGTGCGGATAAATCAATAACTCAGATTTTTCATGGATGGTTTGCAGATGGGACAGTGTGGGATTCCAATCCTGCACCAGGATATCTTTCAGGTGGTCCCAATCAATACTACGGTGTCAGTTCAGTTGTTCCACCTTATGGGCAACCACCAATGAAATCATACAGGGACTGGAATTCTGTATGGCCTGATAGTTCGTGGGAAATAACAGAGCCATCAACAGGATACCAGGCAGCGTTTGTTATGTTAAACGCCGCGTTCGCAGGGCAGACAGGACCTACGGCAACTCCGACAAGGACAAGAACAAACACTCCTTATGTAGGTACACCGACATTTACGCCCACAAGGACAAGAACGCCGACAAATACACCATATTATTCTCCTACAAGCACACCAACAGGAACGCCAATCCCCCCATATACCCTTATTTATGACGGTGACACGGCAGGATACAGGTTGTCTGACGGCACGGTTAACAATGGTTCTCCGGGCACAATGACAGAAGGTGTTTATGGTTTGACGGGAAACGGAATGCGGCTTACGTATGCTTCCATTTCCGGGTGGTGGCAGGAGCACTGGTGGGATAAAACGACAAATGTAAGTATTGGGGCAAACACATACCTTGTTTTCAATGTGAGACAGGCATCAACGAGTCCAAATCCCGTAAACCAGCTTTTTGTAAGGATAAACTGGACAAATATCGTTCAGGTTGATCCGACATATATAGTGGAAGGTGGGTCAATAGATACGACCTGGAAAACTGTTCGCGTTCCTTTATCGGTTCTGGTTGAAGCAGGACAGACGGTCATTGATTTTATAGGATTTGCAGCAAGTTGGAACGTGGATTGGACGGTAGATATAGACAATATCAGGTTAGAAGGAGCATCTGCAACGCCAACAGATACGCAGGTTGCAACAAACACATTTACAGGAACGCCGACAGGAACATCAACACGGACAGCATCGCCGACATGGACATGGACAAGGACACCCACCGGGACTGCAACGCGGACAAACACGGTGATAATAACAAATACGTGGACGATAACGCCGACATGGACGAGAACCGCAACGAGAACAAATACGCAGGCAACCGGCACATTCACATGGACGTGGACATGGACACAGACGTCAACGCCGACATGGACGAGAACGGCAACGAGAACAAACACGCAGGTAACCGGCACGTTCACATGGACGCCGACAGGGACGCGGACGACAACGCCAACAAGCACGTGGACAAGAACTCTAACCAGAACTGCGACGCAGACAAACACGGTGCAGATGACCAATACGTGGACAGGGACGTCGACACGGACAGCATCGCCGACAGGGACATGGACAAGGACACCAACCGGGACTGCAACGCGGACAATATCGCCGACGCATTCTATTTCACCAACAATAACGCAGACATGGACAGGGACGCCACCTTCGCCTACAAATACGCCAACGATAACGCGATCATGGACAGCGCTGCCAACGTCTACTTATACAAATACAGGAACAAGGACGCCAACAGGGACAGAGACCGCAACGGGAACGTTTACCCGGACGAATACAATGATAATAACGAATACGTTGACAGGAACGGCAACATTGACAGCATCGCCGACAAGCACGTGGACAAGAACGCCAACCAGAACTGCGACGCAGACAAACACGGTGCAGATGACCAATACGTGGACAGGGACGTCGACACGGACAGCATCGCCGACAGGGACATGGACAAGGACACCAACCGGGACTGCAACGCGGACAAATACAGTACAACTGACTAATACGTGGACGTGGACGCAGACAGGGACGAGGACGGCAACATCAACGCATTCTATTTCACCAACAATAACGCAGACATGGACAGGGACGCCACCTTCGCCTACGAATACGCCAACGATAACGCAATCATGGACAACGCTGCCAACGTCAACTTATACAAATACGGGAACAAGGACGCCAACAGGAACGCCTACGGCGAGCTCAACGCTCAATGTTCAAAGTTCAACGTTCACACCAACACGGACAGTAACACCAAGTTTCACACAAACAGCAACCGGCAGTCAGCAACCAACAAATACAATGACAGGAACGCCGACATGGACAAGAACAAATACGATGGTAATAACAAATACATGGACAGTGACGCCGAGTTTCAGCAGGACAGCAACATGGACGTGGACGCGGACAAATACGCAGATAATAACAAACACGCAGACGGCAACGCCAAGTTTTACCGGAACGCCAACCAACAGTCAGCAGCCGACAACGTCTTTTACGGCAAGTTTGACGTTAACAAATACAATAACACCTACAATGACACAGCCAGAAAATCAGCAACTTACGATAAGCAACGTAATAATTTATCCCAACCCATATAATCCGGACGAAGGAAATTTAAAAATCAGATTTGAGATAACGCAGAAATGTAAAATAATAAAAGTAAGGATTTATACAACCGGTTTCAGATTAATAAAGCAGATAACACAGACGGAAAATTACGGCGTTGGAACAAATGACGTAAAAATAGAGAACCGATACCTGAAAGATCTTGCAAACGGGGTATATTATATTTTGATAGAAGTTATGAATACAAAAGGGGGAAAAACGCAGAGCAAACCGGAAGTATTGGTAATACTGAAGTAAAAATACAAAACTACAGGTAATAAGCGATTTTATAAGATAAGGGTAGTATGGGATTGCAAAAACAGGGTTGAAAAAGAAGTATCGGCAGATATATATTATTACGTGGTATTAAACAAATACAGCAGGCAGATAGTAAAATAAAATTGCCGGCTGCGTATTAGTAGTATACGTTATCATTGCTATCACATATATCACCTATAACAAACCGTAAAACACGCACCACAGGACGTAATTTAATCGCCAGACAAAATAACGAGACGTATTGATTTAAGCCTGCTGTGCATCAATATTTACGTCCTTTCGAATAAAACGAGCGTTTACTTATAAATAAAACTATTACGTTTTATTTTAAATCATATTGACAAAAACGTTTTCGTATGTTATTTTATATGAAAACTATTAAATAATTAAGGTGAAATATGAAAAAAATAAAAGTAGGAGTTATTGGTGCCGGGGGAATTTTTAATTGAAAATTAAGTTGAATAATTTTACTAAAATAAATCTAATCATCATTCTAACCTTTTTTACCATAATACCTTTATTATTTTCAGCAGTCCCCGGAAGAATATCAGTCAATGGTTCACAGTTTCAGGTATGTGGAAATCGTATCTGGATGTGCGGGGCAAATACGCCATGGGATAACTGGAATGATTTTGGTGGTTCTTATGATTCTGCCTGGTGGGATAGTCATTATTCCCAGTTTAATTCTTATGGACTGAATTCTTCCAGAGTATGGATTACCTGCTCAGGAGAAGTCGGCATCAACATTGATTCAACCGGTTACGTTTCAGGTGCAACTGCGGCACATTGGTCCAACCTGGATGATTTTTTTAACATAGCAAACAACCGCGGCGTATACATAAAAGCAACCCTTATTTCTTTTGACCATTTTAAGGATTCATACACGACTTATCAGCGATGGAGAAACTGGATAAATTCCGACACAAACATTGATTCATACATTAATAATTATCTGATTCCGTTTTTAACCCGCTATGGCGGTAATTCTGCCTTATGGTGTATTGATATGACAAACGAGCCTGAATGGGCTACGACTGACGAAGGCGGAGTAATTTCGTGGACAAGATTTCAGACCTTTTGGGCAAAAGCAGCGGTTGCCATACATGCAAACAGTCAGGTGCTGGTAACAGTTGGCATGGGAGTGATAAAATACAATTCGGATACTGTAAGCGGTTCAATGGGAAACAAGGTAAGCGATGCAGCATTACAGGCAAGGGTTTCAGACACCAGGGCAAAACTGGATTTTTATTCACCACACTGGTATTCATGGATGGATCCATACTGGACAATGTTAATGTATGGAACGCCTGCAAGTTTTGGAATTAGTGATAAACCCTGCGTCGTAGGAGAATGTTCTGCAATGGGGACAACGGGTCATACTCTTACGCAGGATTATGAATCTGCATATAGCAACGGATGGCAGGGAATGATGCCATGGACGTCAAATGGAGTTGACTCATACGGCGGATGGACGCAGGTATCGCCTGCTTCCAATTCGTTTAAAAATAATCATTCTGCTCTTGTTTTACCAACGTGCGGCACGGCTACGAGAACGCCTACCGTTAATTTATCGGCAACAAGAACTTTTACGCGGACAATAACGAGAACGCCTACTATATCACCGACGATACCGCCGACGCATAAATTGAATCTTGAGGTGCAGAATACTTCGGGAAATGATGTTTGCAATGCAAACGTGTATAATATTGCCTTCAGGATAACAAATTATGATACAGTTGCAATAGACAGGACTACACTGACAGTCAGAATGTGGTTTTATTCCACTAATACAATAGGTGTGAATGGTCCGTGGGATGCAGTAAGCAGTGCAGTGAGAACAGCAATGGGGACGAGTTGTGGAAGCGGTAATAGAATGGCAAATCAATATGTTACATTTAGTTTTAGTGCAGGCACAATTGCAGCAAATGGGGGACAATTAACAACCGGTAAGGTGGTGGATTTATACCGCGGTAGCTGGGCAAGTCCTGTAGATGATGGATGCAATGATTATTCGCGATTACCTGCAAACAGTAACTGGACAAATCTGCAATATGCAGCATTATATGAAAATGGAGTGCTTGTGTGCGAATGGACCAGTGCATCAGTGCAGGACGCTAATTCAGGAATAGAAGCATGCTCATCAG
This sequence comes from Candidatus Goldiibacteriota bacterium, assembly GCA_018000835.1. Lineage (GTDB taxonomy): Bacteria > Oederibacteriota > PGYV01 > PGYV01 > DSYL01 > DSYL01. The sequence continues at coordinate 29,758 of JAGNJD010000021.1, read as the reverse complement.
GCAATGCATGTGCACAACCACCAACTTCCACTTATACCCGGACAAGAACTCCAACAGTTACGCAGGCGATAACGAATACTTTCACAAGAACAAGAACGTGGACAGGGACCGCGACGCGGACAAACACGGTGATAATAACAAATACGCGGACAGCAACGCCGACATGGACAAGGACACCAACCGGGACCGCAACGCGGACAAATACGCAGGTTTCAACAAGCACATACACAGGAACATCTACACGAACATGGACATGGACACATACAGCCACAGTGACGCAGACAAACACATCAGTTGCGACAAATACATGGACATGGACGCGAACAAATACACCTACCTATACAGGAACAGTAACAGGGACATGGACGAGAACATCAACACCGACAAACACGCCAAGTATAACGCAAACCTTAACACGGACAGGGACACCAACACTAACAATATCACCAACGCATTCAATATCACCAACAATAACGCAGACATGGACAGGAACGCCACCTTCGCCTACAAATACGCCAACGATAACGCAATCATGGACAACGTTACCAACGTCTACTTATACAAATACGTGGACGAGGACGCCAACAGGGACAGAGAACGCAACGGGAACGTTTACCCGGACGAATACAATGATAATAACGAATACGTTGACAGGAACGGCAACATTGACAGCATCGCCGACAAGCACGTGGACAAGAACGCCAACCAGAACTGCGACGCGGACAAACACGATGCAGATGACCAATACGTGGACAGCATTGCCAACAGGGACATGGACAAGGACACCCACCGGGACTGCAACGCGGACAATATCGACGACGCATTCTATTTCACCAACAATAACGCAGACATGGACCGGGACGCCACCTTCGCCTACGAATACGCCAACGATAACGCAATCATGGACAACGTTACCAACGTCTACTTATACAAATACGGGAACAAGGACGCCAACAGGAACGCCAACTACAAGTTCAACGCTCAATGTTCAAAGTTCAACGTTCACACCAACTAATACGGCAACATGGACAAGAACGCCGACATGGACAAGAACAAATACGATGGTAATAACAAATACATGGACAGTGACGCCGAGTTTCAGCAGGACAGCAACATGGACGTGGACGCAGACAAATACGCAGATAATAACAAACACGCAGACGGCAACGCCAAGTTTGACCGGAACGCCAACCAACAGTCAGCAGCCGACAACGTCTTTTACGGCAACGCCTACAATAACACAGCCAGAAAATCAGCAACTTACGATAAGCAACGTAATAATTTATCCCAACCCATATAATCCGGACAATCCGGACGAAGGAAATTTAAAAATCAAATTTGAAATAACGCAGAAATGTAAAATAATAAAAGTAAGGATTTATACAACCAGTTTCAGATTAATAAAGCAGATAACACAGACGGAAAATTACGGCGTTGGAACAAACGACGTAGAAATACAGGAAAGATATCTGAAAGATATTGCAAACGGGGTATATTATATTTTAATAGAAGTTATGAATACAAAAGGGGGAAAAACGCAGAGCAAACCGGAAGTATTGGTAATACTGAAGTAAAAATACAAAACTACAGGTAATAAGCGATTTTATAAGATAAGGGTAGTATGGGATTGCAAAAACAGGGTTGAAAAAGAAGTATCGGCAGATATATATTATTACGTGGTATTAAACAAATACAGCAGGCAGATAGTAAAATAAAATTGCCGGCTGCGTATTAGTAGTATACGTTATCATTGCTATCACATATATCACCTATAACAAACCGTAAAACACGCACCACAGGACGTAATTTAATCGCCAGACAAAATAACGAGACGTATTGATTTAAGCCTGCTGTGCATCAATATTTACGTCCTTTCGAATAAAACGAGCGTTTACTTATAAATAAAACTATTACGTTTTATTTTAAATCATATTGACAAAAACGTTTTCGTATGTTATTTTATATGAAAACTATTAAATAATTAAGGTGAAATATGAAAAAAATAAAAGTAGGAGTTATTGGTGCCGGAAAGATTGCAGAACGGCTTCATTTACCGCAGTATTCTGAATGCCCGGACGTGGAAATCGTAGCAATATGTGATATTATAAAGAAAAAAGCAGTAAGATTAGCAGAGCAGTATAAAATCAAAAACGTTTATGTTGATTATAAAAAAATGATAATGGAATCTGATATTGATGCTGTATCTGTATGCGTTCCAAACTATCTGCACGCATCCATGACGATATTTGCCGCAAAAAATAAAAAACACGTTCTCGTTGAAAAACCAATGGCTTTGTCTGTTAAGGACATGAAAAACATGGTTCAGGCCTGCAGGAAAAACGGGGTCGTGTTAATGGTTGAACAGACGCACAGGTTTGACCCTGCTCATGAGATATTAAAAGAAGTGGTGGATAGCGGCATCCTTGGTAAAATTGCAACGGTTAGAGGAAAACTCGGGCATTCCGGACCTGAGTTCTGGTCGGATAATTCCCCCTGGTTTTTTGACAAGAAAAAATCAGGCGGCGGCGTAAGTGTGGATGTAGGCATTCACATACTTGATTTAATAAGATATGTTTTAAATAACAGAGACATTGTAAGCGTTTCAGCAGAGACCGCAAATTTGATAAAGAAAAAAATAAAATTGGAAGATAACATTAATGCCGTCATAAAATTTAAAGACGGAATTTTAGGTTCGTTTGAAGCATCATGGTCTACGTCTCCTTACGAAGTCCGCGTGGAAGTTTGCGGCTCGCATGGAAAGGCAATTGTTCAGCAGTCAAACATTGACCCGCAAAGAATACGCGTATGGACGATAAAGCCGGAAGATCCGTATAACACAATAAAGGAGCATACTTATAAAGTTCCTGAAAAATCAAAATATATAAGTCCATGTGCACATTTTGTTGATTGCATAATAAAAAAACAAAAGCCGATTGTTGACGGAGTGGAAGGAATGAAATCAATGGCGGTGATATTAGCCGCATTAAAATCCGCAAAAACCGGAAAATTTGAAAAAGTAAACGTTTAGACGGAAGTGCGGAACGAAATAAAAAATCCGGAGGGAATATGTCATACAAATTATCTGCAACGACGTGGTCGCATCATCATTCCATTGAAACAGGAAAACTTGATGATTCCGGCCTGATAGAATTATATGCAAAAGAAGGGCTTGGCGGAATTGAATTTATAATGGAACACATAAAAGACCATAACGAAAAACATCTGCGGGCGTTAAGGAAAAAAGCAAATGATGCGGGACTGGAAATATGTGCAGTATCGCCAGGAAATAATTTTGGAAACGAAAAAGAAAAAGACAACAAGGCAAATCTGGATTACGTAAAAAAATCGGTCGACACGGCAGAAATACTCGGGGCTTCTTTTGTCCGGGTTTTTGCCGGCTGGCCTCCGCAGGGAAAACGTGAGGCACTATGGAACAATGCGGTTAAATACATGAAAGAAGCAGCAAAATATGCAGAGAAAAAGGGTATAACTTTAGTTGTTGAACCGCACAACCATGGCGGCTTTCTGCCAGATTCTAAATCGAGCATTAAATTCATAGAAGACGTAAACTCACCTTACGTGAGACTAAACGTAGATACCGGCAATTATCTCGGCTTTGATGAAGATATTTATAAAGGAATAGCAGATTCAATGAAATATGCTTTGTATTGTCATTTAAAAGTTCATAAGATAAGTAAAGACGGGCAGACGTCTGATTTTGACATGGACAGGATTTTCAGGATATTAAGCGATGCAAAATATAGCGGCTGGATTACGATAGAATATGAAGGCCAGGAATTTTTGCAGGCAGAAAAAGAAGAAAAATCAAAAAATGAATTTGAATTTTTTGGAATTGCAGTAAAAAAAGCAAAAGACATGATAAAAAAATATTATTAAATGTTGACAGAAAATAATATATAAATATAATATATCTATGATATTTAAAAATCGCACATAAGGATTTGCAAACATAAATAATCAAAAATATGAGGTGAGGATTTAATAAAAGATTTAAAATAAAAAGGGAAAGGAGGTGAGATATAATGAAAAAAATAATGACGGTTTTTCTTAGTTTTATCCTTGTTACGGCTATGATTTCTTTCATGGGCTGCAGCTCTGATGACGACAATCCAACGAATCCTGAACCTGTGGCAACATCAACAGAAGTGCCTACGGCAACAGAAGTGCCTGTTCCAGTATTATATCCATTTGATACTGATCAAACCGATGATTGGGCGTTGGGCGATGACCCGGCTTTCTCGGATTTAACATACAATTCAGAGGAAGGACATACAGCCCCTGGGTGTATGCAGGTAACGGGTGATTTCACAACTCCAGGTGCAAAAGGAGAAGTTCAGAGATTTCTTGGTAGTGAAACAAATTTTACTGGAAAAACAATAACAGCATGGATAAATATTCCTGCTGATTTGGTTCAACCGAGTACTCCGTATGGCGTTCAGATATTTGTGCAGGATGAGAGCTATGGCTGGGATGCTGAATGGTTTAATATAACGGCATCTGGATGGCAGAAGTATGAATGGGTGTTACCTGATTCATTAGGTCAGGACATAACGAAAATTATACAGGTTGGAATTCAGGTAACAGCAGGTGATACGTCAGAACCTGTTACGTCTACTGTAACGATTTTATTTGACGATATAACATGGTAAATAGTCTTTTACAAAACAGAGACAGGTTTTTTATAGACCTGTCTCTGTTTTTTTTTTTTCATTAAATTGGCAGTAAGGAAAATTTGTATGGATGCCCTTATGTGGTTGTCTGAAAAACGTGTTTTTTTGTAGTAATGTCACTACGTGGCCTCCTGCGTTTTTTGTTTGTCATTCCAGGGCAATCGGGAACCGGTTTTTGTTTTTAATGGAATTTAATCATCCGTCGTCATTTTTACCCCTTAAATTCACAACATCCCCGTTTATAACAAGATTCATAGAGACTTAAGTTTGCTGTGTCTCAAAGATAAGCAAGGCGAATATTCAAACGGTGTGCCACGCAACCAGCACAGGATAAGCCGCTGTTTTGTTTTCATAACCATTTGCGAAAAATTCCACCATTTAATTCGTTTTCAGAGACAGAGCAAGCTCTGTCTCTACATATTTAAAACTTTATTTCTTTTCCCCCTTTGAAAAAGGGGGACCAAAGGGGGATTTGAAAGAATAAAAATCTCCCCTGACCCCTCTTTTCCAAAGAGGGGAAATTAATTTTTATCCCCCTTTGAAAAAGGGGAAAGAGGGGGATTTGTATAAGTGGGATCCCATCGGGCTTTAGCCAGAAGGGGTTCCACTTATGTCATTTACCCCCCCGTCATCAATTCCCGATTCTCTCCCAAAAAACACTTGACTTTATTTGAAAAATCATATATCATACAATATAACATGAAATTAATTTTACGTTATAAGGAGGTATTAACATGAGACGTAAAGGAAAAAACAGAAAAGACAGACAGATTTTAATCAGGGTTAACAACGAAGAAAAACAGTTGGCGGAAACGCTGTCAAAAAAGGAAGGCATGAACACGTCTGAATTTTTCAGAAGTTTACTCTGGGAATTTAAGGAACAGAAAAAGATGGATCTCCATCTTGCAATAGTTGAAAAATACGAGCAGATGCTTGAAAAATACAGAAAATTACTTGCTGAATATAAAAAGTAATCTGTAAAAACATATAATAGAGGGTGAATATGTATGACAGAAGAGACGTGATGGATTCTGGAAATAAAGTAAACGACAAGTCCATATTGGTCGTTGACGATGAGTATTCCATCAGGGAAGCACTTAAAATGTTTTTTGAAAACAAAGGGTATAAAGTTAAACTTGCAGTTGATGGCAGGGAAGCTCTGGACATAATTGAAAAAGAAGATTGCGATTTAATAATTTCAGACATAAGGATGAACCGGCTTAACGGCATGGACCTTATAAAAAAGGTTGAAGAATATTCCAAAAAAATTCCGGTCATCATAATAACTGCATATCCTGAACTTAACACTGCTCTGGACGCAATAAAATACGGAGTGGTTGACTACATCATAAAACCCTTTGAACTCAAGGAACTGGAAGAAAAAGTGAGATCGGCTGTTTTTAACAAATGCGTCGTTACCGACGAGTATTGCATCAGAAAAATCCGGGAAGACAAAATTGATTTTTTAAGCAAATATACCCATGATTTGCGTACGCCGTTAACTTCCGTTTCCGGATGGTTAAAACTCCTTTTAATGGAAGAATTCGGAAAATTTAAGCCCGAGCAACTTGAAGTCCTGAAGAACGTTGAAAAAAACGTAAAAAAAATGAAATTGCTCATAGAAGACATTACCATGCTTTATTCCATTATCAATTGTGAAGAAAAAATAAAAATAGGCGAGCATAACGTAACGGAAATAATAAACAGCGTCATTAACGAAGAAAATTTGGAGAACGTTCAAAAACAAAAAATTGAAATAAAAATTTACGACGGATTGGAAAAAATTGTCTGTGACAAAGACAAAATCAGGAGAGTTTTATCTCATTTAATTGAAAATGCATTTAGATTTAGTTTGCCGGATACAAGAATAAGCATAATTGTCCGGGCGTTCCTGTATAATAATGAAAATTACGTCAAAATATCCGTCTGCGACGAAGGCGATAAAATAAAATATGCAAATAAACGACTGCTGTTTAGAAAATTTTTTGACAATAACGTTTTAAAGGAAAAAAGCGATGCTGATAAAAAAGGACTTGGACTTGGTTTAACCCTTTCCAAAGCGATAATAGAAGCCCATAACGGCAGAATCTGGCTTGAGTATTCGGATGATATGGATAAGGGGAACATTTTTAGTTTTATATTGCCGGTCAAAGGCAACGTAAATAATAATAACGTAAAGAATACGGATGTTTCATATAACTGATAACTGAAACAATCCGGATATTTACGAACTATTAAGGGGGATTCTGTTAATTGTGGCATAAAAAATAAAATTATTGAAGTATGTCCATTTTAAATTAAATGTTTTGATTGTGTGGACGTCAACAAAAATAAAAGGATTGATTGCAATTATACATAAAGGAAGCGTTCTTTTCGTTTGGCACTTTTTTATTGCCGGTTACAGGCTGCTTGTTGAGGATTGATTACTATGTTTTGGGTTTTGTTTTTTATTTGCTACCCGGCATTTGATGCGCTTGCCATTTTCTTTTTGGCATATGTGATAGTGAGATATTAATAATATAGAAAGAATAAGGTTTTATAGTTTTTATAATAAAAATGTTAAATAAACGAAAAATTCGTTTAAAAACAATAAAATTTATTAATAAAGTGAATAAATCAAAATAATTAAATATTTTGTAAAAAACACTTGATATTATTGTAATTTTTTATTATTATATTATAAGGTAATAAAGACCTTAAAAATACAGGAGGTCTAATAGATGAAATTGAAAATAAAGATTTTCTTATTTGCTTTTTTAATAATTTTGTCAGGTGTAAACGTTGCTCTTGGTGCAACGAGATTTTTAATACAGGCACCGGGAGAAACGTATAATCCAGGATCGCAAAAATCAGGTTCACCAAATCCACAAACGGCAGGAGTGCCTTTTTACGTTACGGTTTATTCTGTGGACGATTCGTCGTGGCAGCTTGTTTCAACGAACGGCAGCGTAGCATTAACAGCAACGCAAGCAACTTCTTTTAATCCATCTACTGCAACTTTAAGTTTAAGTCAGGGAGGGACGTCGACTTGTAAGCAATACGTGCAGGTGACTTTTAATCAGTCGGTAAATGGAGACGTTAGGATTGATGCACCTTTAAGCGGCGGCATTTTATACAATAACGTCACGATAACTTCCCAGCAGATACAGGATTTTTCTTTTGCAACCATCTCTTCCCCGCAAACCGCAGGAAATAACATTTCATATACGATAACTGCACGCAGGACCGGCGGTGGAACGGTCACGAGTTTTAACGGAACCGGAACAATAACGGCGAGTTATACTGGTTTAACCTATACGGTAAACGTTGGGACGGCTCAGTTTGTTAATGGCATTGCAGAGGGTAACATCATGCTTTACGATGCAACGGAAGGGTCTCAGACTGTTACCTTAACCTGTACGTCAACAGCACCTTCTGCTACCGGTTCGTCAAATACTTTTGCGGTGAATGCAAATACTTTTGACCGGCTTTTGATAATAGGACCAGGACAATCCATTGACCCCGGCAAAACCACAGGGAATGGCCGTATAAATGGCTCAACGACTACAAACCAGCAGATTGCAGGCACGTATTTTTACGTAACCGTATATGCGTGCGATGCATACTGGAATACAGTAACGTCCGCGACAGGTAACGTTACAATTAATTCATCCGACCCAAATTTATCGGCAACGCCTTCTCCTGCATCGTTTTCAAGCGGTAAAGCATACGTAAGAGTTACGCTTGGAACAGCCGGGACACAAACGCTTACTGCAACGCACAGCGGTTCTGCATCTTCCAGCACTGTTAATGTTCCTGTCGTTGCCGGCTCTCTGGACCATTTTACTTTTTATCAAAACATTGCATCAAACGTAACTGCGGGTTCAAACGTGTATTTATACGTATCCGCACAGGATGCGTATAATAATACGGTTACGAGTTTTAACAATACCGTAACCGTACAGGTTCTGGCAGGCGGTGTTCCTATTGATGCAAATAACTGGTCGCTTACGCCTTCCTCGCCTTCATTTTCATCCGGCTTAATAGCAGGGACTGCCCGCGTTCGTATTTTCCAGAGGCTTGTAAACGTTACTGTCCGCGTTTCTTATTCAGGGATAACCGGTGATTCAAATACTTTTAATATAAATCCAACTACGTTTAGTAAAATTCTTTTGATTGCACCTGGAGAAACGTATGACCCCGGAGACACTACAAACGGGGGTAAATATGGCATACCATCGGACCAGCTGGTTGGCGGTTCTTTTTCAGTCGTTGTTTATGCAACTGACCAGTATGGTAACCAGATAACGACGGTTAACGATACCGTCAGAATAGAATCAACGGATACAAATGCACTTGCAAATGGCGTAACTTTACCGGTGCGAATAGATTTAAGCGGAGGGACTAATACTTTTAATTTTATTTTTCATAAATCAGGTATCCAGTCGATTACGGTAACTGACGAAACGACGTCCGTTACCAATGGGACCGTAAGCATACGTGCTAATTCAGGAACAGTTCATCATTTTGAAATTGCAGGAATTACTTCGCCGCAGACGGCAGGAAACTCTACAACTATGGTTATAAGAGCGCTTGACCAGTATAACAATCTCATAACGTCATATAACGGAAACGTGTGGGTAACGTCGCCTGATACTGACTGGTCTTTGCCGTATGAAACGACCATTGGATTGTCAGGGACAAACGTTGAACTTGTAGGACACAGATGGCACGTTACGTTTACTGCGGGATCAGGACTAAAATCTTTAAACGTGAGTTTTTACAGATCAATGACGTATACGGTTAAATTGTTCGTGTCCGACGTTGAACTTGATACCCCACAATCAAATACGGGGCACATAGGATACAGTGATTCCGTTTTAATTAATCACGCGTCAATAAATAAAATGCAGGTAATAGTTCCTGGAATGATTGCAAGACCGGGAACTCTTGATGGGGAAGAAGGAACACCAATGGGACAGATCAAGAGCCAGCCATTTTACGTAACTATAAATGCCTGTGATTCATGGTGGAACGTGATAAGTTCCGGGACTGGCGCAACGGATACGATTCAATTGACTACAAACGATAACACTCATGCCCTTGCCTCACGAGTTGGACAGGATCTGGTTCAACCGCCGGTTACGGGATTTTTAACTAACGGAACGACGTTAATGCAGGTTGCAAATACCATAGAATCATCTTCTTTCCGTATCACCGTTTCCAATGCATACCGCGGCGGCATAACCGAAGATACTTCTCCGGCAATAAACATATTTACTATTTCCACTTTTATTATTACAGGGCCTGATGGCAATCCTATTGGACAGCAGACGGCAGGGATTCCTTTTAATATCAGAATAGTAGCTTATTCTTCTTATGGAGTTACCGCAACCGGCTTTAATAACGTCACGGTTCGTATTGGTTCAAATACGAATTATAACGAATCGGAATATTGTATAGAACCAACTACTTCTGCACCTTTTATAAATGGAATATGTAACATGCCCGTTACGATTTACAGGGCAAGGACTTCCTACCCTGATGGAAGTGGTGCAAACATAAAGGTAAAATTTGGTAATAAAGAATATGATTCGGAAAATTTTGACGTCGTTCCTGGTAGCGTAACAAATTTGCTTGTTCTTGTTGATGGCATGACACATAAACCAGGATTAAAACACGTAGGAATACCAGGGTATAAAGGATACGAAGGTTCACCAAAAGTAGTTGAAGCAGGGCAGGGATTTAGTTTAAAAGTTTATTACCTTGACGATAATTATAACAGAGTATATAGTTATCCAACGCATTATTGTAAACTTACTTCGTCTGACGATTTTGCAACGTTAGATGGGGTTTCGCTTTATTCATCAGACGTTAGAGTTACGATTACAGCAGGCGCTTATGAAACCTCAACGGGTATGGTATTAAGAACGGTTCCGGCAAATAGTTATCAGACGATTACGGCAGAACCGGGCGGTTCGTTATCAAGCAATACGTCACCTCCTATTTACATCAGACATACTACGGTAGATCACTTTGGCATTATAGTTCCTTCTTCACAACAGACGGCAGGAGTGCCTTTTAACGTTACGATTTATGCTCTTGATGCATTTCAAAACGTCTGTGACGACAGAAACTGGGGAATTCCTTTTAACGAAACCGTTAATTTGGTGGCATCAACGGGTGCAAATACCATGTATCCCGGACAATATACGCTTTCAAAAGGTTCAGTCGTTGCAAGCGTGCAGTTATTTAAAGCACCTGAAACGACGGCAAAAATTTCTGCATCTTATTCTTCTATATCAGGGACCAGTAATAACATAGTAACGGTTCCAAACGAGTTTAAACGTCTGCTTGTGTATCAGCCGTTGGGCATGACCAGAATAAACGGTATGTTTACCGGCACGTCCCCCGTTAATTTCCCGATGGTAGATGGGGCACCATTTTTCCCGGTTGGTGCCGTTGTAAACGATTCATATCACACCCCTTCCGGTTATGATTTTATTGTATATGCATGCGATGCTTATGGTAACGTCGTTGAAAATTTACCAGACCTGGCTGCACATACTGTTACGGTGCGGACAAACGACGCTTATGGCGTTCCAATAACGCCTACGACGATAAACTGGGTAACAGGACAACAAACGGTATCTGTAATATTCCATACTGCACGGGAAGGTATGTACGTATCAGGGTCAACGACTTATGGCGGGGTTGCTGATTATACGACTACTACGTTTACGACGCTTGCAGGCACTCCGTATGGACTACAAACCCTTGTTCCAGGTATGTCCGTTGTAAATGGTTCTGGTTACTATGATGGAATGGAATGGTTTAATGGAGTGACGGGAGTAGCATCAACGCAGATATCCGGCGGATATTTCCCTATAACCGTCCAGGCATCAGATATATACGGAAATCCAACGACAGCAGGATTATCAAACAGAATAAGGGTGACTTCCTCCGGACCAGATCCATCTGTGCCGAATGGTCCATCACCATTTTATGGATATTTAAGTGATTCTTCACCTGATAAACTTACTTTAACTGCAAAGATGATAGTTAATTCTTCACAATATGTTCAAATTGATGCAAATGATTTAAATCCTGGGAATTTAGAGAGGACTCTTAAATCTACATGTAAACCTCTTATCTGGGTTGCCATTGGCGGTTCGCTTGAATATGAATTAATAGTAAACGGAGTTCCATACGGAACCGGGACGAATTCAACCACGGCAATATGTTATCCGGATACGTTTTCTCTTACGCTAAACGTCATAGATTCCGTATCAAAATATCCCGTTTACGGGGCAAATAATGCATTTCAGTTTATTCCAGTCCTTGCTTCAAATATGAGTATACAGGCAAATGGACAACTGGCAGTGTCTAATGGAAATGCTTCAAACGGCACGTTCACAATGAATGATCAGAGTTATACAAGGGCAGAAAGGATAAGGATAAAAGTTATAGACCCGCAGCCAACACCTGCTCTTGCAGACAGATTTTCCTGTATAATTGATTTTGGTGCAAATTCACTAAACGCCACCCTTACGTTAACGGCAAGCCCGCAAAACATAAGATCAGGCACAGATTCTATTATCCGGGCAACCGTGATTGACGTCGGAGGTAATCCAGTTCCGGGTGCCGATGTATTTTTTGAGTTCCTGCCTGAAAATTCGTCAGGCACCGGCGATTTTGGAGGAGTAACAACGGCTACTGCAAATACGGATGAATACGGCGTTGCCACTGTCCCATTTACCGGCGGATATTTAAACGGGATATGCCGTATACAGGGAACTTATTATGGCAGCCCTGTCCAGGTAACTCAGACAACGGTAAACGTTTCTCTTGTTGACCCATCAGCAGGCATTTCCAATTATCCCAATCCATTTATGGCCGGCAACGAGTCAACGAACATATCGTTTTTATTAACCGAAAACGTTGACGTAAATATGAAAATATATAATTTATTTGGCGGTCTTGTATATGAAAAAACGTGGACAAAAGAAGAAATGCAAACTATGAGACAGAAATCCGGAGACATAGTGACGTTACAGTGGGATGGAAAAAATAATCGTGGTAAGGTTGTAGGAAACGGCGGTTATATATGCTATATAACGGCAGGTCCTGAAAAATACACGCGTAAGATTGCGGTAAGAAAATAAAAACGTTGCTGATTGCTTATCGTTGATATTTTTTAATCCGCAAATAATAAAAAGCAGTCGGTCGTTAAATAAACGTTTATAATAATTTTTTGGAGGCGGATATGAAAAAAATAACTGCTTTTGCGGCAGTATTGTGCATCGTTCCTTTTATCCTTTTTGCAAAAGGCGATTACGGTTCTCCTGGTGAATTTTTAAACTGGGGTGCAGGTGCCAGGTCGCTTGCAATGGGTAAAGCATTTACTGCTCTTGCAGATGATGCTTCTGCTATATATTATAATCCTGCAGGACTTGCTTTGCAAAATCCCATACAGATAGCATTTCAGCACGTCTTTTTGTTTGAAGATACGATGTATGATTTTGGCGCAGCCACTTATCCTATTTCAGGAATCGGGACTTTTGGCTTTGGATACGTCCGTCTTGGGTCAATGAGTTTTGACGCGAGGGATAAACAATGGACGGATATGGGGGAGTTTGACATCGTAGACCAGGCTTTTATATTGTCTTATGGACGAGAAATAACGAACTGGATTGCTTTTGGTTTAAATTTAAAAGCCGTTAATCATTCAAATTTTGAAGCAAATTCCACCGGTTTTGGCATTGATGCAGGAATTATATGGTCCCCTTCAAATTACATTTCATTTGGTTTGAGCGGCATTAATCTATTACCACCTACGAGTTTAAAACTTATGGAAACGGCAGAGACGTATCCTATCATATTAAAAGGCGGGGTCGCTTTAAAACTTTTTGGGGACAGAGTAATGCCAACCATGGACGTTGAACAGGAGTTTGGCGGCAGGGATTTTAAGTTTAGAATGGGAATAGACATATATCCTTTTCAGCAACTTGCACTTCGTGCTGGAATAGACGAGACGGAAGTTACGTTTGGTGCAGGGATTTTCTGGAGGCCCGTAAGAGTTGATTATGCCATTGGCTTTGGTGAACTTGGCTATTCCAACCGCGTTACTCTTACTTTTGAATTTGGCGGTTTTGACGTTAATTTAAGCGCAGAACCAAAAATATTCTCTCCCGTTGGAACCAGGAGAAACACGACGGTGTCCATATATGCAGAAACGAAATATCCAATAGAAGAATGGGAATTAAACGTTATTAATGAAGATGGTGACGTAGTTCGTTCCTATTCGGGAAACGAAAAACCACCTAAATTTGTAACATGGGATGGAAAAGACGACAGGGGGTTGCCGGTTTCTGACGGCGAATACAAATGCATAATGAAAGTAAAGGATAAGACGGGAAAAACTCTTGAATCAAATTATGAAACGGTAAAAATTTCAAGTTCTATACCAATGCAACCGGGAACGATACAACTTGAAGAATAAAAAATAAAAAGGGTGAACGTATGAAAAAATATTTACTGGTTATGTGTATAATATTATTATTTACACCATACGTAAAAGCAGCTGACGTTGAAAAGGAACTGGAAAATAACTGGGAAATGGTGTTAAATTCATATAAAACCAGTCCAACCTCAAAAGAAACGCTGGATAAGATTGATAATTTTATTTTAAGGTGGAAGGATTCCAATAGATATGAAGCTTCCCGTGCCAAATATTTAAAAGGTTATATTTTTTATCAGGATAAAAAATATAATCAGGCATACAATGAGTTCAAAGAACTTCTTAATAACTTTTCAGGCAGCTCTTACGCTGATAGTGCAATGTATAAAATGGGTGAATGCCAGTATAACATGGGAAAATACCTTGATGCCATAGATACGTGGAACCAGTTCAGGTTCAGATATTCAAAGTCAATGTTTGATATGGAGGCCGTATATGGCATAGCACTTTCTTATCTGAATTTAAAGGAATATAAAAAAGCAGATAATGCTCTGTCGTCATTCCTTGCAAGTAATCCTTTTTACAAAAAGGATGAAAAAATACTTTTAATAGGGGGCATGATAGATTATTATCTTGAAAGGTACGAAGATGCAGTTGCAAAACTAAAAGAATTAAAATCAGACATTGCATATTATTATATCGGGCAAAGTTATTTAAAAATTCCGAATAAATATACGGAAGCAGCAGGAGCGTTTAAAAAGATAGCGGAGCAATACCCCGATAGTAAATATATGGAAAGTGCGTTATACAACAAAGCAGAGTCGTTTTATAAGGGTGAAAATTACGCCGTTGCAGTTAATGATTACGAGAATTTTTTAAAAAAATATCCAAACAGTAATCTTGCACCTTACGCCCGTTTTAAACGTGGCTCGTCTCTTTTTATGATTAAAAAGTACGATATGGCGATCAAGGATTTTCAACAGGTACTAAACGGTTCCGGGGATGAAAGGATAATGGCATATGCACAATATCTAATAGGTGAATGTCATAGATTACTAAAAAAATACGACGCAGCACTTCTTGCATATAACCAATTGCAAAATTATCCTAAAATACACGATGCATTTTCATCTTCGCAGTTAAAATCCGGATGGTGCTATCTTATCCAGGGAAATTTTAACAAAGCAGAATCGATTTTAACCGAGTTTACGAATAAATTCATAACTCATAAGGATTTGCCTCTTGGTTATTATCTGCTTGGTACGTCTTCATACAATCAGAAAAAATATGCGGACGCAATTGCATCGTATAAATTTTTGCTTGATAAATTCGGATATACCGATTTGACAGAAGCGGCACTTTTGATGACAGAACTTTCATATTATAATCAGGAACAATACAGTTTACTTATAAGCGATGCTTCGCATATGCTCGAAATAATGTCATCAAAATTTCAATCGCCGAACCAAAACATAAGGGCACGTGCTTATTATTATCTTGGAATGGCATATTATAAGTTGGGTATGTTTGGACCCGCAACTCAGGCATTTAAGGAAATAGTAGACAAATTATATGACAGCGACATAGTAACGGAAGCAAGAGCAAATCTTGCATGGTGTTTTTATGAACTTGAAAATTACAAAGGCGCAAGGACGATGGCAAAAGACGTGGTAAGCAATCCCGGCATTTCAAAAGACGTAAAAATGGCATGTGAAATATTGATTGCGCATTCATATTTTTGTGAAAAAAATTATGAAAGAGCATCGTTATCTTATGGTGAATTTGCATACAATTATGCAAAAACAGGCAATCCTGATTTAATTGCTGAGGCGCTTTTCCAGCAGGGCAAAGTTTATGAAATTCAGGAATATTACAGCGATGCAATTAAATCATGGCAGTCATTGGTTTATAATTATCCAAAATCAAAAAGAGCGCCAGAAGCACTTTATAAAATTTCAGATTTGTTATTTAAGGCACAACAATACGATAAAGCACTTGCCGGTTTTCAGGAGATTTTAACCAGATGGCCAAAAGACCCCATAGCAGAGGATGCAATGCTTGCCATTGCAGAAGTTTATTATAATTCAGACCAGGAAGCAAAAGCGGTAAAAGTATACGAGGATTTTATGAAAAAATATCCTGATTCCAAAAAAGTCCAGTCAGTGGAAGAAGGTATGCAAAGGGCTGATTATAGAAAAGCGGAAAAAAAGGAAGATCCCGTTATGCTTATTGAATTTGCCGACAAATATCCAAAGTCACCACTTGCCGTTGACGCACTGTATAAAGCAGGAGAGATTTATTATCAGACGTCAAAGTTTCAGCAGGCAATAGACGTTTTTAACCGGCTCATTGAAAATTATTCAAATGATTCTCTTGCAATTAATAGTAATTATTATATCGGGGCCTGTTACGAAGGCATGCAAAATTTTGAAGGGGCAATTTCTGCTTATAAAACGTTTATAAAAAATTATCCAAAGCATGAACTTGCATCTGACGTTATGTTCCGTCTGGCAACTGCTGCATATAACACAAAAAAATTTTCTGATGCAGCATTTTATTATGAGAGGATAATTGAGAAATATCCTGGAACGGAATATGCTCAAAACGCAATGTATAATGTTGCACTTACGTATATGGAATTAAAAAAGACGGATGATGCCGTAAATGCGTATAAACGATATATGAAAGAATATCCAAAAGATACAAAAACAAAAGACATCCCTGCTCACATTGCTGCAATTTATCTTGAACAAAAAAGATATTCAGATGCAATAAAGGCATATCAGGAGGTTGTAGATACTGGAAGCGAAGAAATGCAACTTGAAGCATTATATAGGATAGGTGACATATATAGCACAATAGAAGATTTCGAACACGCCATAGAAACTCTCAGTAAACTCATTCCTTTAAAACCAAAGGATAACATATTTAGGGCAACAGGATTGTTAAATCTTGCTATAATATATGAAGAAAAACAAAGATGGGTTGACGCAGTAAAAATTTACGAGTTAATTATAGATAGTGGCTGCAAAAAAGAATATATAGATGGTGCAAAAGTCAGAATTAATGAAATTAAGAGTGCATACCCCGACCTCTTTAAGAAAGTTGAAACAACTGAGATTAAGGATAAGAAAGAAACAAAAAAAGAAGAAAAAAAGAAATAACTTAAAAATTTAAAAGGAGGAAAAGCATGGAGCAAAACGCATATCAGATTGATGTGTTGCAGGTAGTAAGAAGCAGTTGGGTCCTTGTTCTTATGATTGTTTTGTCAATCATTGTCGTTGCGGTTGCAATTGAGCGGTGGTTCTATTTTGCGAGAACAAAACTCGATTCAGATAAATTTTTGGAAAAAATAAAAGCGTATATCATTGACGAAAAATACGACGAAGCAATTGAATTTTCTAAAAAAACCAGAGGAGCAATTCCTATTGTCGTCCGGGCAGGTCTTGAAGAGCGACATTTACCAAGGGATGAAGTGGCGAAACTTATGGAAGCGTCTCAGGCAGAACAAAAAGTCAATCTGCAAAGATATCTTAACATACTGGGAAGCATTGGCAGCACTGCACCATTCATAGGATTGTTTGGAACGGTTCTTGGTATTATAAAGGCATTCAGGGATCTGGCTGCATCTGCTGGTGGTGGACCTGAAATTGTTATGGTTGGCATTGCAGAAGCACTTGTTGCAACTGCTGGTGGTCTTGCCGTTGCTATCCCTGCCGTTTTATTGTACAACTATTTTACTGAAAAGGTAAAAAATATCGTCGTTGAAATGGATACGGTAACAAGGAAAGTCCTTGTAATTCTTGCAAATTATGGAGAAGGTGCTCATGCACGGCGGAAGTAGTTCAAAAGAAGGAGATGCAATAACAGGAATTAATATAGTTCCGTTGATTGATATTTGCCTGGTGCTTTTAATAATTTTTATGGTAACTTCACCAATGGTCATACAGTCTGGAATATTGGTGAATTCGTCAACTGTTACTGCCTCGCATGGTAAATCAACCAAGAGCGACGCGGTCCAGGTAAAGTTAACAAAGAATAGTATTTTTATTAATAATAATAAAGTTGATAACGATAAATTTCCTGCTGTTATAAAGTCTGCATTGGAAGAGAATAAGAAAAAACTCGTTATGATTACGTGTGACAGGGACGTCCAGCATGGCCGTCTTGTTTCAGTTCTCGACATTTCAAAGATGCAGGGAGCAAAGACGCTTGCAATAATGAGAGAAACAAAAAAAGAAAAATAAAAAACGTTTTTTTAGTGTAATGATTGTATTTTAAGTGAAGAAATAAATATTTATGGAGGTAGTTTTATGGCGGTTGATAGTTTTGATGAAGAACCGATGGTAGAAATTAATATCATTCCACTTGTAGACGTTTCGCTGGTATTACTTATAATATTTATGGTTGCAACGCCGTTTATGACGCAATCGCGTTTGTCTGTAACATTGCCACAGGCAGTCACAGACGAGGCAAAAGACAAGGAATACGTAACCATAACGATTGATAAAGATGCCAACATTTCAGTAAATGAAAAAAACGTTTATACGCCAAAAGAAATGGAGCAGGTTATTGCACAGAAACTTATGAAAGTTAATGAAAAAATAATAATCATAAAAGCAGATCTTAACATTGACCATGGGACGGTTATTGATGCTCTTGATGTTGCTAAAAAAGCAAATCCAAAAAAGATTTATTTCGCAACTCAGCATAAAAAAGAACAATTGCAATAGGAAAGGGTGATTGAATATGTTTGCAAATGATTTTGACAGAGGCGGAGTAACCAAATCGTATTTATTTTCAATCACGGTGCACCTGCTTATAATTTTT
This sequence comes from Candidatus Goldiibacteriota bacterium, assembly GCA_018000835.1. Classification (GTDB taxonomy): domain Bacteria; phylum Oederibacteriota; class PGYV01; order PGYV01; family DSYL01; genus DSYL01. The sequence goes on along the minus strand of JAGNJD010000021.1, from coordinate 10,798 downwards.
CTGATATTTTTTTATCAGCAAAAACAAAAGAGTAAACTTGCCGATTATACTTTAACTGAAATTACTATAATACAGGAGATCCCTGACCAGCCCAAACCAATCCAGCCGGTTCAGATTGAAAAACCCAAAAACATGATGGATGTTTTAAAACAGGTGATTCCAATAAAACAAAATGCACAAATTGAAATTGCAAAACCAAAGTCCCTCGACCTTGAAAAACCAAAACTTGAAATGCAAAAGCCGGAAGCGTTGTCACTTGATAAAACGAAACTTGAAGATTTAAAACCGGCGGCAAAAGCAATTGATCTGGACAATGAAATAGGACAAAAAAAGATATCTCCGGCAATGGTCCAGGCTCAGATTGATTTGCAGAAAAAACAGTCGCTTGCATCTGCTCCATCAACTAAAATTGACCTGGGAACGCAGACAAAAAAATCCAGCATACTTCCTGCTGCAAATCCAGGCGGCATTTCTCTTAGTTCAAACAGGGAGACGCAAACGGGCATCAAACAGTCATCTTTTAAACTCGGCAAACCAACGCCCGAACCAAAAAAATCACTCGCAACGGAAAAAATAGTCATTGAGAAAAAACAGGCGCTTTTGATTCAGGGTGACATTGAAGGAAGACAAATTCTTGTCGCAAAAAAACCATCTTATCCAAGATGGGCACAGGAACAGGGACTGGAAGCAACGGTTACAATATATTTCGTAGTCAGACCTGATGGCACGGTTAAGGATAATTTAATAATAGAACGTTCGTCAAATTATCCTGAACTTGATAATCTGGCAAAAGAAGCACTTTTACAATTTAAATTTGCACCCATTCCCGGTTCCGACGACCAATCGGGATATGCAACGTTTAGATTCATGCTTGAGAGGTGATAAATGAAAAAAAAATTTACATTCGTTTTTATTTTGTCATTTATTTTTTGCGTTTTTTTATATGCAGAAGAACAACAGTCAAATACTACGGATGCATCAAAGGAAGTTATAGTTAAAGGCCAGTTAAAAATAAAAATAGAAACGGAGAGACCTGAAATAACGATAAAAACAAATTCAAATGACGTGGCAGAAGCACTCGTAAAGACGGAAGAAAGTTTTCTTGGACTTTCTCCATCCGACGTAAAAGACATTAAACTTGGTTTGCCGTCCGTAATAAATGAAACGAGGCCTGAATATCATGCATATTTGAACAACGTTGAATCTCAGCCGATTTTTAAAGTAATTCCAAAAGTCCCTTCTGGAATTGAAATGGAAAAATGGACTTTTAAAATTACGGACCCAACCGGGGCTACCGTTATGATGCAGAAAGGTTCTGGAAATCTGCCGTCAAAATTTGAATGGGATGGTTTTGATAACAATGGAAACATGCTGAAACTCAATGCTCCATATTCATACCTCTTGTCTTATATGGATAAAGCAGGAAATCCAGGCTCGGTAAGAAAGAAAGAACCAAAGATTGTCCAGGTAATTAAATATTATAAAGATTCAAAATTATACATAGAAGCATCCAATTCCGTTTTATTTGATAAAGAAAGAAAAGATAGATTTACGGATAAAGGCAAAGAAATTATAACCGAAATTGAAGATTACATAAAAATGTCCAACAAATTTCCTGTTGAAATAAGGGTTTTTTCAGAAGATGCAGACATGGCAAAAGAACAGGCAGATTCTTTAATCAGAATTTTTGAAAATTCTTTAAAGATATCCAGGGATAAATTTAACATTAAAACATATAAAGATACAAGTACTCCAAAGAATTATAGAATGGTTTTTGTAATAAATTCCTGATTTGTTAAGATAAATTTGATTCACTCCTGGATGCGATTTTGGCACTTTAATTATTGATAAGAATGTAAGCCGCAATAAAATGCCGGAATTTTTACCGGTGATTTTTTTTAAGATAAAATTAATTAAGTTAATTATGAAAGAAGCAAAGAACGGTTTTTGTAAGTGAATGTTTTTTTAACGGGTGAAACATGATATACATAAAATATAGTGGAAACATACAAGACAGAAATTTGATACCACCATTAGAAGATGAATTGATTGAAATTGCTCAGATAAGTAACTGGCAATACGAACGTATCATAGAAAATTTTAATACGCTTACGTCAGCGTCAAAAAGGGAACGTCAAAGCAGTCTTTTTTACGGTGACATTGACGATGACGAAGATTCGTTAATTTTAAACAGTTCAGACGTTTTTTTGGAAGGAATTGCATTATTCATTGATAAATATTCCGAACCGCTTCGTATTACGTTTGATAAAAGCGGAAAATTAGCAATGATTTCCTTTTGCACGACGGATACTGCCGGTTTAAACAAAAAACTGGTTGTAAAAAAATACGAGTTTTTATATTATCCCTACATTAAAATTTATACAAACAATGCAGATAAACACATTAGGATAATTAAGATGCTGGAATATTTAAAAAAGAGATACATAAAAGATCTTGAGGTAATTGATACTTCTTTTTACTGGAATAACCATGATGAAGAAGATTTGCGTGTTAAAATGTGGAAAATGGTAAAGGATAAAAAAATCACTTTGTAATATTCCCATTACTTATTTCAACGCTTGGATAATTATTAAAATACCTTAAATATCTTAAATAATCAGGAGGCCAAAATGAAACGCATTGCTGTTATGACAACGGGCGGGGACGCACCTGGAATGAATGCGGCAATAAGGGCTGTCGCAAGAACTGCTATTTTTTCAGGACTGGAAATATTTGGCGTGGAAGAAGGCTTTAACGGACTTCTTGAAAATAAATTTGTTGAAATGACGTTAAAATCAGTTAGCGGCATAATAAATAGAGGCGGGACGATTTTGCGGACCGTTCGTTCAAAAGATTTTCAGGTTAGATCTAAAAGAAAAATTGCCTATGAATATTTAAAAGATAAAAAGATAGAGGGTCTTATAGTAATTGGAGGGGATGGTTCAAAAAAAGGGGCGGACATTATTTCAAAAGAAAATAAAATACCAGTATCTTTTATTCCGGCATCCATTGATAACGACGTTTACGGGACGGACATGACAATTGGTTTTGATACGGCTGTAAACGTAGGGCTTGACGCAATTGATAAAATCAGGGATACGGCTTCATCTCACGAACGTATTTTTATCATAGAAGTTATGGGCAGGGAACATGGATTTCTTGCACTTGAAATAGGTCTCACGGGCGGTGCAGAAGTCATACTCGTTCCCGAATTAAAAAAAGACGTAAATACCGAAAATATATGTAAAATACTGGAAGCAGGCATAAGGAGAGGAAAGGATAGTTCCATAATTGTAAAAGCAGAAGGATTTGGAAAAATAAACAATCTGGCACAAAAAATCGAAAGTTATACGGGCATGGAAACAAGATATACCGTTTTGGGTTATATACAAAGAGGTGGAATCCCAACCGCATTAAGCAGAAAACTTGGCCTTGTATTCGGATATGAAGCAGTATCGGCATTATTAGCCATGAAAAAAGGCGAATGCAAAATGATTGGTTTTGAAAACGGGAAATTCGTTAAACACAACATAAAAGACGTAATGGGCAAAGAAAAAAAGATAGATAAAAAATTATATGATATAAATAAAATTTTTACCATATAAAAAATAAGTCGCTTATATCGGGATTTATGCGTTGCCTGTTTGTCTGCATCGCACTACGGATTTGCATAACGTCATATTTTGGTTTATGAACATAAAATCAGATGGCTTTCTGCGGTGAATAAAATTTTTCAGGAGAAATTATGGTAAAGATAAAATTTTACGGAGCAGCAAGACAGGTTACCGGTTCAATGCATGTAATTGAAAAAGACGGCTTTAAATTATTGCTTGATTGCGGAATGCAACAGGGAAAACGAAAAGAAAGTTTTGAAAGAAACAGGAATTTCCCTTTTTCTCCTTACGACATAAATTCTCTTATATTGTCCCATGCACACATTGACCACAGTGGTAACATACCAACGATTATCGTCCAGGGATATAAAGGGCAGGTTTTTTGTACTCACGCAACGAAAGATTTGTGTGATTTGATGTTGCCGGATTCTGCTTACGTTCAGTTGAAAGACCTCGAATACGTAAATAAAAAAAGGGCAAAACAAGGCAAAAATCTTTTTGAACCGTTGTATACGATAGAACAGGCACAGGAGTCGTTAAAATGTTTTGAATCAAAAAACATAGGGGAATATTTTAACGTTTCAGGAAACGGTGAAATTATGGCATATTTTTTAAACGCAGGTCACATTCTTGGTTCAGCCATGGTCATTTTAAAAATGTTTGATGACGGAAGAGAAATAAAAATCGGATTCACGGGCGACCTCGGCAGAAAACAACTACCGATAATACTTGATCCGGATATCATGTACAACGTAGATTATCTCATTTGTGAATCCACCTATGGCGGCAAAGATCATAAACCAATAGATACAGCCCTTGAAAAAATTTCTTTAATAATAAGCGAAACGCATTCAAAAGGCGGGAAAGTAATAATTCCCGTTTTTACGGTTGAAAGGGCACAGGAAATATTGTATGTTCTGAATAAATTATACGTAAATAAAAAAATACCGGCAATGCCCGTATTCGTGGATAGTCCGCTGGCAAAAAGCATAACGGAAGTTTTTATGAAACATAGCGAATGTTTTGACCCTGAAATGCTTGAAATGATGACGAATAACAATAATCCGTTTTATCTCGAACTTTTAAAATATACCGTGAGCGTTGAAGAATCGAAAGCAATAAATGATTATAATAAACCATGCATTATTTTATCTGCAACGGGAATGTGCGAAGCAGGAAGAATTCTTCATCATTTGAAAAATAACATAGAGGATGCCAAAAACGCAATTTTGATAGTTGGTTATCAGGCAAAAGAAACGCTTGGAAGAAAACTGGTAAATGGAGAAAAAGAGGTAAAAATTTTTGGCGAACCATACAAGGTAAACGCAGGCGTTTTCGTCATTAATGAATTCTCCGGACACGCAGGAAGCAAAGATCTGGTTTCATTCATAAAAGAAGCAAAAAAAGACGGACGATTAAAAAAAATATTTCTTGTGCATGGTGAACCGGAACAACAGGAAGTACTGATAGATAGATTAAATAAAGAAGGCATAAATAACGTCATAGCGCCTGAAACAGGATATGAAGAAGTACTGTAAAAATACTCCTGTAAACAGGCATAGAAAAAAAGTAAGAGAATAATTTTTCGTTAAACGGTGCCATATTTAATGAGGTAAACGTGATTAAATTCAAGCATGTATATAAAATTTATGAAAAAGACATCAAAGCGCTTGATGACATAAATTTTGAAATTAATAGCGGGGAATTCGTGTTTATAACAGGGCCATCCGGTGCCGGGAAATCAACCATACTTAATCTGCTTTACAGAGAAGATATTCCTACAATGGGAACCATACTTGTCAATAATGCGGACATATCGCATTTACGCGGTAGTAAAATCCCGCAATATAGAAGAAGCATTGGCTTTGTTTTTCAGGATTTTAAATTGCTTTTTGACAGATGCGTATTTGACAATATTGCATTGCCTCTCGAAATAATAAACGCCAACAGGCAATACATTAAAAAAATCGTTCTTGAATATATAAAAAAAATCGGCCTTTCAGGTAAGGAAAAATTGAATCCATGGCATTTATCCGGTGGTGAAAAACAAAAAGTGGCAATAGCCAGGGCTCTTATAACCAGTCCTTCCATCGTACTTGCAGATGAACCAACCGGGAATCTTGACGATTTTTCTGCATGGGAGATCATAACTATGTTAACGGAGATAAATAAAAATGGAACAACCGTTGTGATTGCAACGCACAACAAGGAAATTATTTCAAAAATTGGTGGCAAGGTTCTGAAACTGGACAAAGGCAGGTTGATTCAATAATGAGAGCCATAAAAGAAGTTTTTTTAAATTTTAAAAGGAGCGGATTTTTAAGTCTGGTTTCCATAGGGACCATAGTTATCACCGTAACGGTTCTTGGCGGGTATTATCTTATAAATGAAACCATAAATTATTTTACCGACAGATTACGGGATAAAATTGAAATTGTCGTTTTCCTGGAGGACGACATTTCAAAAGATAAGATAGATAATCTTATAACGGAAATAAAAGAATTTCCGGAAATAACCGACGTCGTTTTCGTTTCAAAAATGGATGCATATCAGGAATTTGTGAAGGACGCAGAGATGAAGCAGATCCTTGATAGTTTTGAAGGTAATCCATTGCCCGATTCCATAAAGGTAAGATTAAAAAATTATTCAAAACAAAACATTGAAAAATTTACAAAACTTTTTGGCGGCAAAGAAGGGGTTCTGGAAGTCCAGTATGGCGGAAAAGACGTTGACAATTTTTTAAACATAATAAACGTAATAAAACTTATAACTGCCGTAGCAGGGATTATCTTTATCGTTGCATCAATTCTCGTAGTTTCCGGCATTATTAATCTTACAATTTACGCAAGACGACATGACATTTATGTTTTTAGAATGGTTGGTGCAACGGAAAGTTACATAAGGATGCCTTTTATCATGGAAGGCATAATACATGGCATAATAGGAGGGTTGCTTGGCTGGGGAGTAATATATATGGTCGTTAAAATCCTGTCAATACAGATACAAAAAGAAATTGGCATAAACCTGTTTGATTTTTATCTTTTTAAGCCGGATTTTTTTACAATAAAATTTTTAATTGGTTGCTTTATATCAGGTGCTGCCCTTGGCTTGATAGGAAGTCTGCTTTCCCGTGGGAGAATAAAAGGTGAGTATTAAACGTTTTTTTTTCTTTTTCCTGATTTTTATGTTTTTTTTGCCTTTTGCCTTTTTTCCCGCATACGTAAAGGAAGAAGTAAAAGATTATAAGAAAAATCTGGAAGATAAAAAAAGCGAATTAAACAAAATTAAAGAAAAAATAAACGAAGAAAAGAATGCCATAAAAAAAGAAAAGCAACAGGAAAAAGCAACGGCAAAATATTTACAACAACTGGAAAAGGAAATAGACCTTGTAAGAAAAGAAATGGATGTATTTGACAACAATTTAAAAGTTTTAAATGAAGATATTAAAGACATTGAAAAAAGAATAAAACAGTCAAATGAATACATAAATAAAAAAAAAGACGTAGTTAAAAACATTTTGCGCGTACAATACATGAAGGGTACTCCCGACGCTTTTTCGCTTCTAATTAATTCTGGAAGTTTTTCCGATTTTATTAATCATTACAAATTTATAAAAATATTAAGTTCAAAAAACCTTCAGGAAATTAAAGAATACAAAACCACTCTTATGCAACTTGAAAACGATAAGGAATTGATGGTAAATTATAAAAATGAGATTGAAGAAATAAAAAAGCAAAAGCAAAAGCAATGGGAAAATTACAAAAACATAAAATGGGAAAAAAGATTAGCCCTTAAAAGCATTCGTTCAAATATAGAAAAAAGAAAAAAAATATTAAATGAACTTGAAGAAAATTCAAAAAATCTGGCTGATTTTATTGATAAACTTGAGGTCCAGACTATCATGCAGGATAAAAGTGCAGAAGAGGCTTTTAATAAATATAGGGGCAAATTTCCATGGCCGGTTAAATCAAAAAAAATTTTATCCAGTTTCGGTAAATATAAACATCCACAATTTGGTACCACCGTTTATAACAGGGGCATCCATATTGCTGCAAATTATGGAGAAGACGTTTATTCAATATTCAAAGGGACTGTGAAATATGCGGACTGGTTTGATGGTTTTGGGAAAATGATAATAATTTATCATGGTGGAGGTTATTATTCAATATACGGCCATCTATCGGAAATAAACGTTGGCAACGGACAAAATGTGGATATGAAAGAAAAAATAGGAAAAGCAGGAGATACCGAATCGTTTTATGGCCCTGAATTGTATCTGGAAATAAGAAAAAAATCCACGCCTATTGATCCGTTAAAATATCTGGCAAGATAGTAAACATTCATGGTGGAAACCGATTTCGCACCCTGAATGCAAAAAAATGATAGTTCGCCTGTAAATTTTGTTAAATATAATTACGAACGACCAAAAGGAGTGAAGCGGGCAGGTTGTTTAAAACTAAAAAATTATTTGTTCCAATTGTGGTTTTATGGATTTTTTAGAATGTTGCAAAATTACGTTCGTTTGTTATAATATAAAAAAAAATCATAAATTCATGTTATCTGGCTGAAAGGAGAAACGTTGGACGTAATATATTCTTTTATACTCGGCGTTATGCAGGGCCTGACTGAATTTCTTCCCATAAGTTCTTCTGCACATCTTGTTTTAGTGCCGAAAATTTTACATTTAAAATCCGGAATATTGAATTCGCTTACTTTTGACGTAGTTTTGCATTTTGGAACGTTGCTTGCAGTTTTAGTATATTATAGAAAAAAAGTAGCAGACCTTTTTACCGGTTTTTTTATAGGCTTTTTTAATTCCAGGGAAAGAAATAATCCTGATTTTAAATTGTCTGTTTTTATTATTGCTGCAACAATTCCGGCTTTTTTAGCAGGATATTTTTTGAATGATTATGCGGAAAAAAAATTCAGAAACCCGATATTAATTGCTGCCGTTTTAATTATTTTTGCCCTTGTTCTTTTTTTTGCAGACAAAAATAAAAATTTGTCAAAGAAAACGAATCAGATGACGATAAAAGACGCACTGATAATAGGATGTTTCCAGGCGATTGCAGTTATTCCCGGAGTTTCCAGATCCGGCATTACAATAAGTTCGGCTTTATTTCTTGGCTTTAAAAGGGATGAATCTGCCGAATTTTCTTTTTTATTATCAATACCCGTCATACTGGGTGCATTTGTTTTTAAGATTAACGAAGTTTTTAAAATAGGTGGTGGAGAAAACATTGCGGTTTTTATGACCGGTCTTGTTTCATCTTTTGTTGCAGGATTCATTGCAATTTTATTTCTTATAAATTTTGTAAAAAAACATTCTTTCCTTCCTTTTGTAATATACAGAATACTGCTGGGACTGACAATTGTGGTTTTATTTTTGAGAGCATAAAAAATGAAAATAATTTTTCTTGGCACGGGCACTTCACATGGCGTTCCGATTGCAGGGTGCAGATGCAGCGTTTGTAATTCAAAGAATCCAAAAAATGTCAGAAACAGGTCATCTCTATTCGTGGAAAAAAATGGCACTTCACTTGTAATAGATACTCCGGCTGAATTCCGTCTTGCGGCTTTAAAATATAAGATAAGAAAAATAGACGCAGTTTTACTTACACATTGCCATTCTGACCACATTGCCGGTCTTGATGATATAAGAAGGTATAACGAGATTCAGGGAAAAAGCATTCCGGTTTTTGGCAGTAAACAAACCTTAAAAGAGGTAAAAAAAAGATTTGAATATATTTTTAGAAAGACACAGGAAGGCGGTGGTAAACCAAAACTTATTTTGACGGAAATCATGCCATACAGGGAGTTTAAAACCGGAAAAATTACTGTTTTGCCCATTCTGGTAAAACATGGAAACATGGACGTCATGTCGTATAGAATAGGCAATATGGTATATATGACGGACACATCATCCATTCCCGAAAAATCCTTTGATTATTTAAATGGAGTAAACGTTCTTGTTCTTGATGCATTAAGAAGGGAAAGTCATCCAACCCATTTTAATTTAACGGAGGCAATTGAAATCTCAAAAAGAATTAACGCCAATATGGTATATTTTACCCATATCTCACACGGGCTCGACCATGGTAAGACAGAAAAAGAACTGCCTTTAAATATTAGATTGGCCTATGACGGAATGAAAAAATACATTGCAGATGAATTCAAGGCAGCTGCAAAAATAAATAATTACAACGGCAAATGCCAATTGTAAAGTGCAAAATAAAAAAACAAAAGATGCAATATATTTATCAATCAATCCGTTCTGATTGATGTTCAGATAATTAATGAATTTCATAAAAACGCGTGCATAAAAAACAACGTAATGAATAAGTATTCTGTCAAGTATTGTGTGTAAAATAAATTAAGCAGGCAAATTGCAAGTTTTATTGCACCACACCCAAAATTTCACATGTTTTTTTTGTAAGAAATTGACTTGTTATATTATTAGATGTTTTATAGTTTAATATTGCTCTGGGATAACTATTTATCCAATTTTGTATTGCCCTCACTGTCTTTCTCGTTACTTTTCCTATATCCGTGCCCTTGCTTATGAACCTTCTTATCATCCGGCTCTGATTCTCGTTCGTTCCTCTTTCAAATGAACTATATGGATGTGCATAATATATCTTTGTCCTTCTCCCTCCTCCTTTTATCTTACTCCTTTCTAATTCCTCCCAGTCTAAAAATTCCGATCCATTGTCTGCCGTTATTGTCTTAAATATTTTCCTAAAATTACTTCCTAATCTTTTCTCCATTTCTGTCATCACCTTGTCTACTTCTTCCCCTTTACACGAATTCATCTTGCATATTATTTCCTGCCTCGTCTTTCGTTCGCTTAACGTCAGCAGGCACGCCTTCGTCCTTCTTGTACCTTTCACTACATCTATTTCCCAGTGCCCGAATTCTTTCCTCCCTTTTACTCCTTTCGGCCTTTCTTCTATGCTCTTAAATACATTACTTCGCCGTATTTTGCCTACTTTCCTGTATTTCCTCTTCCTCCTCCCTCCATATATCATCTCCTCTTCTTTTATCCCTATTTCTCCGCTGGTAGTAAGATTAATGTTGTGTCTATTGTTTATGTATGATAAGATATTAGGCACTACGAAAGGAGGTGATAGATATGTCGTTTTTTAGGAAAAAACTGATAAATGGACATGAATATTGGTATGAGG
>JAGNJD010000020.1:5314-38863 GCA_018000835.1 Candidatus Goldiibacteriota bacterium | reverse complement strand
TTCTTAACGATGAAATGCCGGGGTTTTATATGCAACATTCCAAAGATTATAATTTAACGTTTTATGAAATCTAATTTTAATAATTATTTTATGAATTTTTTTATTTCTTTTATAAATTCTCTGGTCCTTTCAACATATTCTACGGCTTTTTCAAAAGATATGTTCATTAACTCCTTTAATCTCCGATTTGTCTTTCGTTAAAAATAGAATGCAAAATTTTGGAATACTTTTTATCTATTTTACCCGTTTTAATAAAAGCGTTATCAAAAATAGAAATAATTCCCGTATGCTTTGAAGTATTAACTTCTATATTATTTCTTATAAATAAAGCCAGCAATAAATAAAACATTGCATAATACGCTCTATTAATAATAGTTCTTGAAGAAAATTTTTCTTTAACCATTTTTTCTACTTCTTTAAATGTTTCTTCTGATTGTTTTAATCTATAAACGTATAAAGAATTCTTTTTATTCATATTGTAATTCCTTCTTTTCGTATGTTTATAAGTAAAGGGGAATGTTTCAAAGGAGTATTTTCAATTTCATATTTAGTAAAAATAACCGGCGATATAAATACGGAGTTTGCAAATCCAACTTCCCAGACGGCATCATAAATCTTATCTTTTAATTCATAATTCATTTCTTTTACTTCAATAAAAACGTCCAGATCGGAGTATTTGTCTGCTTTTCCTTTTACTCTTGAACCAAAAATTTTAACGTCTAAAATCTCACAAATATTTTCTAATTTTTCTTTTAATTCGTTTACAATTTTAATGTCCATTTTATTCATTTTTTTACTCCGCGTTATTAATGTAGTAAGTTTATTATATCATAAATCATTTATTTAAATTAACATTTATTTCATTTCGTTGTATATAAGGCAAATTGCAGGTTTTATTGCACGACACCAAAAATTTCACATGTTATTTTTGCCATTTTGATTAATTATATTTTACAATAACATTTTTTGTAAAGACACATATTACATATTCAAAAACGTTTTTATAATATTAAATTAATCTTTCAAAATTCACAAAATATATCTCCCCGTTTTTCTCTACGGTAAACCATATTCTGAAATATTGGCCTGTAAGCCGGAGTTTTTTTAGCCTTTGATCCATTGAAGGTTCATAAACAAATCCCTGCGCCGTTTTAAGTTCATCATAAGGCATGGATAAAAACCCGTCTTCCCGCTTATATTCCTTTTTACGCCCGACATCCGCCCTGATATGGTTTATTATTTTCCTTTCAGAAGCTGATAATAAACTGAATTTCCTGAGAAAATTCAGCATCATCTTTACCAAAAACATTCCATCGCTACCGCCTTTTTTCAAGTTGTTTTACGGCTTTATCAAAGTCAACCGCTGTTTTCTTCTGCTTTTCGTAATTGTGAAATACAGAAGCACTCTTTTCCAGAAGATACCTTTCTATCTCGTTTTCTACTGCTTTTTCAAAAAATTTGTTTATCATCAAGCCCTGTTCTTTGCAGAAATCGTAAAAAGCTTCTTTCTTTTTCCTGCTAAGCTTTAACGTTACGGTAATTGTCTCACTCATGGCTACCTCCTCCATTATGGTTTTCCTTTTATTTTAAGTATATCGTAAAATTTTACGAAAATAAAGTAATTTTTTACTAATATTATATCAGGGCAAATTGCATGGTCCATTGTTGTCCGGTAATATTAGTGGAAGGATTGTTGCATTTTTTTTCTTAATTATAAAAAATTCAATCAATTTGTCCCGTAGAAATTCTCTTTACGGGACTTCGTTGATTGACCAGGGGACGAGGAATACCAGTGATATTCCGCAGCGACCCTGGAACCCTCCTGGCAAAGTAGATAAAACATTTTTAATGTGTGCATTCATAAAATATCTCACTGAGATATTTTATTCCCCAAACTGAAGTTTGGGGTTTTCTGAATGCTGTTCCAATAAATTGTCTGCTTACTTCCATCAGGTTTTAGTTTACCTGACTGCATAAAGACATCTGATGCTATAAACAGAATTGCTTTACCGGCAGAATAATTCATAAACTACATAATTAAGAGCGTTTTATTGTAAAAAAATTTATGGGTAAAGGACAAATAAAAAAAGGGGAAAAATGAATGATTGGCAACATGTAATGTTGTTTTTCTCCATGCCTGTCATTTTGTTATTTAACGTTTACGTTGGTAAATTATGTGGTGGAAATGATAGCGGATGATTATGTTCCATTAAAAATAAAATCCATATTCTGCCAGCCGCAGATTACTTCACTTTTTCCGTTACTTCAAATTCATAAGAATTTGAAGCAATTATTTTCTTACCCCGATAAATAAACAACTTCATTTTATGTATCCCTGCTTTCACGTTTTCAGGGATGTAACTTTCCGCGCCATTTTCACTATGACCTATGCCTGAAAAAGGATGCGTAATTGCATCCGGCAGAATAGATTTTATTTTTTTGCTGATGTTCAGGTATATTTTACCGTCTGCATCCTGAACCTGTAAAACGAATCCCGCATTTTTTATTTCCTTATGCATGTCGTTTATGATGAATACCATTTCGAGGATGTTATTCCACGCTATTTTTTCCGTCTTTGACATTTTTTTTCTAATAATTCTGTAACCCGGATATAAGGGTTGCATGACTTCCTTTAATGCAAAATATCCTTTTTTCGGCACCCTGTAATAATCAACCACCGACCACGTTATTGATGGCCAGCAATCAACAAACATGAAATGTAATATTCCGTTTACGTTTTCATATCTGCACAAACGATAAAATTCAGACAATTCTTTTACTATGGTTGCCTGATAAACCTGTGAATTCTCAACGAATTCTTCTATTGAATCTCCCATCTTTACGTTTGCAACGTTAAAAGTAAATTCCGGCTGAAAATCGTGGTATTGCCATTTTTCTATGTCCGGAGGGAATAATTCACGTTCATTAAACATTTTTTTTAAAGTAGATAATGCAGGCAGTGCCTGCACTCCATATTCTGATATGACGAATGCCTTTCTGACGTTTTGCATGTCAAAGTAAAGATTCTGCGGGGAATAATCATAATACCAGCCGGGATAATAATGCTGGCCAAAATCAGATGCTTTTTCAACATGCCTCACCGCATCTTCTTCCCTTACTTTTTTTTCAAGGACGGGGTCAAGCTGTTTTTCATTTACCGATGGTTCGTTATGGCAGCACCATATGACTATTGAAGGTCTGTTGTAAAACAGATTAACCATGTCTTTTATCTGAGATGCCGCATTGTCCATAAATTTATCCGATATATCGTAACTCCATTGCAGGGCAAAATCCTGCCATACCATTATGCCCTGCTCATCCATTTCTTTGTAAAATTCTTCCCTGTTTACGTGTGCATGAACCCTCATTATGTTTAAATTAGCGCCTTTTATCAGTTTAACGTCTCTTTTTATTTTATCAATGGTATATTCAGAAAGCCATTGCGTTGGAATTATATTACTGCCCCTTAAAAAAATTCTTTTGTTGTTAAGATACCAGGCATTATCCCTGCCCTTTTTAAATTCTCTTATCCCGCTTGTTTCCGTAAAAACGTCACTGCAACCGTCCGTTTCTATTCTATAAACGAACTTATAAAAATTTGGACTGCCTAAGTCCCACGTCCACCACAATTCAGGCGAATCAAGTTTAATAAATAAATTAATTCTGTTTAATCCCCGTTTTAAAAATATTTTTTCTTTTCTCTTATAACTTCTGCCTTTAAAATTATAAGGCGACATGTCAAAATTGATAATTGCTTCAACGGTTTTTTCTGAATAATTATTTACAAACAATTCACTGTTAACCATCCAAACCCCGTCGTCTTTAAGTATTGGCGTTATTTTTACGTTTTCAATTTCTGTTTGTTCCGTTTCTTCCAGATACACGTGGTTCCAGATGCCGCCCGTGTTTTTATCCTGTCCCGTTTTTTTGTTCCATGAGCCGGGTCTTGCATCGTGATGATTAAATATGCCTTTTACCAGTATTTTTTTGTCCGGCCAGATTTTTTCGTCTTCTTTCGGAGAATTAACGATAACCTTTATCTCATTATTTCCGTCTCTGACGAATTGAGTAACGTCAAACCTGAACTTCTGGAAATATCCTTCGTGCCTGCCGGCAAATTTACCATTAACATATACGTCGGAAAAATAATCAACGCCTTTAAAAACAATAAAATATTTCTTATCCTTCTTTGTTTTTAATTTTACGTTCCTGGAATATTCTGCCGCTCCTGCAAAATCAACACCTTCAAGATACCAGTTGGAAGGAACTTTGATTTTTCTCGTTTTTTTGCCAATCCTGAAATCCCACAAACCGTCTAATGCAATGTTTTTTTTCATGTTTCCTCCCTGATTTTAATATCCAAGTTCCATATTAATAAGAATGATAGTAATGTCCGTATCGTTTGGTCTTTGATGTATAATAGTGCTTACCTTGCATAACCCCTGGGGAAATTCAACGTTAAGCCGTTGTGCATTTTTTACCGCTGCTTCTTCTCTTATCCTCTTAAATCCATCATCTACGTCTTTTACGATTTTATTGTAGCCTGCTGCAATTATGACTTTTGGAGGGCCGTATATCATGGCAGCAACCCTGTTACCATAAGTATCAATGTTTACGAGTTCGCCGCCAAGAGTAATTGCATTTGTGCCGGTAAGATAAACGTCAGAAATCCTTACTGCCTTTCGTCTTGCATCTTTTATTTCTTCAATAAACGTGTTTGGAAGCCAGTGATGGATAACTTTGTTTCCGCGCGACATTAATTCTTCTATAACGCCCAGTTCCCTTATTGTCAAAGAACCGCCAACACCTATTATTTCGTCTTCTTTTATCATTTTTAAAATTTCCTGCTTTGCTTCGTCTGTCGTCTCAACGTTTATAACGTTAAACCCGTTCTTTCGCAGGTTTTCTATTACTTCATTTATCTTTTTATTTACGTTTTTTAACATTTGTATCACCTTCTTTAATTAACAATTACAACAGTATAACAAAATTTTAGGCATTTATAAAGTAAGTTTGAAACGGATTATCAAAAAGTCATCTGTATTTATTAAAATGGTGGGCGCAACTGGGCTCGAACCAGTGACCTCCAGCTTGTCGAGCTGACACTCTAACCAACTGAGCTATGCGCCCACGTATGAACAGTTATTGATTTTATTATAATAAAAAAGAGTGTCAAGAAGTTTTTGTATGCAATCGGATGGAAAATGAATGCGGCATGTACATAACGCTTGTTAAATCAAAAATAAAAAAACAGTGGGACCCCCTCGGGCTAAAGTCCGAGGCTCCCACAAAAAATTCAATCAATTTGTCCCGTGGAAATTATCTTTACGGGATTTAGTTGATTGGCCAGGGGACGAGGAATACCAGTGATATTCCGCAGTGACCATGGAACCCTCCTGGCAAAGTAGATAAAACATTTTTAATGTATGCATTCATAAAATATCTCACTGAGATATTTTATTCCCCAAACTGAAGTTTGGGGTTTTCTGAATGCTGTTCCAATAAACCCGCCTCTACGTATCGTTATTTAATGCTCAGATTTGTAACGACAAATCCATTAAAAATAATAAACCATGCGTTTCAGGTTTTTATGCCCATAAATTGTGCGTTGTATAATTCATAATAAAATCCTTTTTTCTCAAGAAGCGACGCATGCGTTCCTTTTTCAACTATCCTGCCTTTGTTCATAACAAGTATCAATTCCGCGTCCCTTATCGTTGACAGCCTGTGTGCTATGACGAAACTGGTTCTGTCTTTCATGAGTTCGAGCATTGCGTGTTGTATCTGCTGTTCTGTCCTTGTATCCACGCTGCTTGTTGCTTCGTCAAGTATCATCATTGCCGGCGATGAAAGCACTGCCCTTGCTATGGTTATAAGCTGTTTTTCGCCCTGTGATATGTTTGACGCTCCTTCATTTAATACGGTATTGTAACCATCAGGAAGTGCCCTTATAAAATGGTCTGCTCTTGCAGTTTTTGCCGCTGCAATTATTTCTTCATCGGATGCATTGGGCTTCCCATAGGATATATTTGCTTTTATTGTTCCGTTAAAAAGCCACGCGTCCTGAAGCACCATTCCAAACATTCTGCGAAGACTGCTCCTTTTTATGCTGGAAATATCCGTTCCATCAATTGTTATGCTGCCTTCTTTTATGTCATAAAATCTCATAAGCAGATTTACCATCGTCGTTTTTCCTGCACCCGTAGGTCCTACAATCGCAACCGTATGTCCGGGGTCAACCCTTAAATCCATGCCGTCAAAAACAAGAGTATCAGGCGTGTAGCCGAATTTTACGTTTTTGAATTCCACTTCGCCTTCCGGCTTTTCCGGTACATCGGGCAGATTGTCATCTGTCGGCTCTTCCACCTGGTTTAATATTTCAAATACCCGCTCTGCCGATGCAACTGCCGTTTGCATGGTATTTATCATGCTTGCGCTTTGTGCCACCGGCTGCGTAAACATCCTTATATATTGAATGAAAGCCTGGACGTCACCTATTTTAATCGTATTTTTTGCAACCATTATGCCGCCTGCAACGCAGATTACAACGTATCCTATGTTATTTATAAAATTCATTAGCGGAAACAGAAATTCCGATATAAATTGTGCTTTCCAGCCAGCATCGTATAATCTTGTGTTTATTTCGTCAAATCTTTTAATTGATTCATTTTCATAACAAAACGATTTTACAATGACGTGGCCGGATAACATTTCCTCCACGTGGCCGTTAAGTTCACCTAATGCGTTTTGCTGTGCCAGAAAATAACGCCGTGAGTTGCCCGCAATAAGTGTCGTAACAGCAAACGACAGCGGGAGGATAAGAACTGCAATCAGGGTAAGAGACGGGCTTATGTAAATCATCATCACAAGTGCGCCGATTATTCCCGTAATTGAACTAAAAAGCTGCGGCAAACTCTGCTGAAGCGCATTGTTTATGTTATCGGTATCGTTGGTTATGCGGCTCATGATTTCGCCATGTGGCATGGTATCAAAATATTGAAGAGGAAGTTTTGATAGTTTTACATCAATGTCCCGTCGCAGATTATACACTATTTTTACCGTAGATTTCATAAGTATGCGCTGATAAAAATAAGTAAAAAGAGCGTTTATAATCTGCAGAAATAAAATCAAAAGAAGTATTTTTGCTATGAATTTAAAATCCATGACAGGAACTTTTTTTGATACAAAAACAAACATGCTGTCTATTGCTGCACCGAGAAGTTTTGGAGCTGCGGTATTTATTATGGTGCCGCAGAGTATGAGCACAAAAGCAAAGATAAACGATAAAGTATAAGGTTTAAGGTATCCGAACAAACGTTTTACGGTTCCCTTGAAATCCTTTGCTTTTTCAACGGGTCTTCCTACGCCGCCTCTGTGGCCACCTGACATGTGCGGGCGGGTCCGCCTTAAGGGCCTTACGGGACGATTTTTATTTTCGCCAGGGCTCATGATGCAGCCTCCGGAGCAAACTGTGAATTTACTATTTCCCTGTAAACTTTGCACGATTCCAAAAGTTCTTTATGGGTTCCTATGCCTGCCACAATGCCATCGTCAAGGACGACTATCCTGTCCGCATCAAGAACCGTTGCAACCCTCTGTGCTATTATCACGACAGTGGCTCCTGACGTCTCCTTTTTAAGGGCGGCACGCAAAACAGCGTCAGTTTTGAAATCAAGTGCGGAAAACGCATCATCAAATATGTATATGTCCGGCTTTCTTGCTATTGCCCGTGCGATTGACAATCTCTGTTTCTGACCGCCGGATAAATTTTTTCCCTCCGGGGAAATTATGGACATCTCTTTTTCCGGCATGGACGATACGAATTCCATTGACTGGGAAACCGTAAGTGCTTTATGGATGTCGCCGTTGCCGCCAAACAGCACGTTTTCCTCTACCGTGCCCGTAAAAAGAAAAGACGTCTGCGGGCAGTATCCTATCCTGCTTCTTAAATCCTGCTGGGAGAATTTACGGACGTCGGTTCCGTCAACAAGCACTGCACCTGAACACACGTCATAAAACCTTAATGCAAGTGCTGCAAGAGTTGATTTACCGGAACCGGTGCCGCCTATTATGCCGGTAACCTTACCCGGCTCTGCATAAAATGAGACGTTGCAAAGAGCAGATTCTTCTGCACCTTGATATTTAAAAGTAACGTCTCTGAATTCGAGTGACCCTTTTTTCTCCGGGGAAACCGGATTTTCAGGGTCCTTTATGGAAATGTCCATGTCAAGGACTTCGTTTATCCTGGCCGCAGAAACCTCAGAACGCGGTATGAGTATGAAAAGAAAAGATATGAGCATAAGCGAAAAAAGTATGAGATTTACGTACTGGATAAATGCAAGTATGTCTCCTATGTTCATACTGCCGTGTGAAATTTTAATGCCGCCGACCCATACTATGACTATCATTGCAAAATTCATTATGACCATTAAAACCGGTAATATGGAGGACATAAGACCAGTAAGTTTTAAAGCAGTATCCATAAGGTCTTTATTTGCCCTGTCAAAACGTCTGGTTTCATGCTCCGTCATGTTAAAAGCACGTATTACCCGCACGCCGCTTAGTTTTTCACGTATAACCAGATTAAATGTATCGAGCCGATGCTGCATCTCCCTGAAAATAGGCATTGCGTTTTTCTGAACGAAGTATATCAGTACTGCCAGGACGGGAATAAAAGATACGAGGACAAGGGAAAGTTGTGCATTTCTGAAAAAAGCCATTATTATGCCGCCTATGCACATAAGCGGAGCCCTCAACATCATTGACATCATTATCGTAAGCGTGCGTTGCACCTGTAATACGTCGTTTGTAGTACGGATAATAAGAGAAGATGCTCCTATTCGGTCAAATTCATAAAGTGAAAAACTTTCCACCTTTTCAAATATTACGTGACGTAATTTTTCTGAAAAGCCGAGCGCCGTCCTTGATGAAAGAAATCCTGAAATAAAAGCACAGATAACGCCCAGGAATGCCAGGGACAACATGATTCCTCCTATGTGCATTATAAACGGAATGTTATTTTTTACGACGCCTTTGTTTACTATTTCCGCCATCAGCGTAGGAAGTGAAAGGTCAATGAGTGCCTGAAAAAGAAAAAGCACGACTATAAAAACAATGTTTAAAATGTATGGCTTAAGATATTTTAATAATTTAATCATGTTATCCTTTCAATCATCGCATAAATACGCTATTTGAGCAGCATTTCTTTGACTATTTAATATTCCAATGCCGCTCTTTTATAAAAATTGTTACGTAAAATTTTAAATAATTATTATTAACTAAAAAACATCTATTTTCAATATTATTTATATTTTATTAAATCTCCGGGAAAGATATGACATCTTCGGGGTCTAATCTCATTCCCTGCGTTTCCGTAGAGACAGGTTTTAAATCCGTCTCTTGCATTCAAAACACAGAATGTCCATTTCATTGAGGCTGGAATTACATCATGCGGTTCATGCCGTCCGTTTAGAGACGGGGTAATAAACCCATCTCTACGTATCGTTATTATACATAAAGACTGCAATTTAAGGACGTTTGCATTTCATTATAAACAAATACGGACTCCATTAAATTTTTCATCCGGCATTTTACACCTTGCCATCTACCGTTGTCTTTTTATCTGTTTTTCTCCGTTATTCCTTCCCAGTCATCGGTGCGGAATGGGAATGCTGCGAGACCTTCCCTGTTATATAAATTACATTCCGGATTATCAGCCCATGCATAACGGACGGAAACCGGGTCTTTTACTTCTTCGCTCCAGACCACGATTGTACCGTTGCTTTTTATCTCTGCCTTTGCCCATTTAAAATTTTTGTCTGCGCCTGCAATTGCAAAACCCTTTAAATTTCCGTCTTTTGAAGTAAGTCCTTTTCCGGCATTTTTAAATTTAACGTAAATTTTATCGCCTTTCTTTTCCATGGAATCATAAACAGGTCCGGTAAGCGGACCGGTTTTACCATAAAGGAGGACGAGGGCAGAATGTGCCAATCTGTCACTGCATGGTTTTTTTACCCTGGGATGGATGTCGTTTGCATCGCCAAGGTCAATCGTAGATACGGTAACGACGTCCTGGACTTTTTGCATTGTCTTTAACTGTGCTTCCCTTAATTCAGCCCATGAACTTTCCGATGGTTGTTCTTTTCTCTGCATAAAATTTGGCAACTGGACTACGATAAACGGGATGTCCTGTTTCCAGACGTCGCGCCAGTTTTTTATCATGAGAGGCAGCAGCGTCTCATACTGTTTTGCCCTGTCTGCGTTTGTCTCACCCTGATACCACACAACGCCTTTTATCTTAAAATCAGTAAAAGGCATGACCATGCCATTAAACAAAACAGAAGGCAGTTCTACAGTCATGGATTTTATGTTAAACTGTATCTGCTTTATGGCATTCTGCGTAAATGGCTTTGCCGCTCCCCATCCGCCCTGTTTCATCGTTGATATTGGTATTTTTATTTTTTTAAATGCAGGGGTTGCATCAAAATCCCGGGATGAATAATAATCAAAATCTTCTATACTCGGCTGCGTAAGTGAGAGTGAAAATTTTCCATTACCGCGGACTTTAAATTCTATGAAATCGTATCCGGATAAATCAAAAATTTCGTTGTTGTTAAGCATCGTTCCTGCTCCTGCCCATGCATTAAAACCTATTAGGCCGGATATGATTCCGTTTTCTTTTTCGTTTTTATATGTTGCAGTTGAGCCCGGTTTTGCCCATGAACTCCAGTATCCGCCGAGGTCTCCCGGACACTCTTCACAGCTGCGCACGACCAAATTTTTACCTTTTTTTGATTCTGACGTAAAAGACAATCCGGAAAATTCTATTTTATAATCCAGACCAAGACCATAGTTCCATTTTTTCCAGTCAAAAAACGACAACGAATCCCATCTTTTCAGAATCGGTTCAGTAACTGGATTACCTTTTAAAAGCCCTGCATCCATCCATATTTCAATCGGTGTTCCGCCCCACGACGAATTTATAAGTCCTACGGGTATGCCGGTTTCTTCATATATCTTTTTTCCAAAAAAATAAGCAACCGCGGAAAAATTCTGTGCATTTTCCCTGTTGCATAACTGCCACTTCCCTCTCACTTCTCTTAAAGGATATGGTGATGGTATCTGCTCCTGAGTAAAAAGTCTTATCTTATCCTGCTCCTTAAAATTTTTCAGTTCTTCTGCCCCGTCGGTCGTATTCATAAGTTGCCATTCCATATTTGACTGGCCCGAGCAAAACCATACGTCGCCAACCAGAACGTTTTTAAGTATTATTTTTTCATTTCCCGATGAAATCTGCATTTCATAGGGACCGCCTGCATCCCTTGGTTTTAATTTTAATTTCCATTCACCGCGGACGTCGATTTTTGCCGTCTCTGTCTCGCCAATGAACGAAACTGTAACGTCATTACCTGCCGTTCCATATCCACATATTTCAATTTCAGCGTTTCTCTGCAAAACCATGTTGTCGGAAAAAACGTTTGCTAACCTGAGCTGTGTCTCTGTCTTTGCTCCAAGAACAAAAGAAGCAAATAATACAAATAAAATTGACAAAACAATCAGTGATTTCATGTGGCTCATAGACGCTCCTTCCTGATTTATAAAATAACAATGCCGGCTGTTTTGTTTTACTTTCTTCCCACTGCTATTTCCGTTGCAGCGGCGAATCCGCCTTTTGCCTTTAATGCTTCCAGTTTTACATAGCGGGCTATTGCAGGCTTGAAAGTCACAACTTTCATGGATGAATCTGCTTTCCAGTTACCTTTTGCAACTTCTTCAAAATGAACTCCGTCTTCGCTTACGGATAATTTATAAGATGTTATTGCACCTTCATTCGTTGGCTGTGCAGTCACAACGTATTTTGGAACGTAACACAGTATTCCAACGTCAGGATAAATTTCACCAAGGTCAATTGTTATTGATTGCGGCATTTTCTTTTCCGTTTCCCATACTGAATAAAAATGAGCATCGTTTATGCCATCAATTGCAAAATCTGCATTTCCGCTCGTTGCCGTTACGGATTCGGGTATTATTGGTTTTTCGTTCTGCGGCGGCTGCTCTGGAAGCGGCTTTCTGTTTAAATCCGGTTTCCATACTTTTCCAACTTCCTTTAACCTGCGGACAATATGCTCATCCAGAAGTCCGTTTCTGTTTGGAGGACAGTTTAATATAAAAACCGTGTATCTTTTTTCAAGCGGCTTTAAATGTTTTTCAACTATTTCCACAACGCTCATAGGTTCGTCACGAAGCGTCTGCTCGCCCCAGAACCAGTCATTGCCGTTTATTATTTTCTGGTCCTGTGCTGCAGCAAGCACGTTTCCTTCCGGTGCAAAAACTCCCTTGGGTTCTTCAAACACGACAAGGTCATTATCCCACAAACACTGCAGATGCGTATGGTCAATTACGAGACAACCCGGCTGCAACGATTTTATAAACGATTTTATTTCGTCGTAAGGCATTGCCTTATGCCCCATTTTCCATGACCAGCCGTCAAGGACGAGAATTGGTATGTCTCCATATTTTGTCAATAACTCTTTTAACTGTTTTTTTACATATTCTATGTCATCCCTTGTGACTGGTTTGTTTCCTATGCCTTTTGTATTATCCCATATTGAGTAATAAAGTCCTGGGAGAAGTCCCCTTGCCCTGAAAGCATCAACGTATTCCCTTACAACGTCACATTTGCCATTTTTCCACGGTATACCCTTTACGGAAAAATCACTCGTATCCGTCTGCCATAAAGCAAAACCATCGTGGTGTTTTGTGGTTAAAACGCCGAATTTCATTCCTGCTTCCTTTGCGACGTCAGCCCACTGGCCGGGATTGAAATCAACCGGTTTGAATTTCGTAATGTCAAGATTTTTTTGCGCCCATGTGCCGGTATACGTAAGTATTCCAAAATGAATGAACATGCCAAAACGTAAGTCAACGAAATCGCGCTGTAATTGTTCAATGTCATAACCAGCCGTCCATTTAACGTAATCCTGTTTTTTCATGTATTGTTGTCCCCCGCAGGAAATTAAAAAAAACGCGGATAACGCAATCAAAAAAAAACAAATTGTTTTTTTCATACACGTCTCCTTTTTATTAAAACATAAATTTCTGCCGTTGCGTTGAAACGGTTTAAACATCTTCTTAAACTTTATTCAATTTCCGGTAAATAATTATTTAAGATTAATATATATCTCCATTAAAATCAATATAAAATATTTTGACCATTAGACATAAATTAAATATAAAGATTGATTGGATTTTTTTAAGAGATTCATTGCAATAAATTTAAGGATACAGGTAAAGGACGGGTATTACAAAAAAAGGTAACAATACTTTCATCAGTGGGACAGGACAGCAAGGGAAAAAATAAAGAGACCAGATAGAAATTTTTGTAAAAAACCACGTAATTTAGTTATCAATTACCGACAAGTAACAAACAATCGGCAATATATTTAATATTTCTGTTCCTGATTAAATCAGAAATAAATTCCGGCAGAAAATAACGACAGGATTTCCCGATTTCCCGGGAATAACAAATAGTTACAATGCCAAATACTATCTTCTGTTCTTTCTCCTGTCTCCTTCTGCTCTGACAAATACGTCAAATACCGCCCTTATGCCTTCTTTTTCGGCGGATTTCATTCTTTCAATTTCTTCGTCGTCCAGTTCTATGGTTCCCTTAAAAACACAGCCGCGCCTGAAATCTCCTACGAAGTACCTCTCTTCTGCTTCCGTTCCATAAATGGATTTTCCACCCTTTTGCCATGAAACAAAAGACATGTCAATGTCAACAATTTTTAACTTCTCGGCAAGTTCAAGTTCCCTGCCGTCAAAGTATTCAACTTTGCCATCATCAAATTCAACTTTAAAAATGCCGAGGTTAATGTCTCTTATATACCCCTCAGTTTCTATTAATTTTTTATCTCTTTTTACCACTTCCTGAGTTACTGAATCGCGGAAATAATCGAGATTCTTAACTCTGACTCTATTTCCTATCTTCATTGTTTCCTCCTTTTTAGGCTCCCATCCTCCTGATTTTTATACTTTTATACATTATATTATATATAAAAAAAAATTTTTGTCAATAATTTGTATTTCATAATTATAAAACGTTTATTTCGAGAATTCTGTCAACGCGAAATACCCTTTCTTCCTTTCTTTTCATGCAATATGCCTTTAACCCGAGAAACGACTTTTCCATGTAGGTCATTTTTCCGATTTCAACCGGCTTTATTATTCGTTTTGACTTTTCATCCGTTCTTTTTAAATAAACTATTTCAATTTTTCTGCCGTTTTCTATCGCGTTTTCAATCATTTTGGTTTTATCCTGAATGGATATGTTTTTTTCGGATAATTTATACTGGTATTCGGTTAAAAATTTTATTATTTTCCAGTCCATTATTATATCCGACTTCCTGAATGGTCTTTCAAGGACTATGCCATCCAAAGACGTGCATCTGCTAAGCGCCACGTATGCCTGACCATGTGCAAAAGTTCCTCTGCTGAAATCTATGACAACGTTATTAAAAGTTTTCCCCTGACTTTTATGTATCGTTATGGCCCATGCAAGTTTTACGGGATATTGCGTAAACGTCCCTGCCGTTTTTGTTTCAATCATTTTCTTTTCTTCATTGTATTTATATTCAAATATCTCCCACGTATACGGCATCACTTCCACTAATGAATCGTCGCTTAATTTAACATATATAATGTCAACGTTGTATTTTTTACTTTTTTTTATTTTTGATATCTTTCCAACCGTCCCGTTTATCCATCTGCCGGAAGAATCGTTATTTAGCAGCATTACCTGCGCTCCTGCTGCTATGTTTAGCGCGGCTTCTGCAGGGAAATAGGATTTGTCAAAATTACCCTGTATTTCTGCCTGATAGGTTTTAACGTCGGAATTAATATCTCTTAAATATACATTATTTATGTCGTCTGCTTTTTTGTTTATCGTCGTAAGATATATTTTAAAATCATCGCTGCCTTTTGTTTCTGCATTTACGCGAGAGTTTAAAAAAGAAATTTGTTTTTCGTTTATCGTATTATTTCTTATTGCGTTTAAAATTTCTATGAATTTTTCGTCTTTCTGCCTGTAAATTTTTTCCAGTTCAATGAATTCCATCGAAAAATTTTTAAAAACGTCGGCTTCAAAAAAATAAGGACTTTTATAATGCGTGCTGAAAATTTCTTTTTCCATTTTTGTAACTACGGGGGGTAATTGATACAAATCACCAAAAAATATCATCTGAATTCCGCCAAACGGAAGTTCTTTTGACCTGCTGTGTTTTCTCAAAAATATGTCAACGCAATCAAGCAGGTCTGCCCGGACCATTGATATTTCATCTATGATTATCGCATCCAGATTTTTATAAATTTTTGCGGATCTGTTTTTTAACTCCATCTCTTTTACTTTTTGGACGGTAACGTCCGGCTTAAAACCAAAAAATGAATGAATTGTCTGTCCGCCTATGTTAACCGCTGCAACCCCGGTTGGTGCAAGAACTACTATCTGCTTTTTTGTCGTATCCTTAAAATAATTAAGTAAAGTTGATTTGCCGGTTCCTGCCTTACCGGTAATAAACGCATTTTTTGAAGTATTTTCCATGACGTCCAGTGCTTTATTAAACTGTTCGTTAAATTCTATTTTTAAATCCTTCATAAAATCATCCTTCTTTTATTATTTTTTTCAGTTCTTTTATCATCCGATTAATGTAATTATTTTTTTTCTTCGACAATTTTAGCATTTTTAACGCTCTTTTATAATCCTTATTTTCAAAATAAACTGCCCCGAGCAGGTTATACAAAGAATAATATTTCTCATGCGTTTTTACGCCATTTTCAAGGAATTTAACGGCTTTTTCTTTTTCCCCGTCAAGTAAAATCAGGGCATACATAAACATAACTTTTTCAGACGGATATTTATTCATAAAATCGTTTAATTCGTGCAACGATTTTTCGTAATTATTTTTATCGTAAAAATTATTTTCGTCATAAGGACGGACGTATTTAAAATAATTAACGCCGTTATGCTTCTCTTCCAGCACTAAAACAACGTCGTCAAAATACGTCACTCCGTAATTTAAATCCGTCAATTTACTTATTATGGGCGAACGATAGCCGAGTAAAAATGTTTTTAAGTTATATTTCTTTATTTTATCCAGAAAACCGTTAATCCCGTTATTGATATCCGAATAATCAGATAGTAAATTTGTGTCATAATTAAACCTGCCGGTAAGCATGACCTTATAATCAGGATATAAATAATATTCAAGGAAACCAGCCCATAACATGTCCGAAAAAATATTTGGTCTGGGGTTATTTTCCTTTACGTATCTTATGGCATCTTCGGGATAAAATCTTTTTTTCGGCGAATTATAAACGACTATGGAATAAGCCAGAACCAGCATTATAAGCGTTGCCGTTATAACTGCAAAAAATTTCTGTATGCCGATTTTATCCGGTTTTTCGTCATTTACAATCTGATTTTGAAATGCATCGTTAATGTAATAAATAAAAACAGGAAAAGAAACCAGCAGAAACAGCGGGATGTTTCTTATTGCGAGAATTGACGGGACGAAAAAAATTAATGTAAGCATAAGATTGTTTATCAATTCCGTTTTTTTCTCCCTGTCTTTTGTTTTTAAATTATAAAGCAGTAAAATAAAAAACATCGTTGCATAAAAATAAAAAAATACAAAAAAAGTTATGTCGATTACGCTTCCTACCGGAAAAGAATACTGCCATTCCTGTATGTTTTTTTTCACAAAAACAAAATTATCTTTTGATAAAAAAAACAATCCTTTTAGTCCTGACGGACTGCAAAATGAAGCAAGGATAACGCCGGCTAATACAAAAGCCATCATTTTTAAGCCGTATTCCGGCGTTTTCATGCCGGACATTCTTTTTTTTATCACGTAATACGACAGATACCACAAAACCAGTAAAATGCCCAGAAAAGTTGCGGCATGGAAATTCACCCATAAAATAGTTACAAAAGGGAGAGAAAAATATAATGCCGCATTCTCCTTTACAGGTTCGTTTTCAAGGACATAAATAAAATAAAGGACAAAAATATACGTAAATATCTGTGGTCTTAATACGATAAACTGCTGTAATAAATAAATTAAAACAAGAAAAAACGGCAGATAGACCGGTAAAACCGACAAATTTGTTTTCTTCCTGATAATTAATAACAATTCAGCAAAAATTACAATCCATATAAAAAAATTTAAAAAAAATAAATTATCAGGTCCTGTGATTTTTGAAACTAAATAAAGTATAACGCCAAAAAGCCATTCGTGGGCATACCATTTATTTGGTCCTATAAAGGAAAAATTATCCGTCTGGGGAATTCCACCGTTTTTTATTATTTCACGTCCTGATGATAAATGCCAGTAGGTGTCGGGATTAAGAGGGATGATTTTCACAGTAAATAAAATCGTTATCATGACAAGTAAAAAAAGTATGGATATCAGGACTTTGTTTGCTCTGTTCATTTGTCTCTGTTAAAAAAAGTTATAAATCTGACGGCATGGAATCGTTAAAATCAAAATTATCTATGTCTTCTTCGCTGCTTTCCTGCTCTGAAATCAGTTTCCCGTTTTTATAAATTTTTATTCCTGCCTCTTCCCCGGTTTCAAAATAAAAAATAAACTTACCATCTTTTAAATTGTTTTTATAATTACCGTCTATTTTTATCGTCCCTGTATCGTATAACTGCTGGTATAATCCGTTTCTCTTATTGTCAACAAAAGTAATTATCTCTTTTATCTGGCCGTTATCGTAATATATTTTAAACGTTCCGTTTTTTAAACCGTATTTATAATTGCCTTCCTGTGCTATTTCGCCTGATTCAAAATACCATTTAAATTCCCCGTCTTTTCTTCCATCCTTGTAAGCGCCGGTTCGCGAGACTTTGCCGTTTTTATAATACCATCTGAATTCACCGTTTAATTTACCTTTGCTGAAAATTTCTTCCCCTGCCATCTCACCGGTTGCGTATTTCCACGTATAAATTCCATCCTGTATGACGTTGTTTTTTATTTTATAAACGGTCGTAATTATGTTTTCTTTTTCTCCGGAGGACATCATTATTTCCCCATTGATAAGTTCACCTTCGTATTTAAAAACGCCGGCAGCAGACAATCTCCACGTCGCCACTTTTGTCGTCCCGTCATAGAAACTGATTTCAGCACCTTCAACGTTTCCGGTAACGTCGCAATAAACGTTTCTAAACAAGAATAGACAAAAAATAAGTAAAAAGATTTTTTTCATGCCCGCCTCCTTTTATACCCTTTTAAAAATTTCATCAACGTTTTTTAAAAAATAATTGTAATCAAATATTGCGTCTATTTCCCTGTCTCCGAAATATTTCCTGATAGAGATGTCTTTTTTTAGCAACGTCGGAAAATCTTCTTTTCTATCTTTCCATATTTTCATTGCAATTGTCTGGACTATTTTATATGCTTCTTCCCTGGTAATACCTTTATGAACCAGGGCAAGCATCACCTGCTGGGAAAACACAAGTCCTTTCAATTCGTTCAGATTTTTCAACATATTTTCAGGATACACGTTCAAATTATCAATTATCCAGTCAATCTTATTTAACATGTAATTAATCAGCGTAAGATTATCCGGAATTATAATGCGTTCTACCGATGAATGGGAAATGTCCCTCTCATGCCACAATGCAATGTTCTCATACGATGCAAAAGCATTGGTTCTGACAAGCCGGGCAAGACCGCATAATTGCTCGGATACAACCGGATTTCTTTTATGCGGCATTGCAGACGAACCTTTTTGTCCTTCTGCAAATGGTTCTTCAACTTCGAGTATTTCTGTATGCTGCAGATTTCTTATTTCCGTTGCTATTTTTTCTATTGTCCCTGCAATAATTGCAAGGGTTGACATCAAAAAAGCATATCTGTCGCGCTGCATTACCTGATTTGCAGCTTCCACCCTTTTTAAATTTAACCTCTTTAATGCATCTGCCTCTATGTGAGGCGGGATGTGCGCATAATTACCAACCGCGCCTGATAACTTGCCAACCGCAATGTCCTTCTTTGCATTCATAAATCTGCTCAGATTTCTTTTCATCTCAAAATACCATACGAGGACTTTCAGTCCAAAGGTAATCGGTTCCGCATGAATGTTATGCGTTCTGCCTATCATTAAAGTCATTTTATGTTTAATCGCAACCTTTTTTAAGGTTTTTATGAAATCCTGCAAATCTTCAATGATAATGTCGCATGATTTCACGAGCCGCAGAGCCATGGCAGTATCCAGGACGTCGGAAGAAGTAAGTCCCATATGAATATACCGCGACGATTTACCGACGTGCGTTGAAACATCAGTTAAAAAAGCAATCATGTCATGCCTTACTTCCATCTCTATGTTTTCTATTTCCTTTACGTTAAACTTTGCTTTCTTTTTTATTATAGCAAGGTCTTTTTTTGGTATCTTTCCGTATTTAGCCCACGCTTCACAAACTGCAATTTCAACGTCGAGCCATGACTGAA
Source organism: Candidatus Goldiibacteriota bacterium (assembly GCA_018000835.1). Lineage (GTDB taxonomy): Bacteria > Oederibacteriota > PGYV01 > PGYV01 > DSYL01 > DSYL01. Next base: position 19,352 of record JAGNJD010000020.1, on the reverse strand, counting down.
ATTTTGCCTCTTCACTCCATAACTGTCCCATTTCTTTTAATGTATATCGTGGGATCATTTTAAACCTCCGGATTTAAAACGTTACTTTTTATTTTAATCCTTCCCTTTGCACAATTTCCGCTATCTGAACCGCATTTAAGGCAGCACCTTTGCGTAACTGGTCGCCAACAATCCATAAATTTATACCATTGTCATTTGAACCGTCTTTCCTTATTCTGCCGACGTAAACATTATCCCTGCCCGAAACAAAAAGAGGCATTGGATATTTTTTATTCTTTGGGTCATCCTCCACAGTAACTCCGGGTGCTTTTGATAAAATTTTTCTTACCTCGTCTGCCGTTAATTTTTTTTCGGTTTCTATATTTACCGATTCGGAATGCGCCCGTAACACCGGAACCCTTACCGTAGTTGCTGTTATTTTCATCCCCGGTTCGTGCATTATTTTCCTTGTCTCATTTATTACCTTTATTTCTTCCTTTGTATATCCGTCATCCATAAAAACGTCAATGTGCGGAATTACGTTAAACAAAATCTGATATGGAAATTTTTCCACTTTTAAATCTTTTCCTGCTGCCCAGTCACGTGCCTGCTGTTCCAGTTCTGCCATTGCCTTTGCACCTGCACCAGACGCTGCCTGATAAGTAGAACATACAATCCTTCTTATCTTTGCTGCGTCATGAATTGGTTTTAAAGGGACTATCATTATAATAGTGGTGCAGTTGGGATTTGAAATAATGCCCTTGTTTAACCTGCAATCTTCCGGATTTATCTCAGGCACTACCAGTGGAACGTCCGGCTCCATCCTGAATGCAGAGGAATTGTCTATCAAAAGAGCTCCCGCTCCAAGAATGTGTTTTACATATTCCTTTGAAATGGATGCACCTGCCGACGCAAGTACTATGTCTACTCCTTTAAACGATTCCGGAGATAAAACCTCCACCTTATGTTCCCTGCCCTTAAACGTCATTTTTTTGTCTTTTGAACGTTCTGATGCAAGAAATTTTATGCTTTTTACCGGAAATTTCCTTTCTTCAAGAATATCCCTCATTATCTCTCCGACTGCTCCTGTGGCTCCCATTATTGCAACGTTATATTCTTTTGCCATTTTTCTTTCTACTCCTTTTTGTGTATTTTTATATGATTAGACGAGGCTTGCTATCAAATCGCCTACCTCTTTTGTTCCCATTCCCATTTTACCCGCGGATAACGATTTGATTTTTCCAGAACTCAGTGACGTTAAAACTGCGTTATCTATTGCCCTGGCAATCTTTTCCTCACCAAGAGTTTCCATCATCATGCCGCCTGCACATATCGCTGCAAGCGGATTTATTACGTTTTTACCGGCATATTTCGGTGCAGAACCGCCTATTGGTTCAAACATTGAAACGCCTTCCGGATTTATGTTTCCGCCGGCTGCAATGCCCAGACCACCCTGTATAATTGCAGCCAGATCCGTAATGATATCACCAAACATGTTTTCAGTAACTAATACGTCAAAAAACTCGGGATTTTTTACGAACCACATTGTAGTTGCATCCACGTGTGCATAATCCTGCTGAATTTCGGGATAATACTTATCTCCCATTTCCTTAAATGCCCTTAACCATAAATCACCGCAATGAGTTAAAACGTTCGTTTTATGGACAAGAGTTAATTTTTTATCCTTGTTCCTCTTTTTTGTATATTCATATGCATATTTTATGCATCTGTCGACCTCAAAACGCGAATAAATCATAAGTTGTGAAGCAATCTCGTTTGGCGTTCCCTTTTTTGATACTCCGCCCTGAGAAGTATAAATACCGCCGCAATTTTCACGGATGACGACAAAATCAATATCTTCCGGTTTTTTGTCTTTTAACGGGCAATCCACGTTGGGATATAATTTTACCGGCCTTAAATTTATGTATTGGTCAAGGGAAAAACGAAGTTTAAGAAGTATGCCGGGTTCAAGTATACCCGGTTTTACGTCAGGATGTCCGATTGCACCGAGATAAATTGCGTTGTGTTTTTTAAATTCCTCTATTGCGGAATCAGGCAGCGTCTCTCCGGTTCTCAGATAACGTTCCCCGCCAAAATCATAATCCGTAAAATTAAATTTTACTCCGTATTTTTCTCCTGCTGCTTTTAAAACTTTTATTCCTTCTGCTATCACTTCCGGTCCGGTCCCGTCACCGCCAATGACCGCAATGTTGTAAGTTTTGCTCATTTTGTGCTCCTTGTTTTTAAAAATTTTTTTGCATAGTTCATAAGTCCGCCTGTTTTTATGAGTTCCTGCATAAAATCAGGTATCGGCTTTACTTTATACTCTTTTGACTTTGTAAGATTTTTAATCAATCCTTCTTCCGGAAAAATTTCAAGTTCGTCTCCCTGCTCCGTTTCCTTTGATGCCTCCTTCGATTCAAAAATCAGAAGTCCGATGTTAAACGAATTCCTGTAAAAAATTCTTGCAAAATCCCTGGCAATCACGCAGGATATGCCGGCACTTTTTATTGCAAGCGGCGCATGTTCCCTTGAAGAACCACAGCCAAAATTTTTTCCAGCAACTATGATGTCGCCGTTCTTTACCTTTTTTGAAAAATCCTTGTCTGCATCTTCCATAACGTGGGCTGCAAGTTCTTTTGGGTCAGACGTATTTAAATAACGAGCAGGAATTATTGCATCTGTATCCACGTCGTCTCCGAATTTCCAGACCCTGCCTTTTATCATAGTAACCTCCGGTATTTAGTAATATACAATGTTCATCAAACACTTCAAACAATATAAAATTCCTATATTTTATTGGCGTATTTTTACAATTCTTCCGGACTTCCAATACGGCCAAGCACTGCACTTGCTGCTGCAACGGCCGGATTTGAAAGATATACGAAACTTTCAGGGCTTCCCATGCGGCCTACGAAATTTCTGTTTGTGGTTGATATTGCAGTTTCTCCTTTTGCAAGCACTCCCATGTGTCCGCCAAGACACGGGCCGCAGGTGGGCGGAGAAAATACTGCCCCTGCCTTTACAAACGTTTCTGCAATGCCTTCTTTTAAGCATGTCAGATAAACGTCCCTGGAACCAGGAAAAACAAGGCAGCGGACCCGTGAATTTACTTTTTTACCTTTTAAAATTTTTGACGCAATGAGCATGTCTTCCATTCTGCCGTTCGTGCATGAACCAATGACCGACTGGTCAATTTTTACTTTTGACAATTGCGAAACCGGTTTTACGTTTTCAGGCAGATGAGGCACTGCAACGACCGGCTCTATCCTGCTGCAGTCGTATTCCACTACGTTTTCATATTTTGCGTCTTTATCGCTCCTGTAAATTTTCCACTTTCTTAATGCCCTTACTTTTACGTAATTTATTGTGGTCTCATCCGCTTCAATGATGCCTGCTTTCCCGCCTGCTTCTATTGCCATGTTTGACATGGTCATGCGTGCATCCATTGACAATTTTTTAATAACGGGTCCTGAAAATTCCATTGCCCTGTATAATGCGCCGTCAACTCCAATGTCACCTATCGTCCATAAAATGAGATCTTTTGAATATACCCATTTGTTTAATCTGCCGTTGTATAAAAATTTTATAGTCGAAGGAACTTTAAACCAAGCCTTACCCGTAAGCATTGCAAATGCAGCATCAGTTGAACCAACGCCCGTTGCAAACACGCCAAGAGCCCCATACGTGCACGTGTGTGAATCTGCGCCTATCACAAGGTCTCCAGGAACTACAATGCCCTGTTCCGGAAGTAAAACATGCTCTATGCCAACCTGACCCTGGTCATAATAATGAACTATTTTCTGTTCATCGGCAAAATCACGTAAAATTTTCGCCTGCTCTGCAGATTTTATGTCTTTATTCGGCGTAAAATGGTCCGGGACCAGTGCTATCTTTTTTCTGTTAAAAACTTTTTTTGCACCGGTTGATTTAAATTCTTTTATTGCAAGTGGTGCAGTAACGTCGTTTGCCAGAACCATGTCAACGTCTGCAATGATTAATTCTCCGGGCTCAACTTTTTTCTTTCCTGATTTTGCAGCAAGTATTTTTTCAGCAATTGTCATTGACATAAACCGCCTCCGGTTTTTATCTTTTATCTTTTTTTATATCTTCAAGTTTTGAAATGGCATCCAGATATGCTTTTGCACTTGCTTCAAGTATGTCCGTAGAAATTCCACGACCGGTTACTTCTTTATTTTCTTTTACAACGCGCACGGTAACCTCGCCCTGCGCTTCCTGACCTTTCGTTATTGCCTTTATCTGAAAATCAATAAGTTTTGGCTCAATATTTAATATCCTGTTTATCGTTTTGTAAATTGCATCAACCGGCCCGTCTCCCATCATTGCATCTTTTAATACCTTTTCACCTTTTTTTATCTGAATGGTTGCGGTTGGCAGGGTACTGTTTCCGGTTGCCACATAAAAATAATCAAGATGATAAATATCATTTATCTTTTGTCCGGAACCCTGCATTATGGATATTAAATCCTCATCAAATACCTCTTTTTTCTTGTCTGCAATTCCGAGGAATTTAACGTATATATCGTTTAAATCCCTGTCGGAAATTTTATATCCGAGATAAGTAAGACGGTGTTTTAATGCATGCCTTCCCGACCTGCTCGTTAAAACGAGTTCATGTCCCGGGATGCCTATTGACTGAGGAGTCATAATTTCAAAAGTGGATTCTTTTTTCAATATTGCATCCTGATGTATGCCGGCTGCGTGTGCAAAAGCATTTGCACCAACGATCGCCTTATTTGGCTGGATGGGCATTCCGGTAAGACGGGTAACAAGGCGTGAAGTTTTATAAATCTCTTCCGTCTTAACGTTTGTTTTAACCTTATAAAAGTCATTCCTTACTTTTAAAGCCATTACAATTTCTTCAAGCGATGCATTGCCTGCACGCTCTCCAAGACCGTTTATCGTGCACTCAACCTGTCTTGCTCCGTTTAGTACGGCAGAAAGCGTATTGGCAACAGCCATTCCAAGGTCATTGTGACAATGGACCGCGATGACTGCTTTGTTTATATTCGGAACGGTGTTGAATAGTTTTTTTATAAGATTTCCGAATTCTTCCGGCGTTGCATATCCCACAGAATCAGGGATGTCTACGGTTTTTGCTCCTGCTTTTATGACTTCTTCCACGATTTTACAGAGATAATCAAAATCCGTCCTTGCCGCATCCATCGCAGAAAACTCAACGTCGTCATTAAATTTGCAGGCATAGGAAACCGCATCAACTGCACGTTTTAAAACTTCTTCACGAGTCGTATTCGTAATATATTTTACGTGTATGTCCGACGTCCCGATAAACGTATGTATCCTGCTTCTCTTTGCAGGTTTCAGTGCTTCCACGCATGCATCTATGTCTTTTCTTACTGCTCTTGCAAGACCGGCAATTACCGGTTTTTTTACAATTTTTGAAATTTCCATTACTGATTGCATGTCACCCGGAGATGATATGGGAAATCCCGCCTCTATTATATCAACGTTGAGCGATTCAAGTTGTTTTGCAATTTCTATTTTTTCGTTCTTTGTAAGCGTTGCACCGGGAATCTGCTCACCATCGCGCAGAGTAGTGTCAAAAACAAACACTTTGTCAGATGATTTACTCATGTCAATTACCGCCTTCCTTAAATATATTTTAATACTAAAGCATCCACCATTGACGTCATATTAAAAATGTTAAAACATTTTTTATTTATACACTTATAAAATGTATTTGGAAAACGCGTTCTGCGAATTTTTTCAGGAAACAATCGGTTATTTTTTTCTGCGTCCGGTTCTTTTCGTTTTACCTGCTCTTTTTTTAAGCGCTGCGTCCGACATGGATTTAGTTTGTTTTTCTTCCTTGTTTCCGATCCATGGCATAAGTTTTCTTATGTCTCTGCCCACGGCTTCAACAAGATGATCTGCCTCTGCTTTTAACAGTGCATTGTATACCGGCTTATTTGCCTTGTTTTCGAGTATCCATTCCCTCGCAAATTCTCCCGACTGGATTTCTCTTAATATCCGTTTCATCTCATATTTTGTATCAAGAGTAATGATTCTCGGTCCGCGTGTTACGTCGCCGTATTTTGCCGTTTCGCTGATTGATGCTCTCATTCCTGCAAAACCTTTTTCATAAATCAGGTCCATAATAAGTTTACATTCATGCAGGCATTCAAAGTAAGCCATTTCCGGCTGATAACCTGCTTCAACGAGGGTTTCAAAACCCGCTTTTATCAGAGACGTCAATCCGCCGCACAAAACTGCCTGCTCCCCAAAAAGGTCGGTCTCTGTTTCTTCCCTGAACGTAGTTTCTATGATGCCTGCTCTTGACGAACCAATTCCTTTTGCATAAGCAAGAGCAATATCCTTCGCCCTGTTGGAAGCATCCTGCTGGATTGCAATTAATGACGGGACGCCTTTTCCTTCTTCATACTGACGCCTTACCATATGACCCGGTCCCTTTGGAGCAACCATTATTACGTCAATATTTTTTGGCGGCATTATCTGTCCAAAATGAATGTTAAAACCATGTGCAAATGCGAGAACTTTTCCCGCCTTTAAATTATCCTTTATGGACTGTTCGTAAACCAACGGCTGGACCGGGTCCGGAACCAGCATCATGATTACGTCAGCTTCTTTTGCTGCATCTGCCGCTGACATCGTTTTAAATCCGACTTCTTTTGCCATTTCATAACCTTTTGTCCCTTCAAGTTCTCCTATAACTACGTTTACTCCACTGTCCCTTAAATTTTGTGCGTGGGCATGTCCCTGTGAGCCGTAACCAATAATTCCTACCGTCCTTCCTTTTAACACGTTCAGATTCGCATCTTTGTCATAATAAATTTTTGCCATTTCTGCCTCCATTTTTAAGATAATTAATTTTTATTTTTCTTTTCTCTTATTAAAGCAACGGGGCCGGTCCTTACCACCTCCTTTATGCCGAACGATTTTGCGATATTTAGAAATGAATTTATTCTTTCGTCATCGCCCGTTATTTCAACCATGATTGAATCCGGCGAAGTATCCATAACTTTTCCTTTAAATATGTTTACGTAATGCATCAAATCCGTTTTGTCCTTATCGCTCGTATTTATTTTAACGAGAGTAAGCTCCCTTTCCACGTATTCTTCGTCGGTCATGTCAATGACTTTTATTACGTCAATCAGTTTATTCAACTGCTTTTCTATCTGTTCCAGCACGATCTCATCGCCTCTTGCAACAATCGTCATTCTTGAAGTCGTAGGGTCCTCTGTCTCACCAACAGCAAGTGATTCAATGTTAAAATTTCTGCTTGAAAAAAGTCCTGCAATTCTTGCCAGCACGCCCGGCTGGTTCTCAACTATTACCGAGATTATTTTTCTTTTATCGTTCATTTTTATATCTCCTTTTTATGCTAATTCGCCTTCCAGCATATTGCTTAGGGAAGCACCGGCCGGGACCATAGGCCAGACGTTTTCTTCCTTTGGAATAAGAAAATCCATCAGCACAGGTCCGTTATATGCAAGCGCTTCCTGTATTACTTTTTCAACTTCACCTTTTTTTGTTGCTTTCAGACCTTTTGCCCCATACGCTTCGGCAAGTTTTACAAAATCAACGCTGTTTTCTATGTGAGAATGTGCATATCTTTTGCCAAAAAATAGTTCCTGCCACTGCCTTACCATCCCGAGATATCCGTTATTTAAAATAGCGACTTTAACCGGCACGTTATATTTTACGGCGGTTGCAAGTTCCTGGACGTTCATCTGTATAGAACCATCACCTGCTATGTCAAATACGATTTTTCCAGGATTTCCTATCTGTGCGCCTATTGCCGCAGGAAAACCATAGCCCATGGTTCCAAGCCCGCCGGACGTAATAAAATACCGTGGTCTGGTTATTTTATAAAACTGAGCTGCCCACATCTGATTTTGTCCTACTTCGGTCGTAATTATTGCTTCTCCATTTGTCAATTCGTTTATTTTTTCAATAACGAATTGTGGTTTTATTTCGTCTCCTTCGTTATCATAAGTCATGGGGAAATCCTGCTTCCATTTGTTTATCTTTTCCACCCAGTCCTTATGTTCCTTTTTCTTTAGTGAATCGGTAATTTCTTTTACTATTCTCTTTGCATCTCCGACTATCGGAACGTCAACTTTTATTATTTTCCCGATTGATGCGGCATCAACGTCAATGTGAATGATGTCCGCATGCGGCGCAAAAGTTTTTACGTCTCCGGTAACCCTGTCGTCAAAACGTGCACCAACGGCAATTATTAAATCCGATTCCTGCACGGCATAATTTGCATATTTCGTTCCATGCATTCCAAGCATGCCAAGGTATAAAGGATGGTTCCATGGGACAGCGCCAATGCCCATAAGCGTAGTGGTTACGGGTGCATTTATCTTTTCTGCAAATGCTACAATTTCAGAAGACGCACCCGATGCAATTACCCCGCCGCCAATGTAAATTACCGGTTTTTGTGCTTTTTCAATTAGTTCAACTGCCTTTTTTATCTGCAGTTTGTTTCCCTCATATTTTGGCTTATAACCACGCAGGTTCGGGGTTTCAGGATACTGGAAATCCGCTTCGTTTATCAAAACGTCTTTTGGCAAATCAACGACAACGGGGCCAGGCCTTCCCGTGGATGCAATGTAAAATGAATTTTTTATTACCTGGGCCAGGTCTTTTACGTCTCTTACGAGATAACTATGTTTTACTATGGGCCTTGTTATGCCTGTTATGTCAGCTTCCTGAAAGGCATCGTTACCAATGTGTGATGTTAGAACCTGTCCGGTTAAAGCAACGATAGGAATTGAGTCCATGTATGCAGTTGCTATTCCGGTTACAAGGTTAGTAGCACCCGGTCCTGACGTTGCAAGGCATACGCCGACTTTGCCGGTTGAGCGGGCATAGCCGTCTGCCATGTGTGCAGCACCCTGCTCATGCCGGACGAGATACAATTTTATCTGCTTTTCGTCGTAAATTTCGTCAAACAAAGGCAGGACCACGCCGCCCGGGTATCCAAAAATTACGTCAACGCCTTCTTTTTTCAACGATTCCAAAAGTATTTTTGAACCTTTCATTTTTTCACTCCTTTTTAAATTACTCTTTTATGTTATTATCAGCAAACAATATTTTTCTCACCCGCTGCCTGTTGATTGTTGTTTTCTCCAATCGGCAACAAGCAATCGGCAGCCGGTAACGTAGTTTACAGTTTTTCTTTAAATACTGCACCCGTTGATGCCGACGTAACCATCTGTGAATATCTGTATAAAACGCCTGATTTTATTTTTGGCTCCATTGGCTGCCATTTTTCTTTTCTTTTCTTAAGTTCCTCATCGCTTATTTTTAAATCTATTCTTTTTCCGGGGATGTCAATTGAAATTACGTCTCCATCCTTTATAAACGCAATGGGACCGCCTTCCATAGCTTCCGGTGAAATATGCCCTATTGCAGCACCACGGGAACCGCCGGAGAACCTGCCATCCGTAATCAATGCAACAGTCTTGTCCAGTCCCATGCCGGATATTGCAGATGTTGGTGCCAGCATTTCCCTCATTCCAGGACCGCCTTTTGGGCCTTCGTATCTTATGACAACGACGTCTCCGGGTGCAATCTTTTTGCCAAATATCGCCCTCTGTGCTTCTTCTTCTGAATTAAAAACTTTTGCAATGCCTTCTCTTTTCATCATCTCAGGGTCAACTGCACTTTGTTTTACCACGGCGCCATCAGGTGCAAGATTGCCGTATAAAACTGCAAGTCCGCCTTTTTCAGAATAAGGGCTGTCAACCGACCTTATGACTTCCTTCCTTATTATGTCTGCGGTCTGTATGTTTTCCTTTACTCTTTTTCCGGTTACGGTAATCAAATCAAGGTTTAATAATTTTTTCCTTGAAAGTTCTTTCATTACGGCAGGTATGCCGCCTGCTTCGTTTAAATCCGTAATGAAATACTCCGTGCCGTCAGATAATCTTGCAGGAGAAAGTTTGCAGATAGTCGGCGTCTTTTCAGATATATCATTTATCTTTTTTAAATCAAACCTTATGCCGAGTTCACGTGCAATTGCAGGCAGGTGAAGGATTGTATTCGTTGACCCGCCAAGTGTCATATCAACGATGAATGCATTTTCAAATGCCTTTTCAGTCATAACATCGCCGGGCTTTATGTCTTTTTTTATAAGTTCCATTATTTTCATTCCTGCTTTTTTGGCAAGACGGATTCTCTCGGAGAAAACCGCAGGGATGGTGCCGTTGCCGGGTAAAGCCATGCCCATTGCTTCCGTAACGCAGTTCATTGTATTTGCAGTAAACATGCCTGCACACGAACCGCACGTCGGACAGCACACGTCTTCTATTTCTTTTAAAGTTTTCTCGTCAATCTTGTTCATCTGAAATTCGCCGACTGCCTCAAAACCGCCGGTTATAAGGTCATAACCTTTCCCCTTGTATTTTCCCTGCAGCATTGGTCCGCCTGAAATAAAAATGGACGGGACATTTAACCTTGCCGCAGCCATAAGCATGCCCGGAATTATCTTGTCACAGTTTGGTATAAAAACAAGTCCGTCAAACGGATAGGCAGTTGCCATTATTTCAACGCTGTCAGCAATCACTTCACGCGAAACGAGTGAATATTTCATACCCGTGTGTCCCATTGTTATGCCATCGCAGACTCCTATCGTTGAAAATTCCATGGGAGTCCCTCCGGCCATCCTGACCCCGTCTTTTACTGCCTGGGCTATTTTATCAAGATGTATATGTCCGGGTATTACTTCATTAAACGAATTTACGATTCCTATCATCGGTCTTTCAATTTCCTCGTCAGTGTAACCTATCGCTTTAAATAATGCCCTGTGTGGTGCTCTTTCAACGCCTTTTTTCATTTCATCTGAACGCATTATAATTCACCATCCTTCATTAAAATTAAACGTTATATAATAACATACATTTTCATTTAAAATCAATTCAAAATTTTTACTGCGTAAATGCGTCAAAACGCCATTAAAAACAAAAAAACATCAAATTTTTCTCTATCCTGTCTGGCGATGCCAATGCAGAATTGATTTAAAGGGCTGAAATATGCTGATTATATAAAATATATTCATAACATAAAGCCCATTTCAATTCCGGAAAAAGCAATCCTGCAGCAGTTAATTTAATATAAATGCATTTTTACGGTATTCCCGAATCTTTAAATGCAAAATATTTTTTTTACGTAACGATAATTAAATGCCACATTAAGCAACTATATACAAAATCAAACATACCTTTTACGGCACAAAAACCAAGGATTTTTTACTGGATTTTTTGGATTTCCGGGTTTCTGCGCCGTGGTCTCGCTTACGCGAGGACGATGAGCAGAAGCCCGGTAACTAATAGGACTACTACCGGAAGTAAAAGAATGGACGCAATTATGGCGAAATTTTTTTTCATATAATTCATATTTCCTGCCATTTCTCACGTCCTCCTTTCTTAATTTTGATAAAATATAACAAAAAATTTTGATTCTGTCAAATATTTTTTATTTAATCTGCAAAATAGGAATTCCTTTATATCATTCCTTTACAAAAAACAAATCCATCTGCGTTTCAGCATCAATTATACATAATCATCCGGATATCTTTGATTATCAGTTTCCGTTCTATGCACAATCATTGTAAAAATTATTATATTATTAACTTTTAAACGTTTCTTATTTAATTGTATTCTTTGTATAACACTACCCTGCCGTTATCCAAATCTGACATATATAATATTCCAGTATTAATATCAACGTCCATACCATGAATTTGTATTTCGCCATTTCCAAATTGTGTAATGTAATTCCCGTTCATATCAAATACCTGAATACGGGAATTATTGGGATCTGCTACATATACTCTTCCCCTGCTGCTATTTACACATATACCCAAAGGATATTCAAATTCACCATTTCCGCTTCCTTCTTTTCCCCATTGACTTATGTAATTGCCGTTTAGGTCAAAAACCTGTATGCGATGATTTACAGTATCTGATATATATACTCTTTCATTAACACTATCTATACATATTCCCCTTGGATACTCAAATTCACCATTTCCGCTTCCTTCACTTCCCCATTGACTTATGTAATTGCCGTTTATGTCAAAAACCTGTATGCGATGATTTTCAGTATCTGTTACATATACTCTTCCCCTGCTACTATCAATATCTATGTCAACTGGATATTCAAATTGGCCATCTTCACTTCCTTCTTCACCAAAATCAAATAAATAGTTATAATTAAAATCATATACAACAACATCACAATTATCATTATTTACTCCGTATATTCTCGCAGTTTTATTATCTACGCAAACGCCTGTATAATATTGTCCATCATTCAATTCGTTTATATACGAACCATAAGTGTCAAATTCAAAAATGCCTCCGTAATCATAGTCAGCCACATATACCCTCTGACGTGAACTATCTACGAATATCCCATCAGTATAATTAAACCAACCCCATTGATTTACAAACTGGTAATATGGCGTTGCTGTCGGCGTAAATAACAATGCCTCCTGCGTCTGCGTCTCTTTTACTATCTGCGTCGCTGTCGCATTCGCTGCTCCTATCGCATTTACCAGTGCCTCTATTGTCTCTGTCGCATTCGGCGTCGACGTCGCTGCCGGCACCGTGGGGTCTACTGCTTTTTTACATGCATTCATTAAAAATAACAAAGTCAGAAATAATGAAATACTTACCGTTATCTTTTTCATATTAAAACTCCTTCCTTATTGATATTTTTATCCCGCTTCTCACCGGGTCATACGCTGCCTTTATTTCCACCGGAAATGCCTTATGCAGAAAAAAATAATCAAGCGCCGTGTAAACCAGAAAAACTCCTGTCGCACTTCCTGCCAGCAATGCAGTCGTTTCCCTCGAACTCACTTTCTCCTTTTCATACAACAAACGATAATAATTCGCATCGGTTGTCCCGTCTATCTTTGACCTTAACGTCTCATAATCCGTTGCCGCCGTTATCTGGTCTGCTATTGCCCATATCGTCAGCCCGGTTAAAACCGCGTCCGCACCAAGCAAAATCCAGCCCGTTACGGGCGATGACTTACTCTCCTGCGTTAACTCTGCTGATAACCGCGGTAAAAAAACAAAACTCATAATTACAAAAATTATCAAACTTTTTTTCATAAAATTTTTACGACCTCCGGTTGCATTTTTTTATATGTTTTACGTCCATCTTAATTGTGAAAATTATATCATGTCCATTATTATAAGTCAAATTGCATTTTTTTAGACGTTCTGACGGCAAATTGCAGGTTTTATTGCACCACACCCCCTTTTATTCTATTAAATCCCCCTTTGTCCCCCTTTTTCTAAGGGGGAAAATAAATAAAGTTTTAAACACGCAGAGACTTAAGCTTGCTCTGTCTCTGAATGCAAGGCAAACCATATAATATTTTACAAATGGTTATGAAAACAAAACAGCGGCTTATCCTGCGCCGGTCGCGTGGCACACCGTTTGAATATCCGCCTTGCTTATCTTTGAGACACAGCAAGCTTAAGTCTCTACGATTACGTTATTACACGTTTAGGATGATAAATACGAATTAATAATGACAACGGATGATTACGGTTCAATTAAAAACAAAAAAATGGAAATATGGGTGGAATTGTATTTTAACAACTGCATTATACCGCCCATCGTTTTAAACATGTAGAGACAGTTTTTGCTCTTCATTCCCATAAAAAAAAATAAATCCCCCTCTTTCCCCCTTTTTCTAAGGGGGATGATAAGACAAGTAATTTCCCCTCTTTGGAAAAGAGGGGTTAGGGGAGATTTTTATTCTTTCAAATCCCCCTTTGTCCCCCTTTTTCAAGGGGGGATAATAAATATTTTTCCTCTTTGGAAAAGAGGGGCCAGGGGAGATTTTATTCTTTCAAATCCCACTTTCGTCACACTTACAAAGGAGAAAAAGAAAAAAACAAATCCCCCTCTTTCCCCCTTTTTCTAAGGGGGATGATAAGACAAGTAATTTCCCCTCTTTGGAAAAGAGGGGTTAGGGGAGATTTTTATTCTTTCAAATCCCCCTTTGTCCCCCTTTTTCAAGGGG
>JAGNJD010000020.1:0-5214 GCA_018000835.1 Candidatus Goldiibacteriota bacterium | reverse complement strand
GGATAATAAATATTTCCCCTCTTTGGAAAAGAGGGGCCAGGGGAGATTTTATTCTTTCAAATCCCACTTTCGTCACACTTACAAAGGAGAAAAAGAAAAAAACAAATCCCCCTCTTTCCCCCTTTTTCTAAGGAGGATAAGAAACAAAGTAATTTCCCCTCTTTGGAAAAGAGGGGTCAGGGGAGATTTTTATTCTTTCAAATTTTTAAGGAATTCATTGTAGTGGGACCCCCTCGGGCTAAAGTCCAAGGCTCCCACAAAAAATTCAATCAATTTGTCCCGTAGAAATTCTCTTTACGGGACTTCGTTGATTGACCAGGGGACGAGGAATACCGGTGATATTCCACAGCTACCCTGGAACCCTCCTGGCAAAATAGATAAAACATTTTTAATGTGTGCATTCATAAAATATCTCACTGAAATATTTTATTCCCCAAACTGAAGTTTGGGGTTTTCTGAATGCTGTTCCAATAAAAAACAGAAAGATAAATTATTTTTCATTACAACAGGCAGGAATTACGGTCTGTGGTGTGTGGTCTATAAGGACACTGCAAAGCGCGTCTCTACGATTTCGCCGTTGTGCATTTATATTTTTAATTTACATATTAAGGCGGGTGTAATTTATAAATTGCGATTACAAAACGTTACGTTTCCCTGCATTTAGGTTTCAATTTAATGGATGGTGAAGGTAATGGATGATTGCGTTCCATTAAAAAAATAATCTAAAATGAATATCCTGCAAGAATTGCAATGGCGGTTGTCTTTACGTCTATCTTTACAGGATTATCATTATTATTAATTATCGTCGTTAATCCCATATCATATCTGACTTCAAGAGTAATTGCCCCTGGTCCTACTTTTATCTCTACGCCGGCCCCGGCCACAAGGGAAAAATCCGTTGAATTTATAACTTCACTAATATTTACGGTTTTTTTTTCAGTAATACCGCTTATAGTCTTCTCATTATAAATAGAAGCACCAGTTTTTATGGAAATTGCAGGCCCTGCATAAATTACAGGCGTAAAAGCACTGCCTGTAGGGATGGAAAATTTTGCAAGGACGGGAATTTCAACGTAATTTAAATTCCACGATTCTTTACTTTGATAATCAGACTCAGAACTTGCATATTCATACGAAGTTCCTTTCTGTGAATAAAGGACTTCCGGTTGCAGGGAAAACCATGGAGTAAAAGCGTATGAAACGAAAGCACCACCACAAAAGCCCATAAGCATATCGGCATCTTTAGCAACGTCGTCTCCGGTTAAGTTTGCGAGATTTAGTCCTGCTTTAAGGCCAAAATGAAACGGATTAAATGCTTCCCTGCCTGATGTAGCAGCATTCTGCCGACCGGATTGTCCGTCCAATGCATCAATCTGCTTTTTTATTTTTGGGTCTCCGGTTAAATTATACGCGGCTTCAAGATATCTTTTTGCAGTTGCCTTATCTCCTTTTTTCATGTATGCATACGCGGCATATACCATGGCATTTGAATTTTTCGGGTTTTGTTTAATTACGTAATTGAAAACTTTTATTGCCTGGTCATACTGTCCTTTTGAAATCATTGACTTCCCTGCCTGCATAAACTTATTTTCGTCATAAGCAGAAAACAACAAAGAGCAACAGAACAAACAGCAAAAAGTCATTAATAACGTCTTCTTCATATTGCACCTCTGCTATTTGAAATTTGTAAAAAAAATCAGATATATCAATATTTTTATTTTAATATATTTTTTATTTTAATTCAATATAATATATCTTTTCTCAAAGACGGCACATTGCAGGTTTTATTGCACTACACCCTCTTTTATTCTATTAAATCCCCCTTTGTCCCCCTTTTTCTAAGGGGGATAATAAATATTTCCCCTCTTTGGAAAAGAGGGGTCAGGGGAGATTTTTATTCTTTTAAATCCCTCTTTTTCCCCATTTTTAAAGGAAAAAAAAAGAAAACAAAACAGCGGTTTATCCTGCACTGGTCGCGTGGCACACCATTTGAATATCCGCCTTGCTTATCTTTGATACACAACAAACTTAAGTCTCAACGATTTTGTTATTTAACGATGAGATTTTAAATTACGGATTATTTGATGACGGCGGATAATTGCATTCCATTAAAACAAATATGGACAACTACGCGGTGTTGTTCATACAAAACATTCTATTCACATACATTTAGGTCCATTTAACTAATATGTTTATTTTTCATAAACCTGTTTCATTTTGTTATGTATATTTTTCCTCTGTATCTTTTGCTGCCAATATCTATAAGATAATAGTAAATTCCCGGCGAAACCGATTGTCCGTCCATGTTTTTGCAATCCCACTCAATTTTCCCGCGAACTCCAATTGCTTCAAAAACCTTATAAGTTGCAACGTTATATATTCTTACGTCTGCAATGCCAGGCAATTCTATTTTAACGCTTCCCCTTACTGCCTTTTCCCTGTTACAAGGATTTGGATATATCCTTAAATCAGGATACGGAGTTTCTGTAATCGTTGGTGTTATTGTAATAGTCGGGGATATGCTCGCAGTGCCGGTGATCGTAGGCGTCTGAGTTATGGTTCCGGTCAACGTAATTGTCGGGGATATGGTTGCCGTTGGAGATATGGTCCACGTAAGTGTTCTTGTGCCCGTCCCTGACGGCGTTGCACTCATGGTTGTCGTCTGCGTATACGTTCCCGTCGGCGTATCCGTAGGAGAAGCCGTCCATGTTTTTGTTATTGTAAATGTTGGTGTAATGGAAGGCGTCCCTGTTGCAGTATATGGTGGAGAATTTGTCCATGTCGGTGAAATGGTAAAAGTCCGCGTTATAGTCGGAGTGTTGGAATGAGTTGGCGTTATGCTGCTCGTGGACGTTATTGTAAACGTAAAAGTATCAGTTACAGTGCCGGTTGACGTCGGAGTTCCTGTCGGAGTTTCAGTCATGGTTATCGTCCACGTTGGTGAATGTGTCGGCGAATTTGTCCACGTCTGCGTTCCTGTCGCCGATAACGTATTTGTCGGAGTTGACGTCCCGGTTTTTGTAATCGTAGGCGTTGCAGTAAATATAACTGCGAGAGTATGGACCGTATTTGAATATTCATAAAAAACCGTAGTTCCGCATCTGTATTTTAAATAACTGTTATTGTCCCAGTAAGAAGCGGAATTCAGATGGAAAGTAACGTTTACGGAACCGGACGTGTCTTTGTTTAAATTACCGAGCGTCCATACCACGACGCCGGCAGTTATCGTAGTGCTACAGCCGTTAGAACAGGATACAAAAGTTGCATTTGCAGGTATTGTATCATATAAAACGACGTCATAAGCAACTCCGGTTACGTTTGAATAATAAATGGTATAGGTAACGTCGGTGTTTATTTCTGCGCCTGACGGTCCTGATTTTGAAATGAACATTTTCGGGACCGTTTCAGACGAATCCGGCGAATTAAACAAAGAATTATAAAAATACCTGACGGCCGGTCCTTCCGCATTATTCGTATAAGGCAAAGTAAGCGGCATGTCGTGCTGTGACATGTATGAAACTCTTCCCTGTGTCGTTACTCCTTTATAATATCCCGACATAAACATATAAGGATACTGATTACCGGAAACTGCATCGAGATTCTGCTGGATTATTGAAGATGCACCGCCGTAAAACACGCTGTTTGGTTTCAGCCCAAAAGCAGTCTGTGAACCTGACGCATTTCTCCATGAACCGGTTGCCTGCCCAAAAGGAGAATCCGGCAGGACGTTTGCAGTAACCGTTATGCTATCATCGGTATCTACAAAGCCTTCCGTAGTAAGCCAGTGCCCATAACCGCCGTATATCCAGTTATCCATTGCTGTCGGCGTAGTTGATATTATATTGTTCTCCAAAGCGTCTACCGCTATGCATTGCGCATATATATGCGCCCCGGGAAAATTTAAATATGTATTCATCTCTTTTATTGCTTCGTATGATACATTCCATATTACTGAATTCACACGCCCCGCGTTTGAGTCATCTAACGGCGGCGTGCGTCCTCCACCGCCGTATTCTCCAACAGGATATGCTGCCCAGTGCATGACAATTAGAGAACTATATTTTGGAAGTCCCCCTGCATTTAAAAATAAAGCGCCGTCATGCTGATTGCCCAGCGTCCCGGCTGTCTGCGTTAATGTCAATAAATCAGGCGAAGAAAATGTCCATGATGCGTTTGTTGAATCCGGTATCCCTGCCGTATTCAGATAATCAAACGCCGTCTGGAACGTCGCGGTCCTCGGGTCTGTGTGCCTCAATATTGATATGGAAGGTGCTGCCTTTAACGTCCTGTAAATCGGTGCCTCAAAAGTTCCGCTTCCGGTATACTGATGAACCTGCACTATTCTTGACTGCCCCAGGTTCCATGCATCAATTATTGCACGTGCAGTAACTGAGTTTGCTGCGGCAATTATAAATGGTCCGCCGTTATATGATGGATTATTATATACCGCACTGGTTCTTATGTCCATTGTCCGACTGCAAGTAAAATCAGTTGCTTCATAAGTTTTATACGACTTTATTGCCCAGTAAACCGGTATGCCATTTTGTAATAATTTATAAACAAGTCCATAAGCACGCCACATGCCATTAGTCTGATTTGTCCTGCCTGACGCCGTGTCCATGGGTATTATCAAAGACCCTGTATAAAAAACATTAATCGGATTAGGAGTTTGAGTAGGACTTGACGTCCACGTCTGCGTTATTGTCTGCGTCGGCGATACGGTATGTGTATAAACAGGTGAATTTGTCCACGTTTCAGTTATCGTGGGCGACGCAGTAAAGGTTTTTGTATCAGTAAAAGATAACGTTGGTGTATTTGTCCCGGTCGGAGATGGCGTATCTGTCGGAGTATCAGTTTTAGTCCATGAATACGTTGGAGAAGGCGTTTTTGTAGGTGAGTTCGTCCATGAAAAAGTTGGCGTAAGAGTTGCAGTTAACGTTGGAGTATCCGTTACAGAAGGCGTTGATGTCCATGTAGGCGTCCCTGTCGGACTATCTGACCACGTAGGCGTTACCGTAAGAGTGGGCGTAATTGACGGGGTGTCTGTCATTGTATTTGAATTAGTCCACGTAGGCGTTATCGTCGGCGTCCACCCGGGATTTTTTTCAAACGTTATTGTTAAATCATTTATGTATGGCGATATGAAACAATCATACGTCTTTAAATATGCCTTCCATTTTAATTCACTCCCGTTATCTCCACCGGTAAAACATA
>JAGNJD010000019.1 GCA_018000835.1 Candidatus Goldiibacteriota bacterium | reverse complement strand
CGACCTTGGAACCCTCTTGGCAAAGTAGATAAAACATTTTTAATGTGTGCATTCATAAAATATCTCACTGAGATATTTTATTCCCCAAACTGAAGTTTGGGGTTTTCTGAATGCTGTTCCAATAAAATACAAAAAGCATACCATAATTGGTATGCTTTTTGTGGTGGCGATGTGATATTCCTAAAAAGAACATTTTTACCTTTTACAGGCACTTTCCTTACTTTTAAATAGCAATGTTCATGCCAGTTAATATTACTCTTATTTTTCAATGATTTTTTGAATTCATAAAAAATCAGATGTGCCAAATCGGACAAAATATGACCTTAAAAGGACATTTTATTTAAATTCAATACTCAAAATAAGTTCCTGTGCAAATTTGTCAATTCCATTTGCACTTTCCGAATATTCGTCGCCATATTTATTATTTTTAACTTTTGTTCCGGCATAGCAGACGTAATCAAAAATATAAACATAATCCTTATATATCGTATATAAATTATTCCATAATTTTATCAGCGTTGTTTTGCCATCTTCCTGAATTTCGTAAGATTGAAGAGTATACCTCCGCCATGTTCTATTATTAATTGTTCCATTAATTGCATATTGCGGCTTAAAACCGGAATAATCAACATCATAAATTTGTCCATCTTCATTGGATTGTCCCCGTAATTTTTTTAGTTCATCTGATAAATTTACCTTTGGTTGTATTATTTTTTCGTCAAAATCAAAGCCGGATTGTCCGAACTTTTTAGCGTCAACGTTTAAGTATTTTCTGTTGATTACCGTTAAATCTATTTTTACAAAATTATTATTTTTCCACTCCGGTACGTATTGCACAAAACTATAATTCATTGCATTGCTTATTTTTGATTCAAACGCAGTAAAGCCGGATGGTATTTTCATCCTGCTGCCGGACGGCAGACGGACTTTATTTATGGGTTTTTGAATAAATACATCCGGCGGTTTCGCCGTCATTTGTTTATAAAAAAACATGGACGTAAAAAACATTATTAATAAAATAAACAAAAAAACAAATTTTAATTTTTTAGGAACCTTATTTTTTTTCATTTTTTATCTTTTAGTTGAATGTTCCTGTAATCATTAAAATATTCTTCCGCATTGGGAGTATCCGGTTTCGGAGTATTTTCTCCCGGTTTTAAATTTTCGGATATTAAATAACTTAAACCAAAACCTGCCAATCCACCAATAAGACATCCTGCGAATGCTCCGTTTAATGCTCCATTTTCCGGTGCAGAAATAATGCCGATGGTCCCACCCAATGCCGTTCCTGCAAAAGTTCCTATTATTTTAATTAATAATGCCTGCTTTTCAATCTCCTGCTTTTTTATTTCCTCATAAGTTAATTTTTTCATGGGGGGCACTGAAGCACAACTACAAAAAAAAATAATGCAAATTAAAATTATTAAACAATTTTTTTTATTTAAAATCATGGTTGCAATTCTCCTTTGAAACAATAAAACGTTTTATCTCAGCGGCATCGTTAATATCGTAAACTTGATTGCACTTTTTTGTTCTCCATCAAGTTCTATGTGCATAAATTCAGGCCTGCACAGGACATCTACTTTTTCATCTGATAAATATTCCCTTGCTATTGCGATTGATTTCATGGTCTGATTTACGGCTGCCGGTCCCATTGCAATAATTTCTATCTGTTTTTTTTCTCTTATGTTATTTGAAATTGCACCAGCAACTGATTTAGGGTCGCTTCCTGATGCAACTTTTAGTTTTACCGTTTCCATCTTACACCTCCGTTTTATTATGTATAACTTTATATGCTTCGTTTCTCGTTAATCCAAATTCATCTGAAATTATACCGACAATTTCTTTTCTTGTTCTGCCTGTTTTTACGTAGTAATTTATTTTTTTGCTTAATTCGTCTATGCTTATGTCCGGTTTTTTATACACTTCATTACAATGCCCTATTACAACGACAAATTCACCTTTTAAATTTTCCTTATTTAAAAAAGGAACAACTTCGTTTATTTTTCCACGGAAAACATTTTCGTGTATTTTTGTTAATTCTTTTATAACTGCAATCTCCCTGTTTCCCATTAATTCCAAAATTTCTTCCATCAATTTCAAAATTCTAAACGGTGATTCAAATATAACGACAGGGTATGGAATTTTACTTATTTCAATTAGTTCCTGCTTCCTTTTTGAATCTTTCTTATCCAAAAAGCCATAAAAAACAAATTTTTGCGGGTTAAATCCTGAAAGCAGGATTGAAGGTAATATCGAAGATGGTCCGGGCAGAACTTCCATACTTATTCCTTTCTCTATTACTTCTTTGGTGATTATAAAACCAGGGTCAGACAGGAGAGGCGTTCCTGCATCGGAAACGAGAGAAATAACATTACCATTGCTTAACAATTCCAGTATGAAACGAACTCTCTTTTCTTCGTTAAATTTATGATAAGAAATTAATTTCGTTTTTATCCGGTAATGATTCAGTAATTTTTGAGTAACACGCGTATCTTCGGCAATTATTAAATTACTTTTTTTCAAAACGTCAATTGCCCTGATTGTTATGTCGGACATATTTCCGATTGGGGTTGGAATTATATAAAACTTACCGCTATTCATTATTAATCCGTCAGTTGTTTTTTTATGCTTTTTATTTCATCCAGTAATAAATTGCTTTCTTTATTTAGACCATCTATTCTGTTTTTCATTTCTTCTATTTGCTTTTTCTTATAATCTATTACTGTATCAATTTTTTCCCTTTCTTTTTTATATAACAATTCATTCCACCCTAAAGATATTGCAGAAATGATAATTATTAATGTTTCAAATAAAAGTTGATAAATGTTATTTATTTTTCCCATGAACCCCATCGTCCACACAACTCCGGATACGACCATAATGATAATTATGACGTCTTTTATTGACAGGAAAAAGGAAAGCAAAATAACAGGAATTATTAAAATCTGATACCAGATATGAAAATATTTACTTTCGTTTGTCACAAAAGTCAAAAAAACGCTAACGATTATTAAAATAAAAGAAATTATAATAATTGTATTTTTATTTCTATTACCGGGCATAATCCATCTCCTTTGATAATATTTTCCCAATCATTTCAGCAACAAGGTCCAAAAATCTTAAATCCTCCTGATTAAAGCATTCTGCTTCATAAGAAGAAATTCTCAGAACCCCGGCTAATTCGTCTCTAATAAATACGGGAACGCTTATCAAAGAGCGGATATTTTCCTTATCTTCCGTTTTAAATCTGATATCTTTATACATGTCGGAAATTATTAATGCTTTTTTGTTTACTTTAACCCACTCGTCAAAATTTTGAAGGTATAAACTTTCCTGGTCCTTTTCTCCTATTAACATATCTTCGTTTTTATCAGCTTCTACTCTTAAAAATCTGCCGTCTTTCAACAGGAATAAAACTATTGACTTTTCCTGATGAAAAATGGAAATAATGTTCCGTAATATGTATCTTATTCTTCCGCTGAAAACCTGATGGTCCTTTAAGCCGTCCTGAATTTCATTTAATTTTCTGTATTTTTCCAGTCTTTCTTTATTTGCTTTTATTGACGTTGACAAATTTTCTTCTTCCTTTATTAATATCGTAGTATCCCCCTCTAACATTTTAATTTCATCCTGTGAGGAAAATAAATTATATTGCCTTGCAGAATCACTTTGTTTCATAAGTAAATAAACGGTAACAAAAATAGCAATAGATATTAAAAACGGCAGTAAACTTGAACCAAGAGCCATTACCCTGAATATTGCAAATAAATTTATAATTAAATTTCCCGCCATTATTATTAAAGCAACAGTTGGTCCAAACAGGACATATCCGCTCATCAATGAAAAATTGCATGAAAAGAGTATTGTAAGCCACCATTCTTTGGGGGAAATAAATATTAAATAACCCGCAAGGAAAATCCATACGATAACAAAAGATTTTAAAAAGAATGTTAAAATTTTTTTATTCACTTGTTTTTCACCAGAAGCATTAAATTATTTTAAAAAAATGTAATTTTATTCTCCCATATTGTTAAGCGTCTTTAAATTTTCCCGAGCCGTTTTATCAAGTGGTTTGATTTCAATAACTTTTGCCCATGCTTCTCTTGCTTTTTTAAAATCGTTAAGGTGAAAATATGCACTGCCAAGATTGTTTAAAATTACCACTTCGTCCGGAGAGAGTTTTTTTGCCTGTTCCAATACGCTCACTGCTTCATGATATTTTTTCATTTTAATGTAAATACTGCCTAAATTGTTATATGCAAGAGCATCCGTTGGTTTTATCCTGACCAGTGCCTCATAAGCTCTTGCTGATGCTTCAAGGTTGCCTATTGTAAAATAGGCCTTGCCAAGTTTTGTATAAACAAGGTCGTCGGTAGGATTTTTTCCTGCCACGAATTCAAGTTCTGGTATGGCAGAAGAATTATCACCGATTGCAATGTAAGCAAGACCCAAACTTTTATGTGCTTCTAAATTATTTGGATTTAATTGTATGGTCCTTAACCACAAATCTATTGCGTCTTTAATTTTACCTCTGTCATATTCGTCTTTGGCAAGCGCCATATATGCAGCCTCAAGTTTTCCCGCTACTTCTTCATAGTTAGGTTTTAATCTTAAAGCCACTTCCCATTCCGTTATTGCTTCAAAAATCAGACCTTTATCCGCAAAGACGTCGGCAAGTGCCTTATGCACGACAGGGTCGGAAGGATTAATGGCAATTGATGCCTGAAATTCTTCAATTGCCTCATCAAGTTTACCTGCTTCATAATACTGCATTCCGTATTCATAATGCGAGCCGGTTGTTGCACAGCCATAAAACAATGTTATCAAACCCAAAAAAACCAGTAAATATTTATAATGCATATTAACCTCCGGATATTTATTTTTACTGTTAAATATTAACATATTTATTATTTTTGTCAAGAAACGATATTATGCTTTCTGCTTCTCTTTCGTCGTTGGGCGATTTGATTGAATAAAATCTCCCCTGTCCCCTCTTTTTCAAAGAGGGGAAATTACTCTGCTTCTTTTCCCCCTTTGGAAAAGGGAGATGAAGGGGGATTTGATAGAGTAGGACCCCCTCGGGCTAAAGCCCGAGGCTCCCACAAAAAATTTAATCAATTTGTCCCGTAGAAATTCTCTTTACGGGACTTCGTTGATTGACCAGGGGACGAGGAATACCAGTGATATTCCGCAGCGACCCTGGAACCCTCCTGGCAAAATAGATAAAACATTTTTAATGTGTGCATTCATAAAATATCTCACTGATATATTTTATTCCCTAAACTGAAGTTTGGGGTTTTCTGAATGCTGTTCCAATAACGACAAACAAATTCTTAACGTTTATTAGTGCGAATCATACAGCAGATAACTTATGGTGCTGCTTCTGCATCATAAAGAAAAAACACTTGAAATAACGTAATTAAATTTGTAAACTCTTTACTATGTCATTTTTTAAAGGAGAAATTTTTGACGCCTGATAACTGGCAGGATAAAGTTAAAAAAGTTGCAAATGGAATCAGAAAACGGGTTCTTGAATACACCATAAAAAACAACGGCGGTTATTTAAGCCAGGCATGTTCATCTGCCGAAATACTTGCGACTTTATACGTAAAACTCATGAACTTAAATAAACCTGAAAAACCAATATCTCCGCCTCCTTTTCCCGGCGTTCCCTCCCCTGACAATAAAAATTATTTCAGGGGAACGTTTTATAACGGCGGAATAAACAAAAATTACGACCGCTTTATTTTATCCCCTGCTCATTATTCACTTGCTCTTTATGCCTGCCTGATAGAAACACAACGGCTTGATGAAAACTGCCTCGAACTTTTTAACAAAGACGGATCATCCGTTGAAATGATAGGCGCAGAACATTCGCCGGGCATGGAAGTTATGACCGGTTCTTTAGGCCAGGGTATTAGCCAGGCAGCAGGCATTGCGCTGGGAAAAAAATTAAAAAAAGAAAAAGGGATTGTATGGATTTTAATGTCTGACGGTGAATTTCAGATAGGCCAGGTCTGGGAAGCAATACAATTCATCTCTTTCCATAAACTTGATAACGTAAAAGTCATCGTTGATTCAAACAAGCAGCAATGTGATGGTAACGTAAACGACGTAATGCGAATTGAGCCTCTTGAAAAACGACTGGAGGCTTTTGGCACTGCAGTTTTTAAAGTATACGGACATAACGTAAATGAACTCGCAAACAGAGCCGACATAATCGTAAAAGACAAGCCTCTTTTCATAATTGCCGAAACCAATCCATGCCAGGGAATTGAAATCTTAAAAAAACACTATCTAAAATTACATTACGTAGGATTTAAAAGCGAGGAAGAGAAAATTGAATATGAAGAATTGCTGAAAAAAATGGATAAAGGAACGTAATATGGAAATACTGGAAAAGGTTCATCATAAAAATCTTGTCGGATGGTCGAAAAACAAAAAAGAAATACTCGTATTATCGGCTGATTTAACCGGTTCCTGTGAGGCAGACGGTTTTTCAGGTGCATATCCCGACAGATTCATATCCTGCGGAATTGCTGAACAAAACATGTTAAGCGTTGCAGGCGGACTGGCCCGTGAAGGGTTCATCCCTCTTGTGCATACCTTTGCAGTATTCATTTACAGGCGGGCCTACGACCAGATTGCAATGTCCGTTGCATATCCATGTTTACCCGTAAAAATGTTGGGGTTTTTACCGGGCATTACATCACCTGGCGGGGCAACTCATCAGGCAATAGAAGACATATCCGTAATGCGTTCCCTGCCGAATATGACCATATTGGAATGCGGGGATGCAACAGAAGTTGAAAACGTGCTTGACCTGATTTATGACATAAACGGTCCCGTTTATGTAAGGATGTTACGCGGAAAAATACCAAGGTTATTTGCAAAAGAATCCGGATTTAAATTAGACGTTCCAAAGATTTTATCCAACGGCAGTGATATCGCAGTTTTTTCGAGCGGTATATGCACGGAGGAGGCAATAAAAGCCATCCATGCTCTGACAAACAAAGGATTAAGCATTACCCACGTTCACATTTCAACATTAAAACCTTTTAATAATAAATTAATGCCTGACATTTTAGCAAAACCGAAATATGGAATAATAACCATGGAAAATCATTCAACGACAGGCGGCCTTGGAACTATAATATGCGAAAAAATGGTTGAATGCGGAATAAATAAAAAAATAATAAAACTTGGAATAAAAGATACGTTTTCCCACGGGGCATCAAAACAGTATCTTATGAAAGAACATAAAATTGACGCTTTATCCCTGGTTGAAGCCGCTGAAAAATTACTAAACGTTAATTTTAACGTTATGGAAAATGATTTACAAAATATAAAAATAGAATCCATAAATGCATCCTCAAATGCAGATGCGTTATAAAAAGGATTTAAAATGTGGTTTGAAATTTCTTATCTGGTCAGAAGTAATGAAAGCGAAATCCGGAAAAAATCTTTTGATATCTGTACGGAACAAACGATAGAATTTCCATATCATCTTATAAGAAACAATCGCATTAAAAACAAAATCGTTGGTAAAATCAAATCAATTAAAAAAACGTCAAAAAACGTTTATAAAGTAAAAATTTCTTATAATGAAATAACGGTTGGTGATGATTTTACTCAATTTTTAAACGTAATGTTTGGAAACGTAAGCATAAAGCCTTACATAAAGGTTGAAAAAATTCATCCCTCCAAAAACATCACGAAAAAATTTCCAGGTCCTGTATTTGGAATAGATGGAATACGAAAAATTTTAAATTCATATAACAGCCCTGTTTTATGCAGTGCATTAAAGCCAATGGGACTTACGTGTGACGAACTTTCAAATCTTGCCGGGAAATTTGCGTCCGGTGGAATTGACATAATCAAGGACGACCATGGGCTGGCAAACCAGGATTTTTCCCCTTTTATGCAAAGGGTTAAAAAAATATGCAACGCAGTTAAAAAAAACAGGAAAAAATGTTTATATGCCCCAAACGTTACTGCAGACACGACTGACGAAATCATAAAAAGGGCAATTTATGCAAAAAAATGCGGTGCCGGTGCCCTCGTCATATCACCGGGGCTGTGTGGTTTTTCTGCCATAAACGAACTTGCTCATAAAGTCAAAATTAATATTCCCATACTTTTTCACCCTGCGTTTCTTGGAAATTTTACTGCGAATAAACGTTGCGGCATTTCTCATTATGCCTTATATGGTCAGATTGCCCGTTTATCCGGTGCCGACGTTTCAATTTTTCCGAATTATGGCGGAAGATTTTCATTTACCCGTGCGGACTGCCGTAAGATAGATAAGGGCTGCAAAGAAAAAATGGGAACGATAAAAAAGATATTTCCTGCGCCCGCCGGTGGCATGACGTTAAATAGAGTAAGAGAACTAAAAAATTTTTATGGAAACGATTGCATTTTTCTTATCGGAGGAGCATTGATTGACGAAGGACCCGACGTAATTAAAAATTGCATAAAATTCATGGAATTAGTAAAAAATTAAAACGCCGCAGTATACGTGCATCTGCAAATGCCGTTATTTTTATCGTATATTCTGCAGTTACATTTTTTGTTTGGAACCGGCATTTGATTTAATGCCTCATCAATAGTTAAAATTTTTCCCTGCATTTCCCTGCATTCAGGGCACGATTCAATTTCTCCTGATTTTGCTCCACTGATAATCTTTACCTTTTGAACGATTTTCGACTTTTTCAGATTTAAAAGTTCGGCTTTCCTTGCATTGTATAAAAACCGGTATGTATCTTTGCCTTCCCGGTTTAAAATCATGGCTATCTGGCTGGAAACTATCATGCCCCTGGATTGTAATTCCAGAAGCAGGGAGCGTAATACATCCGTATCTTTAGGAACTTTTCCCGTCTTTAAAATAATAAAATTTTTTTTGTTATTAAAATCGGCTTCGGATAAAGGGCTGCCTCTCAGCGAATCAAAAATTTTTTTTATAAAAACAGACGATTCCCCGTTTTCCGACAATAATTTATCATAATAATCCAGTTGCTCTTTTTTATTTTTTGATTGCCTTACGTAAATCATATTACCACAAAAAGGGCATACGACGTCTTTTGCCGGTATGTATTTTAGATCTTTTTTACAATAGGGACATACATTGCTGTTTTCATCTATGTATCTTATCTGCATCTTTTATACCTTATGATAAATTAAGTAATTTTTTTGCGTTCTTATAGAAAATCATTTTTTCATTTTCCTCGTCATTAACTGCTTTATGAATTTTTTTTCTTAATATGGATGCCCGTTCCCACGGGAAATCCGTTCCAAAAAGGATTTTATCGTAACCATGCTCTTTTATTAAACCGCTTATGACGTTATCTTCCATTTCATTACATAAAGCAGTATCAAAATAAACATTTAATCCGACAAGTTCTTTATAAACCGAATCCCACATCCGATAACCTCCCATATGTGCAAGTATAATTTTTAATCCGGGATATGATTTAATAACCTGTCTGAACCTTTTTGGAGTCCCTTTCGTATCATCAAAATCAAAAGCAGCATCGGCACCGGAATGAAACAAAATAAACATATTATTTCTGATGCATTCTTCATAAATCTTTTTTAAACTTCCGTCGTCTGGATAAAAATTCTGGTGTTCGGGATGCATTTTAATTCCTCTTACGTTATGCCTTGCAAGAGATTGTATCTCTTCCTGCACGTTCCCGGTTTTATAAAATAAAGGATGCATGGCCCCCAGACATATAACGTTTTTTTCTTTATCGTTGCATTCAACCATTTTTTTATTTATTGATTTAACCTGCTCAGGTTTTGTAGCAACAGGGGCATTGATTGATACGTCTACACTGTCGTTTGCCATAAATTGTTTTAACGAATCCAGTGTGCCGTCCCCGTAAAAATTAAACCCTGCCTGCAAACCAGGTTTTTTTATTTTATCTTTTGCAACGTTGTCCGGATAAAAATGAGTGTGAACGTCTATCAACATATATCGTGAGTTTCTCCTTTAACTTCAAAATTACTTAACCTTTTAAATGCCCTGGATTTCTCCGTTTCTTCAATTTTTGACGAATTCAGAATTTCCTTTAAAAATTCTACGTTGGCGTCATATAATTTTCTGTCAACCGGATATGGTATGCCGTCTTTTCCGCCATGTGCAAAGCTGTAAGTTATCGGATCCTTATATGATGGTTCCTTCCCATAAATAATTTCAGATAACAATACGAGCGACCTCATTGCCTTTGGTCCAAAACCTCTGGTAAGCAGTAAATTCTCAAAATTATCCGGCTGATTTTCGTAAGTGCTTAATAATACTTTTTCAATATGACTGGAATTCATGTCGTTATAAAAAATCTGGTGCCGCGCAGGTAAATTACACGTTGAAATAATTTTAATTTCGTTCAAAACCTTTACCGGGTCGTGGCGTGATAAATCAAGGGTTGTTTCTCTCGCCTCCCTGCTGTCTACTGCCGTCATGTTTAAAACTTCATTTTCTTCCTTATCCCCGCATATTGCTTTGTGCGGGGTTTCCACAAAACTCTCCACTTCATCAGAAAACCAGTGATAACGTCTCGCATATTTGTTTTTTTCATTCATTCCCTGCTGTATAACAACCCAGTTCCCGTCTTTTGTAAAAAAAATATGATGCAGATATAGTTGATAACCATCCTGTATGGCAACGGAATCAACTTTAGCCGTCAATCTGCTTATTTTGACGTAATTTTGCCCGTCAAAACCGTTTCTGTCTGCAAACCGGATAATTTCCATCGGCGTTTGCCTTGATTTGCCGCCCTTGCCACCTGCAACGAATATTCCCGTATCTTTT
This sequence comes from Candidatus Goldiibacteriota bacterium, assembly GCA_018000835.1. Classification (GTDB taxonomy): domain Bacteria; phylum Oederibacteriota; class PGYV01; order PGYV01; family DSYL01; genus DSYL01. The sequence continues at coordinate 28,464 of JAGNJD010000019.1, read as the reverse complement.
TCAAGCCCATTTAACGCTTCCTTTATTGCTCCATTTACGGTCGTAGTAAGTCCGCTCGAATGCCAGTCAAAACCAAGGACACAACCCAAAGCCTGAAACCAGAATGGGTCAGAAATCCTTTTTAAGACCTCCTTATTTCCATATTCTTTTATGATAATCAATAATATCTGCCTCGCCATTTTTTTCATTCTGTTAAACAACCATAAAGGTGCTTTTCCACCGTGCAAAGGAAGATTTGCAATGGATTTTTTTATCATTTGCTATTTCTGATTTCTGCTAATTTTGATTCAAAATATATTCTTTTGTTTTGCTCTACCTTATTCATAGTATAAAGATGTATTGCTTTTACGTTATTTTTTATAAGATGATTTATCTGCCCCACGGTATAACGAACCGTCTCATCGCAAACCGGATTATTTGCATCACACTTGGATACTGCAATTTTAAATCTTTCAGGGATTTCAACCCTGCATAAATTAGCCATCCTTTCAATGTTTGCCAGTTTTGTAGCCGTCATTATTCCCGGTATTACGGGGACTTTTATTTCATTTTTTTTAACCAGTTCCACGTATTTGTAGAAATGGTTATTTTCCAGGAACAACTGCGTTGTTATAAAATCCGCGCCGGCATCAACTTTTTCTTTTAAATAATCTAAATCGCGGTCCATTGATTCGGCTTCCGGATGTTTTTCAGGATAACCTGCAACACCCACACAAAAATCCCAGTTCTTTTTTATAAATCTGACGAGATCCGATGCATGTCTGAAATCCCTGAATGAAGTTTCCCCTTTTTGAGGTATGTCCCCGCGCAGTGCCATTACGTTCTCTATTCCTCTTTTTTTTAAATCGTCAAGTATGTTTGCAATTTCATCTTTTGTTGTGTCGATGCAGGTTAAATGGGCAAGCGCCGTTATTTTGTATTTGTTTTGTATTTTATCCGCTATTTCAACGGTTCTTGTTCGCGTGGAACCACCGGCTCCATAGGTGACGCTTATAAAATCCGGATGTAATTCTTTTAACGCCTCAACCGTATCGTATATCACCTGTATATCTGTATCAGGTTTGGGCGGAAAAATCTCTATGGAAAAAATTAAATTTTTATTTTTTAATATTTCCGATATTTTCATTTTTACTTTCCTTTAATTTTAAGCCCAACTGCCATAAGCACCACCGCCAAACCGGTCGTCTCCGGCATATTTGTTTTTTTTAACAAAATTCTTCATTATTATAAAAAATATGAATAATATAATCAACAACGAAGAAAAAATAACCGGCATTTTATAATATTCAAAAAAATTCATGTCCTTTAAAATAACGTTTATAATCTTATTCGTTCCGTTATATATCCCTCTGCCATAATTATTTCTCTTAAACTCAGGAATAACTTCTTTTTTTAAAACCTTATCAACCGCCATCTGGTAAAAGTCGTTATAATAATTTCCCAATATTACTTTCATCTTCCTGTCTTTTAAGAATATTATAAACATTAAATCTTTACTTTTGTCGTTCAACCCGGACGATAAGAAATAATTTTCAGCAAACGCATCAAAATCCGCAATATTCGTAACGTTTTCCTTTATCGAATCAAATATGACGACCTTAAACGTTACGTTCTTTTTTTCTTCAAGATATTTTAATCTGTCGGATAACGTATTTTTATCCGTATTCGTTAATATCCGGGCAAAATCATTTATGTATTTGTCCTGCATATCCGCATCATTCATCTCATCCGTAAATGCAAATTTATAAAAAAAACAGATTAAAAAAATAAAAAAAACTATTTTATTTTTCTTATTCTTCAATAAATACGGAATTTTCATCATCTGTTTTTCCATGCGTATTTTCGGCTTCCTTAAAATAAAATTCCATCATTTTTTCTCCGAGTAAATTGATGCCGCCTAAAAGTCCAGGTGCAAACTGGTTATTTTTAAATTTTTCTATAATTGCATCTCTCATGTTTTTCCAGAAAATTTCGCCTACTTTTGAATTTATGCCGTCATCTCCAAAAATTGCCAGTTTTTTGTCCTTTACAGTAATGAAAAAAATTACTCCATTTTTATCTTTCAGTCCCTTCATTCCAAAGTTTTCAAATATTTTTCGTGCATCCATCAGAGGATTACTGCCGGACTTCTTCCCTACGTAAATTTTTATTTTACACGTCGTTTTTGATTCTATCAAATTAATTGCTTCTGTAATCAGTTTTTTTTCTTTCTCATTAACAATATCTTCTGGATTATCCATCATATCCCTTTTGTAATTATTTTATTTTTTCTCGCAATCTGAATTTAACGTTAAACAACGTCTTTTCTCTTATAATTATCCTATATCTTTGGTCCGCCTTTTATTGCATCTTCACATCTTACGCATTCATTATCTGCACATCTTGTTATCTCCGGCATTGACGTTATGACTTTTGCCGCCTGTTTTAGAACCTTTGGAACGCTGTATATTCTCCATTTACTTTTTCCTACAAAAATCTGTTTTTCAAAAACAGAAAGATATGGTGTCATGTTAACAAATCCTTCCGAACAGCCTCCTGCTTCCGCATAAACAGGATTTCCGCTGCTGTCATTTGCCCATCGCAAAAACATTCTTCTGCCTGCCATTTGTTCTGCAAGATGTAAAAGTGTCATTCTGTTAAGGTCAACGCCCATTAAAACGACGTATCCTTCAAAAAGGGCAAGTTCACGTAAGGGGGCAAAAACGTCCATGTATTTCTGCCCTTTTATCAGATCTTTTGCAAAAGGACCCAATGCAGAAAAAGAACAAAGAGGATGTTCGCCTCTTTCCCTTTTGTTGTTTTTTAAAACCTCACAGGGTAATAAACCCATTTTATCCCTGTCAATTTCATTGCATGCTTTCGTAAAAAAATTTTTATTTTCAAAATTTAAAAATTCAATCTTTTTATAGTCAATGCCGTTACGTTCGGGCCTCATATTTTCAGGCGGTTTTACGGTAAAAGCATGAAAAGAAAACGTAGGCACCAGTAATGTGCATCCACTCTCAATAAACGACTGAATAATCGTATTAATTCCTCCTTTTATGTCTGTCATAAAAGATTGTATGGAAGAATGAACGCACACGCATTTTCCTGAAAGTCCGGACGTTTTTATTGCCTTTATAAAATCATTTTTGGTTAATTCCATTATACCTCCTTTCAGAATGACATATTGTTTATTTTAACCAAAATAAAAAAAATACAATTATAAATAAAATGCGGCTGTTACCCGGGGATAAAAAACAGCATAACATATTCCTTCCAAAATACTTTTATCTTTATTGATCTCTCGCTTCAGGAACGTCGCATTATTACCGCATTATTTAGGAAGGAATATTTTGAATATAGAACCTTTTTTTATGCCGTCAGATTCGACGGATATTTTTCCATTATGAGCAGAAACAATTTTTTTTGCAATAAGGAGGCCAAGTCCTATTTTGGGGCTTCTTTCATTTTCTTCTGAAGAAGAAAAAAATTTATTAAAAACCTCGTCAACGTCTTTCCTGGAAATTCCAGTGCCTTCATCTTTTATATATAAAACAAAATTGTTTTTTTCGTTTTTTATTCCGGCCTTTATTTCTTTTTTTTCTTCCGAATATTTTATTGCATTTAATAATAATGCCGTAATTACCTGCGAAATTCTAACCGGATCTATTTCTGCCTCAATTTTTTGTTCTTCAGTTTCGTTGATTATTTGTATTGATTTTTCCTGTGCAAACGGATAAATGTCTTTTATGGTTTTTTTTAACAAATCATTTAAATCCGTTTGTTTTTTTGCTATCAAAAATGTACCTGATTCAAGTTCTGCCACGTTTATCAAGTCGTCCAAAAAATTAAATATCTTTGAAGTGTTGCCTAAAACAATGTCCATGATTTTTTTTGCATCTTCTTTGGCAATTATCTCCTTTTTATCACACATCCACATAGCCGTTTTTATTATGCTTGTTGGTATTATAATTTCATGCAAAACCATAGTAATAAAATCTTTCCTTATTTTATCCTTTTTGTCTATTTCAAGCAATAATCTATTCCTTTCCATGGCATATAATAATGCACGTTTCAGTAAATCGGCATCGGTTCTACCTTTTACAAGATAATCCTGTGCACCCTCCTTTAAGGACTGAATGGCAATTATTTCATCATCATAGCCGGTAATAACGACTATGGGGATGTCTTTTACTTTATCACGAACCCTGTTTAACGTATATATTCCGTTTGAATCCGGCAATGTTAAATCAAGCAAAATAACGTCCGGTTTGGATTTTTCTATTTCTTGCAAACCTTTTAACAAGGTATCTGCAACGTTTAGATAAAAAGGCGAATCTCTTACTTCGGATAAAATCTCCCATATCAATCTAACGTCGCCTGGATTATCTTCTATCAACAAAACCTTAATATGTTTTTTTTCCATTTTGCCCCGCCCCAAAAAATTTTTACAATAATTAGTTAAAAAATTCTCCTGGCAGTCGCACAGAATTAAGCCAGAAATCGTCTATCTTTTTTACGTCTTTTATAAAATCATCCAGATTCATGGATTTTGTTATGTAACAATTTGCCTGCAACAGATACGATTTATCAATGTCATCGGATGAGTTGGATACGGATAAAACGACGACGGGTATCTTTTTCGTTCTTTCATCTTCCTTTATTTCTTTCAATATTTCGAAACCATTCTTACCAGGCAAATTCAAATCCAGAATAATAATGTCGGGTCTGGGAAAATTTTTATATTCCTCTTGTTGCCTGAGAAAATGCATAGCTTCAATGCCGTTACTTACATTATATACGTTTTTTCTGGTATTAAAACTTGTAAGAGCTTCAGTTATTAGCCGGACGTCTGCTTTGTTATCCTCAATCAGCAACACATTTTTTGATTTTTCGTTTTCCATAATTTACCTTCCTTTAATGCGATTTTATCATTCGTTCATAACATAAAATTTTTCTTTATTATTAGAAATTTTCCCTTTATCAATATTTTATTACGGCATATTATATATTAAAAAAGTCGTATTGTAAATATGTTTTTTAATTTTTTGGCAACCTGTTAAGCTTTACCTTTAACTTCTTTACAAAATCTTAAAAAAAATTTTTTCATAAAGGCATCCCTGCCGCTTGCAATCCGCTTTCCTTCTTTTGTTAACATTCCGGATTTTACGTATCTTAATTTAACCATGTATTCTCTGTATGCGGTATCTTCGCTTGTATACGGCTTTGTCTTTTTTACGTTTAAGTTTTTATTATGCAATATGGCGCCGATTTCCCCCGCAAATAAAAATGCTCTTCCTATTCCAACGGCGCCAATTGAATCAAGTTTGTCTGCATCAAACAAACATTTTGCTTCTTTTGTTTCTGGTTTTGTTTTGCCACGGAAACGATGTGCTTTAATGCAATGCACTATTTTTTTAATTTCATTCTTTTCAATTTTATGTTTTTTTAGAATTTTTTCCGCTAATTCAGCGCCATATATGGCATGATTTATTTCTCCGTTTGAATCATCTTCCGCGAGACGTCCAATGTCATGCAAAAGCGTAGCCATTTTAACGATAAAAACGTCCGCTTTTTCTTTTTTAGCAATATGCAAAGCAAGTTTTAAAACTCTTTCCGTATGGTCCCAATTATGCGAATTTTTTGACGATGATAAATATTTTTTTGCTTCATTTTTTATGTTACTAAAAATATCATTCATCAGTTTATTCAGCTCTTTTAAAAACAACGGGTAATTGCGTCTTATTAATTACTTTAAAGTCATAATTTTTTGAATTCCCGGAAACATTTACAAATTTTTCATCGTTTAATTTGTCAATCCTGTATAATACGATTATTTCGTTGACTTCTTTAAATGCTTTAACTATTTTCAGAGAAAAATTATCCCTGGCGATTACCAGAATCATCATTTCTGACTGGAAATCAATTTCAGGGAATTCTTCTATATTGTATTCCCCCCTGATTTTTTCCCACATCCCCTTGTTATCAACTACAAAGCCATATACTCTATAATCAAATTCGTCCTGTATTTGTTTCTGATTTAAATCGTAATAATTTTTTGCAGGTATGGGTTGCATATAAATCCGGTTATTTGTCGTCATATCTTTATGATACGAACCGCCGCTTGATATGAGATTAAAAGGCATCGATGCTGTTTCATATTTAATTTTTGCATATTCGGAAGAAGGTATCGTCAATGTTTTTTTAACAACGGCGGAATTCAAGGGTTCATCATCAATCTGAATTTTATCTTTATTCATTGATACATTATCCACCTGGTGAACTTCGGCGAATTCCGTTGTTTTTTCCTTTTCTGTGCCATAAGAAACGAATTTTTGATTGTTTTTTACAACGCTCATGGTAACAACTACGCCCAGAATAACTACGGCAAAAATCAGACCCGTCCTGAAAGCAACCTGAACATTAGGAAAAAAAACTTTATTTTTTCTTTCTGCTTCAATTTCATCAATTGCTTTATTTAATTTGAAATAAAAATCTGACGGGACATTTTGATTTTTCAAAATTTTTAAAGAATTTACCGTTTTTTTAACTTCTTTAAATTCTTTTTCACAGTCAACGCATGAAGAAAAGTGTTTATCAAGCCATAACATATCATTTTCGCTTATTTTATTGTCTATTAATAGAGTTATAAATTCCCTTGCTTTTTTGCATTCCTTTTTCATTTTTTTTCACCATCAATTAAAAAAGAAATTTTTTGCCTTAATTCCTGTCTTGCCCTTGACAATCTCGACTTTACGGTTCCAAGCGGTATTTTCATAATGTCAGAAATTTCTTCGTATTCCTTTTCAAAAATATCTCTTAAAATTATTATGGTTTTTGATTCGTAATCCAGCGTATCAAGTATTTTTTGTACTTCTTCTGAACGGATTTTTGTTTCAACCTTATTTACGACGTCTTCTTCCTTTGAAATAACGTCCCGTTTTATTGGCGTATCTTCCGTTTCTATCATTTCATCTATTGAAACGTGCCTGGAAAAAAATCTTCTTTTTTCATATCTCACTTTGTTTTTCCAGCAATTAATCGTTATCCTGTATAACCAGCTCAGGAAAGAACTTCTTTCCTCAAAATTTTTGATTCCGATATAAGCATTTATAAAAGATTCCTGTGCTATGTCCTGAGCCGTGTCTCTGTTACCAGATAAGCGATACGCAAGATTAAAAATCTGGGACGCATATTTTTTAACGAGCATGTCAAAAGATTTCCTGTCGCCATTTTTTGACAGGTGTATTAACTGCTTTTCATCGTCCAATTATGTTTCTCCTTTTTTATGACACCATTTTATGATTTTTGTTCCTCACTTAAAAATTATATAATAATATCATATCGGGTGCAATAAATTAAAAACAGGATTTCCCTTTTTCTCATGAATTAAAAAAATTAATTTATATTTTCATAAAATTAATTTTAGGCAAATCAAAATTTGGCATTTTTCACTGCAATTCAAAAGTTATCCAGTACGGCCATTTTGACCGTAAATTACATTATCCGTCTGATTCAGAACCCGACATCATGGTTCGTATGCTTTTTTCCCATATACCTTCTCATATGCCTTGCAGTATGGACAAACCGTTCTGAGTATTTTTACGGCACCGTAAGAAAACCCCTTCTGATTTTTCCTTGCCTGTGAACAAATTGAACACGAAACGCATTTTTCTGCCATTTGTTTTTCTTTTTCCGTTATCTCTTCTTTTTCCATAAAAGAATACCTCCCTTTCATAAGTCAGATTTCGTAAAATATTGTTATAGGCACTCTGTGGTTATGATGTTATGAATCTTTGTAATTTTTTAAAAAATTATATACATTGCCATCATTAATGTTTGCCTTTATTTCGTTATACAATATCCCAAATTTGGTAACGAACCATAGTCCGATTCTGTTCAGGCCTGCCTTAAAACCGAATATCCTGAATATTTTGAATATTGACGGGAAAGAATAAAACTTTTTTACTGCATTGAAAAATTCTTTCTGCAATTCCCATGGGGTAAGTTTTTTTGGTTTAAAAACGACGGTCATCATGTCGTAATATTGCCAATCCTTTACTATGATTCTATTTTCTTCTTCAAACTGTTTGTATATCGGCGTTTTTGGATAAGGAGTTAAAATTGCCGGCTGTAACTGATATGCATTTATGCTTTTACAAAATTCAACGGATTTCCTTATTTCCTCTTTTCCGTCATAATCAAGTCCAAGTACAAGGCTTGCAAGAAGTTTGATTTTATATTTATATAACATTTCACCTGCTCTTTTTATGTCGTCCACTACCTGTTTTTTATTAATATAATTCAGGGATTCCTGATTCAGTGATTCTATGCCGACAAGAACGCATCGTAAATTTGCATCTCTCAACAATTGCAGCAGTTCGGGGTCATTTGCAATGTCAGTCCTGCCAAAGAAAAAAGTGTCCCTAAACGCAAGATTATTCTCTATCATTTTTCTAAGAATTGCTTTGGCTCTATCTTTATCCGCCGTAAAATTATCATCCTGAAAATTCATGTATTTAAATCCCATCTTTTTATACGTTTTTAACTCCTCAATGACGTTTTCTGGACTTCTTGCCCTAAATGGGTCAAACATCCTTGACGTGCTGCAAAAGTTACATTTAAACAAACATCCCCTCGTAGTCAAAACATTTGCTTCGTTACACGGCGTCTTTAATAAAGAATAATCCGGAAACGGAATGGTATCCAGGTCCTTAACCGGACGGGCATATACTATCTTTTCTTTGATTCTTCCTTCCATAACGTCTACTATGACATTTTCTGCCTCTCCTACTACAACCTGGTCTGCATGTTGCGATGCTTCTTCCGGCATAACAGATGCATGCATTCCACCGATAACGACTCTTTTTTCTTTTTCTTTCCTGAAATAATCGGCCATTTCGTATGCTCTGCGGACGTTGGAAGTCATGGTATATATTCCCAGCACGTCGCAATCGGAAATTTTTGAATAATTTACATCTTCGTATAATTCTTCATAAACTTCAACCGTATGACCTGCTTTTTTTAAAATGCTTGCCAATATTAATGGTCCGACTATGGGATTTTTACGCCCATAAAAATTATTACCCATTCTGTAAAGCAACGTTCGTCTGATGTCTGCAGCCGGTATTACAAAAACAATTTTCATTTACTTTTATCCTCGCACACAGATTTTTAAATTGTTTCCGTTAAACATTATATCAAATGAACGTAATTTTACAATATTCCAAAATATCCTGCCTTATAAAAAAACGGATTTCATGTAAGTTCTTTTAAATTATGAACTTTGTAAAATTTTTAATCAGGTGGTATTAATTACAATGAATGAATGAATGAATGAATGAATTGATTGCATTTTTTTAAAATTCATTGCAATAAGTTTTAGGAAGCAGGAAAAGGACACGCATTACAAAAAAACATAGCAATCCTTCCATTATATTTACCCTACAGCAATGGACAGAGTGGGACCCCTCGGGCTAAAGCCCGATGCTCCCACAAAAAATTCAATCAACTTCGTTGATTGACCAGGGGACGAGGAATACCAGTGATATTCCGCAGCTCCCTTGGAACCCTCCTGGCAAAGTAGATAAAACATTTTTAATGTGTGCATTCATAAAATATCTCACTGAGAAATTTTATGAATGCTGTTCCAATAAAAACGCCTTAAACAAATTACAAAATGTTTTTATTGGCTTCGCCGTTTAAGAGCAGAAACATTTTTTCAAACATGATGGTCAATGCTATTTTTGCATCTGCAGGGCTGGATTTTTTTATTTTCCTGTCTGCTTCCACAATGACGTTTAACATTTCAACAAAAGGTACCTTTATGAAATTTGTTACCTGTTTTTTAACGACCGCAAGAGCCTTGGGATTGTAATTTACTGCTTCCAGTGCTTTTTTTTCGTTGTTTTTTGAAACGTAATATCTTACCATATATATTCTTTTTATCGTCTGGAAAACTGCCCCCAGAATAACTTCCGGTTCAAAATCATCAAATATTTTCTCCATTATTGCAAACGTTTTTTTCTCGTTTTTAAATCCGATGGCGTCGGTTAATGCCCATATGTTGTATTCTCTGTCTCCTCCCCTTAACGTGTTATAATCCTCCCTGTTTATGCTGTCCCTGTCCCCTATCCATAACAATATCTTGTCAATTTCGTTTTTTATTAGTGAAGTATCGGAATTTGATTCGTCAATTACATACTGAAGGACTTCTTCGTCAATCGTTTTTTTATTGGAATTCAGGTATTCTTTTATCCATAATTTTATCTCAGATGAGTTTTTATTTGAAAAATTAAAAACGCATTCACTTTTTACCCCGTCCATTACGTTTTTCCTGAATTCGCTTCTGTCAATTGATGAAATCAGAATGATGTTCGTAAATTCCGGAATGTTCTTTAAAAATAAAAAAAGTTTCTCGGTCTCATCTTTTAGAAATTTATGAAATTCTTTTACTATGATAAGGTTTCTCGGGGAAAAAAAGGAAGGGGTGCCGGCTTTTTCAATTACGTCGTCAACGGTGACAGGATTTTCCCTGTCCGTTACGTCAAAATTAAAAGTAGTCGTATCGTTAATTTCGTTTTTTAACAAGTTTTTTACTTCGACAATAAATTCTGCTTTAAAAACGTCGTTATCCCCGAATAAAATGTAATATGGATTTAATTTACCCTGTTTGATAAATCTCACTTCAGTCCTTCATTTCAAAAAAAGTGATTGAAGCAAGATTGCCGTTAACGTAAATCTGGATGTTATACAATCCCTTTTCGACAGGCAGGCCTGCCTGTCCGTTTTCAGGGAACGCTTCGTTTATTCCGATGAAATTGCCAAAAGCATAAGGGACGTATTGTTTATCTCCCACTCCTACTCTTTTATCAGTTGATAATTTGTCAAATGTTACTATCTTTTCACATATTATTTTTTTTGAAGGAGACATCCAGATATTTTCAATGGTAAAACTGGTATCTTCGTCTATTCTTTTTAACCCTGAATAATATTCATAAGGATTTATAAAAAGATGCCGCTTATTTTTTAAATTATAGTCAAAAGAAGCCTGCGTCCAGAATAAAAAATATGCAAAAAACTGGACTACCGTGTGTTTGGACCTGTAAAACCAGTTTATGCTGTCAGCCGGATAATTATTTATTAGCCCACTACACGTGGTTAGGTGCCCTATTACGTATGCCGGCTGTTTTTCAGCATACGCTGCAACGCTGTAAAAAAACATAACGGCAATTAAAATTAACTTTTTCACGACGTTTTTACCATCCGTTTACGACCCTTCTGAAAACGCGTTCAGCCAGTTTGTCAAGGACTCTGTTTCTTGCTATAACTTCGTCTTCCACCGGCATTCCCATGTCATTTGCCACGAAATAAGTTGTCTCTTCCCATATTGTAGTTTCGTCCTTCCATAACAAATGCTGTTTTACGTTGTCAAAAAAATAAATTTCCAGATATATTCTTAACCTGTATTCCTGGGCTATCTGATTTGCGTTAAACCTTATGGGAGTATGGATGTATTTTGAAATTCTGCATTTAAGTATGGCATCGGCATTTTTTTCGTCCTTTATTGCAACCCTGCCGTCGGCAAGAAAATTGTCTATGGTTTTCTGTGTTATATATTGTTCTATGTTATACCTGTCGGTTTTGTTTACAAATACGGGGATTGCTATGCTCTTTATGTTTGCCGGTAAAGTAACCTGCGGCGAATACGTTGCACAGGAGAAAAAGGCAGCAGGTAATAAAAAAGCAAAAATAATTTTTAAAATTTTATTCACAAAAAGTCCTCCTTATTTTTAGGTTTCATTATCTCTGCATTTTGTAAAAGCGGTTTTTCGTTTCCCAAAAATTTCATCCGGGCTTTTCTTTATTTTACCACAATATTCAACAATTTGTTAGGGACAAATATTTTTTTGATTATTTCCCTGCCGTCCAGCCACTCTTTTATTTTATTGCTCTCAAACGCAATTTTTTCAATTTCCTGTTGAGTTACGTTTAACGGCGCCTTAATCCTGTCCCTTATTTTCCCTGATATCTGTATCACGAATTCAATTTCATCTTCAACCGTTAATTCTTCCCTGAACTCCGGCCATCCATATCCAAATATACTTGGCTTAAAACCGCTTTTTTCCCATAATTCCTCAGAAAAATGCGGGACCATGGGAGACAACATTATTATGAGATTTTTAACGGCAAAAAACATGAGAATTTTATTTTCTTCTCTCTCCATGTCAACTTCCGTATCGTTTAAAACGTTAAACATTTCCATTATGGCTGCAATTGCCGTGTTAAACTGCTGTTCAATTTCAACGTCGTTCGTAACCTTTTTTATCGTCTGATGGACTTTTCTTAAAAGTTTTTTACCGTTTGCATCCAGTTTGTCTACGTCTGGTTCGGCGTTTTTTATTTTATCCTGCGTTCCTGTCTTTTCAAGTAAACTTAAAACTTTTCTCCAGACCCTGTTTAAAAACCGGGAAGCCCCTTCTACGCCTTCGTCGCTCCATTCAAGGTCAAGCGGCGGCGGGGAAGCAAACAACATAAACAACCTTGCAGTATCTGCACCATATTTTTCTATCATGTCATCCGGACTTACAGTATTGCCTTTTGATTTTGACATTTTATTTCCGTCTTTTATCACCATGCCCTGCGTCAGCAGTTTTTTAAAAGGTTCGTTACAGGAAATCAACCCGAGGTCTTTCATTACTTTCGTAAAAAATCTTGCATAAATAAGATGCATACACGCATGTTCAGGCCCGCCGACGTACTGGTCAACCGGCAGTTCCCTGTCCGCAATTTTTTTGTCAATACACAGTTCGTCGTTATGTGCGTCGCAATATCTAATAAAATACCATGAAGAATCCACGAAAGTATCCATAGTATCCGTTTCACGAGTGGCATCAGCCCCGCATTTCGGACATTTCGTTTTTAAAAAAGTCCTGGACGTCGTAAGTGGATTACCTTTTCCCGTAAACTCTATATCAAGGGGAAGGACCACAGGCAGATTTTTTTCCTTTTCCATCACAACACCGCATTTATCACAATATACGGCCGGGATTGGCGTGCCCCAGTATCTCTGCCTTGAAATCAGCCAATCCTTTAATTTATAATTCGTCTCTATGGTGCCTATCCCAGTTTTTTCCATCCATTCCCCGATTTTCTTTTTTGCTTCTTCGTTATTAAGCCCGTTAAACTGCCCGGAATTTATAAGTTTCCCCTGCTCTTCATAAGCATCACTCATTTTTTCAGGATTTAAATTTTCCCCTTCCGGTTGTATTACGACAATTATCGGCAAGCCATATTTTTTTGCAAACGCAAAATCCCTGCTGTCATGTGAAGGGACTGCCATAATGGCGCCTGTTCCATATTCCATTAAAACGTAATTACCTATCCATATCGGTATTCTCGCATTGTTAACCGGATTGATTGCAAATGCGCCCGTATCTATTCCCTCCTTTTCCATATTAATAAGAGTATCAACCGTTATGTCGGATTTTTTGACTTTTTCCTGAAATTGTTCTATCTCTTTTACTTTATTATCCGGCACCATTTTTTTTATCTTTTCAATAAAAGGATGCTGCGGTGCAAGGACAACGTAAGTTGCTCCAAAAATGGTATCAGGTCTCGTGGTAAAAACAGGCATCGTCTCTCCGGTTTTTTCTTCCCTGAAAAATATTTTCACTCCGTCGCTTCTGCCTATCCAGTTTTTCTGCATCAGGATGACGCGTTGCGGCCAGTTAATCTCGCTATGGCCATCCAGCAATTGCTGTGCATAATCCGTTATTTTGAAAAACCACTGTGTCAGATTTTTCTGCTCCACTTTTGTTTCACATCTCCAGCACCTGCCTTCATGCACCTGTTCATTTGCAAGCACCGTTCCGCAACCCGGGCACCAGTTAACGGCAGTTTCTTTTCTATACGCAAGGCCTTTTTCATAAAATTTAATAAAAAGCCACTGATTCCATTTATAATAACGCTCGTCACAGGTTATTATTTCCCTGTCCCAGTCATAGGAAATGCCCATTTTTTTAAATTGCTTACGGGCATAATCAATATTTGCATAAGTCCATTTTGCAGGATGCATGCCGCTTTTTATTGCAGCATTTTCAGCAGGCAAACCAAAGGCGTCAAACCCCATTGGATGTATAACGTCAAAACCCCTCAACCGCATGTAATGGGATATTACGTCACCTATGCAATATACGCGCACGTGTCCCATATGCAGATACCCTGATGGATAAGGGAACATTTCAAGGACGTAATACTTTTTACCTTTCCCTGTCGTTTTAAATGTTTTGTTTTTTTCCCAGTAATCCTGCCATTTTTTTTCAATCTCTTTAAAAAGATAATGTTCGGTCAAATTCGTTCTCCTTCCTTATAATATTTTACGTTCATTATTTTAACAAATAACAAAATTTTTGCAATATTTCAAAAATCATCCCACGTTTGTTAAAAAATATAAATTTCCAATAATTCATTCAATATTATATATTTTTAAAAGGGGATTTGTCTTCTTATTTTCCCCCTTTAGAAAAGGGGGACTAAGTGGGATTTGAAAGAAATAAAATCTCCCCTATCCCCTCTTTTCCAAAGAGGGGAATTTACTTTGCTTTTTTTCCCCCTTTGAAAAAGGGGGAAAGAGGGAAATTTTTTTCCCTTTTGAAAAAGGGTAAATATGGACAGCAAGGAGTATCTGTACCAAAGGTAACGAAACGGATCAATCCGTTTTTTCTATTTTTATTCTTTCTATTTTTCTTTCATCGGATTTCAAAACCACAAACTGGACGTTTCCGACTTTAATTATCTCGCCGGATTTCGGGACTCTCCCGGCAATTGCCATAATGGCACCGCCTATCGTGTTTACGTCGTCTTCAACCGGAATGTCCATTCCCAGAAAGTTGTTAATTTTTTCTATTTCGGTTTTCCCTTTTACTATGTAAGTTTTGTTGTCAATCTGCTCAACTTCTTTTTCTTCTATGTCGTATTCATCTTTTATATCGCCCACTATTTCTTCAAGGATGTCTTCAAGAGTTATCATTCCGGCTGTGCCTCCAAATTCATCAACGACGATTGCCATGTGTATCTTGCCTTTTTTAAACTCCTTTAAAAGGTCGTCAACGTATTTAGTTTCAGGAACAAAATAAGGTATGCGTATTAAATCCTGAAAAACTATCAAACCCCTGTTTTTTATCATTCCAAGCATGTCTTTCGTATAAATGACGCCAACTATGTTATCAATGTTACCTTTATAAACCGGCATTCTGGTATAACCCTCTTCAATTACTACGTCCAGAATTTTATCAATTGGCCATTCTACGTCCAGTGCAACTATGGACGTTCTCGGCACCATTACGTCTTTTGCCCTCAAATCGCCGAGTTCCAGAATGTGCGACATCATTTTCTTTTCCATTTCATTGATAAAACCCTGCTCGGCACCAATGTCAATTGCCGTATTAATCTCCTTTGCCGTGATGATGGGAATGCTGTCAACCGGCTTTCCGCCGAACGAAGTTATTATAAACCTGCTTATTTTTACCACCACCTCGGTAATTGGTCTTAATATTTTGTATAAAACAACAACAGGAGTAATAAAAAACAAACCAAGTTTTTCAGTGTTATGAAGTGCAAAAATTTTGGGAGTTATTTCCCCGAATATTATTATGAAAAAAGTTATGACCATGGCATTAATCGTTGCGGTTAACGAGACGTTAAATTTAAAAATTTCGGAAAGTCGCAAAGAGAAAAATGCGCCGATTGTGGATACGCCTATTGCAATCGCATTATTCAATATAACTATCGTAGAAAGTAATTTGTTTGGGTCCTTTAACCACAACTTTAAATCATTTGCTGCCTTATGATTATTTTTTATGTATGCAAATATTTTTAACTTGTTCATTCCTATCAAAGATGTTTCAGCAAGCGAGCATAATGCAGATAAAACAAAAAGCAGTAATATAACCAATAATTCCGTCAGTAATACGACATCCATTTATCGCTCCTTTAAAAATAAACTAACGTATTTTTCCTGTTTCTTTTTCATTTCTTCAGTTTTGTTAAAAACATCCGTATGGTCATACCCCAGAACGTGCAGAACTCCATGTGCAACGAGGCGTAACATTTCTTCCTCAAAACTTAAATCATAAATTTTTGCGTTGATTTTTGCGGTTTCAACGGAAATAAAAACGTCTCCACCAGTCTGTTTTTTCTCGTTATAACCAAAAGAAATGACGTCGGTTGCGGATTTTTTCATCCTGAAATCCGTGTTTATCTGCTTTATCTTTTCATCATCCACAAAAATCAGATTAATGTAAACGTCCGTTTTATTTTCTTTTTCTAATATTTTTTCTACAAAATTTTTTAAATTGTATCTGATTTTAAATTTTTTTTGAAAAAAAATTGTTATAAATGGTAAATTATCCGTTTTTTTCATATCTATCGTATGCTTCCAGAATTTTCTTTACGATTTCCGCACGCGAAACATCTTCTGCCGTAAAATTAATAAAAGTCATTCCCATGTCATCCCCGCTTCTTTCAAACAATTCCTTTGCATGAATCAATCCCGACTTTTTGCCGACTGGCAGGTCTATTTGGGTTATGTCACCGGTTATGACGAGTTTTGAATCGTTGCCGGTTCTCGTTAAAAACATCTTCATCTGGTCAACCGTCGTATTTTGTGCTTCGTCAAGAATTACAAATGCCTTGTTAAGAGTTCTTCCCCTCATGTAAGCAAGCGGGGCTATTTCTATGATTTCACTCTGGATAAGTTCGTGAAATATCCTTGGTTCTATCATGTCATAAATGGCGTCAAACAAAGGACGTAAATAAGGGTCTATTTTTTCTTTTAAATCACCTGGTAAAAAACCAAGATTTTCTCCTGCTTCAACGACCGGTCTGACGAGTATTATCCGCTCTACTTTTTTTTCCCGTAAAAAATAAAGACCTGCAGCAATGGCAAGATAAGTTTTGCCGGTTCCTGCAGGTCCTATTGCAAATATAATCTGATTGTTAAATATCTTTTTAAGATATTCTCTCTGATTTTTCGTTTTTGGTCTTATCGGTTTTCTTTTTGAAGATATCAACAAACCGTTTTCAAAATCAACCGCAATTTTTTTTCTGTCTTCTTTCAATTGATAACTTCCATTCCTTACTTCTTCTATTATTTCTTCAACATAAAATCTGGATATGTTCCTGCCTTCAACTATAACAGATTTTAGTTTTTCTATTGCCTTTTCTGCATCCTCGGAGTTGTGCTTATTTCCTTTTATTATTATCCTGTTGTCTTTGCCTGAAATGCGGACGTTAAATTCTCTTTCAATCAGCCGCAGATTTTCATCGGCAACTCCGAATAAAGTCAAAACGTCATCACTGTTTAAATCAATAAATAATCTTTTTTTAACGTCACCCAATAAAATGCAATCCTTTTATTTTTTTAACTAATATTTTAAAGGAAGGCTTTTTCTTGGAGTAGTATGCGGAATATATGGCGGTGTATCTTTTGCCTTTTGCCTTGCATCATTCATTTCTGCTTTTGACCAGTCCTTACGCACCAAAAGTTCCTGTCCAACCTCAATGATATCAGGGTCTTCTATCTGGTCCCTGTTTGCCTTAAAAAGCAAAGGCCATAAAAAATTATCAGAATAAATTTTGCTCTTTGCAGAAATGTCCCACAAAGTATCTCCCCTTACAACTACATACTTTAGTCCTGCTGGCTGTTTTGCAGTTTGTTCTGCAGGTAATTCCTCTGGTTCTTCAACTTCACCGGTTGATTCAAAGTTTCCTTCCGGAGTTTTCTGAACCGTTTGTTTTGATGCACAACCAGAACCAAAAACCAGGCCAACTGCCAACAACAAAACAAATAAAACCTTTAAGTCCTTCATGCCTTACCTCCTTATTAAAATGTTTTTAAAAAAATTAAATTCGTACCATTAGACGTCAGATATATGTCGTTTGTTCCAGGAAAAGCTTTTTCTTTCTTTTTCTCTGGAACGTTTATTCCCTGAACGTAAGTTATAATGTGATAAATGCTATAACACAAACCAATGCTTGCGCCTATTATCCCGCCCCAGCCGGCACCAACAAAAAATAATTGTGAATTTTCTGCTCCTCCCTGTAAATATGCAGGCGTTGACAATGCCGCTCCAAGAGCAGCACCGCCTGCCGCGCCTATTAACGTGTCAAAAGCAATTATATTTGCAACGTTACCGGCAAAAACAAAACCAGTTGCAGTCAATAAAAACAAAATTAAAATTAAAACTCTTTTCATAATTTGCACCTTAAAAATTAAAATTATATTCCAATAAAGAATATTTGTCATTTAATATTACGTTCATTGCCCTGCCGCTGCCGCCATAACCGGCACCGCCTCTTATGTTTTCCGGCAGAAAAAACTCAACGATTGCAAGAATAAATCCCGTTGCACTTCCTATAGCAACTCCATATCCAATACCCTGCGTTACGTCCTCCATCCTGTCCGTATTACCAAAAGAAATGGCACCGCCGGCAGCACCCAGCATTCCCCCAAGAATTGCACCGCCTATTAGATTTAGTCCAAAATCATCAGATGCGTAATATTTTTTACTATTTAACTGCACAAGCGATAAAACAGAAGATAATGCAAATCCCGTCCCTGCACCAATAATGGCTCCATTTATAAGAGGGTCAATGTCGCGATTATCAAGTTGTGCATACCCTATGAGTCCGCAGCCGGCTCCGATTATTGCTCCCTCAAATATCCCGCCAATGATGTTTAATGTGGATAAAACGCCTATATACCCGCTTTTTTCAGGGATTATTTCGGTTTTGGGTTCTTCTTTTTTTACACCCTTTTTTATTTTTATTTCTTCAACAAACGTGCCTGTTTTCCCGGAATTTCTTATCTGTTCCATCTTTTTCTCTACTTCGGTATTTATTTTGTCAATGGTTTTCTGGTTAGTTTTATCCTGCGCAAAAACAAGCATCACAAAAACAAAATTTATTATTATTGCCAAAGTAAAAACTTTTTTCATATTACACCCATTTTAGAATTTTTCTTTTTAAATAAATAATAACATTATATACATTTATTGTCAAGCAATTTAAGCGGTAAAATCTATCATTGTAAATCTGGTTTTATTCTTAATTCTTTCAGTTGTTTTGGGTCAACCTCCGACGGTGCATCGGTTAGCAAACACTGGCCGCGCTGTGTCTTTGGAAAAGCAATTACGTCTCTTATGGACTGACTTCCGGTAATTATCATGACAAGACGATCAAGCCCAAACGCAAGTCCGCCGTGCGGTGGTGCTCCGTATTCAAATGCTTCAAGAAGGAATCCAAATTTTTTTTGTGCATCTTCCGGGCTTATCTTTAACAAATCAAAAATTTTTGACTGCATTTCTTTTTTATGTATTCTTATTGAACCGCCGCCTATTTCAACGCCGTTTAAAACAAGGTCATACGCTTTTGCACGACATTTTAAAGGGTCCGTTTCAAGGTATTTTTCATCCTCGTCCATGACCGACGTAAACGGATGATGATTTGAATCAAATCTTTTTTCCTCTTCATTCCACGCAAAAAGAGCGCATTCAATCACCCATGTAAAATTCAATAATCCATCAGGGATAAGATTATACGTTTTTGCAACGTGTAATCTGACTCTGCTTAATATTTCATTTGCATTGTTTTCTTTGTCTGCAATAAAAAAAAGGATGTCGCCTTTTTTTGCATCCATAACCTGCGACAACTTTTGTAATCTGTCTTCTGAAACAAATTTTATTATGGGAGATTCGGGTTTATCCGTATATCTTATCCACGCCATACCTGATGCGCCCTGTTTGATGGCAAATGCCACAAGGTCGTCTATTTCTTTTCTGGATAATTTTTCCCCGCCGCCTTTAAAATTAATTGACTTTACTATTCCGCCGCTTTCAATAACCTGTGAAAAAACCCTGAATTCCGAATTTTTAAAAATTTCAGTAACGTTTTTATGTTTTAGTTCAAACCGCGTATCCGGTTTATCTGTTCCGTATTCCTCCATCGCCTGATTATAAGTCATTCTTTGAAATGGTTTGTCAAACTTTAAGCCAAGTGCTTTTGAAAAAATCTCCTTTATAAGTCCCTCTGATACGGCCATAACGTCTTCCTCTTCGATAAAAGACATTTCAACGTCTATCTGGGTAAACTCAGGCTGTCTGTCCGCCCTTAAATCCTCGTCCCTGAAACATCTCACAATCTGATAATATCTGTCAATGCCGGCAACCATCAATATTTGTTTTAAGGTCTGTGGGGATTGCGGCAATGCATAAAATTGTCCGGGATTTATTCTTGATGGGACCAGAAAATCCCTTGCGCCTTCCGGCGTGGACTTGATTAAAAACGGCGTCTCAACTTCAATAAAATTATTTTCATTTAAATACCGTCTTGCCGTATCACACACGGCGTTTCGTATCAAAAGATTTTTTAATACTTTCGGCCTTCTTAAATCAAGATAACGATATTTTAATCTTATTTCTTCCGAAACGTCGGTATCGTCTTCAATCAAAAAAGGAGTAGTTTTTGCCTCGTTAAAAATTTCCATTTCCTGAACGACTATTTCAACCAAACCAGTCTTTAATTTCGTGTTTTCGGTTCCCGCCGGTCTTTTTCTGACTTTCCCCTTTACTCCCAGAACGTATTCACTACGTAATTTATGCGCTTTTTCATGTAAATCCCTGTTTAATTCCGGGTCAAATACGACCTGCACAATGCCGCTTTTATCACGGACATCATAAAATATTATTCCACCATGGTCCCTTCTTGTCGCAAGCCAGCCGTTGATAACAACTTCACATTCCGTGTATTTTTCAGTAACGTCACCACAATATAAAGTTCTCTTAAGCATTGAAAACCCCGCAAAGTTTAAAATTTGGATTTAAAAATTGAAATTTAAAAATTATACGTATACATTAAACCAGGAACTAAATTGTTTGATTCTTCTTGAAGTCTAAATTTAAGATTATGTTCTATGTTGTATTGCTCCGCAGACCTTCCTGCCAGGGCAATGTCAGCAAGCCACGTTGCAATAAAACCGGTTATGCCAGCGGCAATTACAATTGAGCCTGCATGTTTTACCTCATCTATGTTGCCGCCTACCGTAGTAAAAGTTGACGGGCTTGAACGTTCTATGCAGCCAACGCCTATAGTTATAAGAGAAACGATTTCAATTGATAAAAAAGTCAATCCCATTCTGAAATTTTCCGTATAAAATTGCCCGAAACCATGAATCAGTAATCCGGGGCCTATTGCAATAACGGTTGATAAAATAGGATCTTTGGGTTCAAGAATAGTTTCATCAATGATAACTTCGGAAGATTGTGCATAAAGTATGGCTGAAAAACACATAAAAATAATTATTGTTATTATCTTTTTCATCTCATTTTCCTCCTGATAAAAAAGGTATAATAATTTAAACATAAGGGAACATAAAAGTCAAACACTTTTTAATCCGGCCAGGCCTGTAATTCAGAGTAAAAATTGATTTATTTCCGGATAAAAAGACATAGAGACGGGTTTTTATAACCCGTCTCTATAAAGTGTTTACGTTTAAAAATCTTCGTTATTTTTGTTCCTCGCCATGAAGCACTTTTTTGGTTTTATTTTTAACCTTAAAAGAAATGCTGTCAAGAACACTATAAATTACCGGAATGATAATCAAAGTTAAAAAAGTAGCAAATAATAATCCTATTCCTACGGATGCACCAATAGGTGCCCTTAATTCAGAGCCCTGTGAATGGGAAAAAGCCATTGGAATAACGCCTAAAACTACCGTAAAAGACGTTATAAATATCGGCCTTACTCTTGTAAGTGCGCCCTGAATAAGTGCCTGGTGTTTTTCCATACCACGTTTTCTTAACTGTCCTACGTAATCAAGCATAATTATGCCGTTATTTACGACTACGCCCGCCAGAATAATGAGCCCCATAAAAGAAAGAGTAGATACTGTCATTCCAAATACAAAAAGTCCAAGGACAACGCCAATCAATCCAAGTGGAATCGTAAACAGTATTACAAACGGAGTTGTAAATGATTCGTATAGTGCCGCCATAATCATATAAATCAGGACAAGAGATGCAAAAAATGCTTCAAGAAGCGAAATCATGGACTCCTGCATCTGCGTATAACTGCCGCCATATTCTATAAAATATCCTGATTCCAGTTTAACGTCTTTCAGTGCTGCTTTTACGTCGTTCATTATGCTTCCAATGTCTCTTCCTATAATATTTGTCGTAACCGATATTATCCTTTTCTTATCTTCTCGTGATATCACTACCGGTCCTTTTTTATATGAAATATTTACGAGTTGTTTTAGCATAACCTGGGTTCTATATGGGGTGGTTATCATTATGTTTTCAAGGGCATGAACAGTATCTGCATCTTCATCTTTAAAACGGACTTTTATGTCTATGTCTTTACCTGCCTCACGGTACCGTGTTGCCGTTACCCCTGCTTTGGCTGCAATAACAGCAGCACTAATCTGCCCGGTTGTAAGTCCAAACAAAGATGCTTTTTCTTTATTTGGCGTTATGACGAGTTCCGGTTTTCCTTCCTTATAAGTCATGTCCACGTCTCTTATTCCTTTTATGTTTTGTATTTTTGTAGATACCTTTTTTGCAATTTCTGAAAGTTTATCAAGATCATCTCCAAATATTTTTATTACGACGGGAGCACTTGAACCTGACATCCCGCCACCACCTGACATTCCGCTCATGTCAAGAAAATTAATCGTCACTCCTTTCATCTCTGGAATGTTTTTTCGAATTGAATCCGTTATTTCATCTACCGACCTTTTCCTTTTTTCCTTATCAACTATTCTCATTATTACCATTCCTTCATTAACGTCCGATGCACCCATTCCACTACCTGCCATACCGCCTGCTGAGCCTATCGTTAATGCAACTATTTCTTTTTCCTTAACATCCAGAAACATTTTTTCAAGTTTACCTGCTATCCTGTTTGTTTCTTCAAGTGAAGTTCCAACCGGTAAAGTAATCTGAGCAATCATCATAGGACTATCCATCTTTGGCATAAATTCAAATCCAAGAAAAGGTATTAAAAGTAAACTTATAACAAACATTGCTCCTGTTGCAATTAAAACCTTTTTTCTATGAGTAAGACACCATTCAAGTTGTTTTTTATACCACTGTTTAAATTTATCCATTAAACCCTTTTCTTCTTTTTCATAACTTTTCGTTACTTCTTTTTTAAAAAGAATTCCTGCTGCCATAGGCACAATGGTAAACGCAACAAATAAGGATGTGAGAAGACCAACGGTTACTGTAAAGGCAATAGGTTTTGCAAGTTCACTTGCAATGCCTCCTGCCAGAACCATTGGTAAAAATATGCATATATTAGTTAGAGTTGATGCAGCAATTGCTATTCCAACCTCTGATGCGCCTATTTTTGCAGCATCTTTTCTTCCTTTACCCAGTTCGAGATGTCTAAACGTATTTTCAATGACAACAACGGCATTATCCACAAGCATACCTGATACAAGTGCAAATCCGACAAGGGTTAAAACATTAAACGTATAATCCATCAGATAAAGACCTATAAATGTGATAATTATAGAAATAGGAATTGAAAGTGCAATTACCAGAGTCGGCCTCCAGTTTCTTAAGAAAAGAAAAACTATAACAATGGCAAGTATTGCTCCAACTACCCCGTTCATAAGGGTATTATATAACGTTTTCTTAATAGTATCTCCCTGGTTCATTACGTTTTTTATTTTTATGTTCTCCGGCAATCTATTTTTCATGCCTTTCATGGCTTTTTGAACGCGATCAATGACCTGAACCGTATTGCTGCTTGATTGTTTTGAAACTGCGAGTAATACCGATGGTTCACCATCTACCCTTGTATAATGTCTTTTATCTTTATATGTATCAACAACTTCTGCTACGTCTTTTAAGTAAATCGGGGTGCCTTCGTAATTTGCTATAATTGTATTTCTTATTTCATTTATGTTTTTGTATTCACCAACTACCCTTACGAGATATTCGGTATAACCCTTTACAATGTAACCGCCTGAAACATTTATGTTTTGATATCTGAGTATGTTCGTTATCTGGTCTGAACTTAAATTATATGATTTTAATCTTTTATTATCTATTCTTACCTGTATTTCTCTGGTAAGTCCTCCAAGAGCAAAAACGGTTCCGACACCTTCAACCCGTTCAATAGCCGGCACTATGTTATCCTCTACGTATTGTTTAAGGTAAATCTGGTCGCTTATGCCTGATATACTGTATATTAAAACAGGCATCATTGATATGTCGGATTTTATTATTATCGGTTCATCAACCGTATCCGGCAAAAATTTTTTTATCCTGCTTATTTTGCTGCGAATGTCCTCTGTTACGGCATCAAGGTTTGTTCCCCATTCAAATTCAAGTCTTATTGTAGACGTCCCCGCCTGTGACGATGAATAAATGTGTTTCAAATTCGTAGCCGTGCTTGCAACACTTTCAAGCGTCTTTGTAACAATCTCTTCCACGTCTTCCGGTCCTGCATTTTCATACGTCGTTGATATTGTAAGCATTGGGAAGTCCAATTTAGGAAGTAAATCCAGACCAAGTCCAAAAAATGCCACTATTCCGCCAAATAACAAAGCGGCAAACAGCATTGATATGGCAACCGGCCGGTCTACTGAAAAATCTACGATTTTCATTATTTTTCCACCTCTACAAGGGATTTATCAACAAGAGCATAGTTTCCATTTACTACTACAATTTCACCTTCCTGAATTCCTGATTCAATTTCAACGTAATCATCGTTTGCAATGCCCGTTTTCACCTTTTTTATGATTGCTCTTGAATTTTGGTCTATAGTAAAAACTACTTTTTCTCCTTCTCTTTCAAGCACCGCTGTAACGGGAATATAAATTACGTTTTCATGTTTTGTTGTTATAATTTTTACCCTGGCATACATACCTGGTATCAGAAGATGGTCTTTATTATCAATCTCTATTTTAACGGATGCAGAACGTGTAGCAGGATTTAGCCATTGACTTACGGTTTTTACTGTCCCTATAAAAATTCTGTCAGGATATTCGTCAAGAATTATTTCTGCTTCCATACCCGGCTTTACTTTGTGCACGTCAATCGCTGCTATTTCCACGTTTACAAGTATTTTATCCATTTTTGCAATGTAAACGAGGGGTTGCATCGGCGATACGCTTCCGCCAACGTCTGCAAAAATTTTTGCTATCGTTCCTGATATTGATGCAACTATCTGTGCCTTTTCATAAGTTCCAGGAGTATCTCTGTCAACCAATGCTATGACTTCACCTTCGTTTACAAATTCACCTTCCTGTTTTATTACTTTATACAATTTTCCCGGAACCTTTGGAAATATTTGAACTTCGGAACTTCCCTTTACGTTTCCGTTTAAATATAATATCTCCTTTATTGTTCCTTTGGTTGCAACTGATGAGGTAACCAGTATTGGCTGCAGATCGCCTTTTGCTTTTTCTTTTAATACCGTTTTACCTATTATAATGGTAGTTATCCTGAAAATGACAAACGCTGCCACAATAATAACAACCCATCTTATTATCTTATCCCTTCTGGAACCTGCTGATTTTGCAGTTTTTAGATTATGCTGCGTTCCTGACATTACATTTTTTCCTTCCATAGTTTTAGCTCCTTCCTGTTATTTTATTCAATAAAATTTTTAAGTTCCTGTAAATTTGTAGTATATTTATATAATGCATTCAAATACTGCATTTTTGCCTGCATCAGGACGAGTTCCGCTCCTACCAAATCATCCCTTTTTATAATGCCTTCCTTATAACTTTCTTTTGCCATTTTATAACCTTCCTCTGCCTGCTTGATTGTTTTGTCCGCCGCTTCTATTATCTGTTTATTTGCATCAAGAGTCGCGTATAAAGATTTAAGTTTGACTTCAAGTCCGTTTCTGGTTTGTTCGAGATTGATGTGCTGGACTTTGTCTTCTGCAATTGCCTTTTTAACGTCTGCTATTACCCTGTAACTATTAAAAAACGACCATCTCAGACCTATTGTAACGTCCCATGATTTATTCCAATTTGAAGCAGACGTTGAAAAATCTTTTTCATAAGAAAGATAATTTAAATTTCCGCTTAATGCCACATCAGGCAGCAGCATTGACCACGCAAAATTTGAATTGTAAAGGTCTGCTACTGATTTCATCATTTCATAATCGTCATTATATTTGCCTATCATCTTTTTTGCATCCTCATAGGAAATGTCATATTTTTCTAGGTTTGGTGTTCCTTTTAACGTTATTTCCTGTTTCAGGTCTAATCCAAGAGTCATCTTTAAGCCATCAATCGCCATATTCAAGTTATTTTTTGCATCTATTATTTTTGGTTTTGTATTTGCAAGTTCAACCTCTGCCATTAAAAGGTCAAGTTTTGATGCCTCTCCGATTTTATATTTTTTTCTTGTTATTTCAAGCATTTCCTCAGTCCTTTTAGCTGCTTCATCGGTTATTTTATACAATTCAGATGCAATTAATGCACCATAAAAAGAAGAAATTGTGTCAAGTTTTAATTTTTCTTCTGCTTTTTTAAATTGTATTTTTGCTATTCTATAACCGGAAGTTGCCATCCTGTATCCAAAAAATAATTTACCAAAAGTAAAAACCGGCTGGGTTACGGAAAGCCGCATTGAGTAATACGTCTGAGAGCCCATTGGGAACGACAATGCAGTAGGTCCCAGAACGCCGGCAGGTATTTCTACCATCGTTGCTTTATATATCGGCTGATATCCCGTCATAAGACTTAAAGTAGGTCCAAAACTTCCAACTGCTTTCTGGAAATCTGCCTCTGCTTCGACAAGTTTGTATTTTGCCTTGATATAATCCGGATTTTGTTTTTCTGCGAGTTCATAACACGCATCAAAATCAAGTTCCAGCACGTCTCCTGTTTTCTCATCCGCATAAAGATTAAATATAAAAATAATTATCGTTAAAAAAACAAAAATGCTTCTTTTCATGCTATTCTCCTAATATATGATCTATTCATTAAAAATCTATTTTCCATTCCATGCCAATCTGAAGAACATGAATTTCACCGCTCTCTTTTTCTTTTATGGCAGGCCTTTCTACATTTAAAGTAAGAACCGTCATATCCGTAGAATTCCAATTAATTCCAAAACCAAAATTATAATAATCACCAGTCCATGGAGCATCGGATTCTGTCATTGACGTCGGCGTTTTGGTTACCGTATGTCTGTTTGAAATTGATTTTCCATATTCAAAAAACAAACTTGGATAAATTACTATATCAGGAAAAGCATTTACCCTTATTCCGCCACGAATTGGAATAAAAGTATAATGATTTGACGTATCATTACTGTCGGCAAAAAACAAGAAAGATACCGCAGCATATAAATCAACCCATTTGAAAAGGTCTATTCCTGCTTTTGCGTTAAATGCAGGAGTATCATATACACCCGTATCGTTATTAGATATCTTTTCCGGACTAATAACTGTAGCATAATCAAGTCCGAACTGCAGGAAAGTCAGTTTTTTCTGTGTTTCATCAGCCTTGGCTGCAATTGCAAAAGTTAAAACAGTTACTATAACAATAAAAAAATTTTTTTTCATTTTCTCTCCTTAACAGCAATTCCATGAAATAAAATATCCATAATGTTATTTAATATTCCACATAACTGCCTTTTGCTCTTATCAAAAACCCACGGGCTTTCAAACTCTCTTAAAATGATAACCATGGATTTTGCAATTATGTGTGCATTATTTCCTTTTTTTATTATGTCACATGACATTCCTTCTTTAAGAACGTTTTCAAGTATCCTGACTTCTTTATGTAAATAAGTGTTTCTGTATTGCTTAATTTCAGGAAGCATTTCACTTATTACCTTATGACTTACGTCATAAAAAATGACCGCTTCCCTGTAATACAGTATTTTTGTCATAACAAAAGTCCTGATTTTTTCTCTTATCGTTTTACAATTTTTTAAGTTCTTTTCTATTTCACTGAGCAGAATTTCACTTTCAAGTTTAATGACTTCCGAGAATATCTCCTCTTTTGTATGGTAGTAATTATATATCGTTCCTTTGGCTATATTTGCATTTGCCGCTATTTCCTCCATTGTTGTTTTCTTTAAGCCATACTTTGAAAACAAATTTTTGGAAGATTCGAGAATTTTATTCCTTTTTTCAGATTTTTTTTGTTTCATTTAATAATCCATTTATTGTTTTATACAACTATGACCAGGTAATCAACACATAAACAATCTTATGTATGTTTTATCTTTCACCTTCTTATAAAATTTAAATGACCAAATGACTAAATTAGTTCAATTATACATTTTTTTTTATTTTTGTCAAGATGTTTTTTTATTTATTTTGGGAATAAGGATAGACATGGTATACACATAGCAAGGTTGAAAATAATGAATAAAGATAGGCTGGATGCTCTTAATAAAATATTAAAAACAAAAGATAGGGAAAAGAGTGGAATCTAAAAATCGG
>JAGNJD010000018.1 GCA_018000835.1 Candidatus Goldiibacteriota bacterium | reverse complement strand
TCCCTTGGAACCCTCTTGGCAAAGTAGATAAAACATTTTTAATGTGTGCATTCATAAAATATCTCACTGAGATATTTTATTCCCCAAACTGAAGTTTGGGGTTTTCTGAATGCTGTTCCAATAAAATGCCAAAAATCTGGCAACAATTACAGTTTTTTATCATATCTCCATTGAAAATCATTGATTTTATTGATATCTATAGTTGGTATATAACTTGCTATTTATTAGTAAAACTACAAAAGAGGCAAAGAACATAAATAAAACAAAAATAAATTTGATTGCAGGAATGATTGTGTTATTCATAATGCCTGTTTTTGCAACGCAAAGCATTGTTGATTCAATTGCCGTGGTATCAGACTGTTATGCGACAATATTTCGGTAACTTTTAGTATAATATATTATACGAAGGAGGTGCCGAAATATGACGCAATTTATGAAAAATGTAATTATTAAAAAGTGGCTGCCGTTGATGGAGGAGTACGAAATGGTCAAGAATAAAAAAAGCGAGCATTTCAGGTGGGTTTATGATCTGGTCAAGGCATACCACGTTAATAAAAAGGATCTTTACAAGTATTATAAGCGGTGGATAGAATCCAGAAAGAATGTAGAATCTTTGTTGCCGCAGAAGCGCGGACCTCGTTACAAAAGCAGGAGAACCCTGAAGCCCATAGAACGTAATATCATGAAGGCCTACAGGAAACTCGGCTCGCCCAGTTATGAGCTGGTTTTGATGTTCAAGCCGTATTATTTGGAAAAAACACCTTCGTCGAGGACAATAGACAGAATAAAAGCAAGATATCCGCTGAACGAGAAACAGAAGAAAGAAATAAAACGGTATGAGAAGCGTTATCCTGGTGAATTAGGACATATCGATTCGTATTACTTACCAACAGAACTTGCAATGCCCAGGCAATACCTCGTGGCTCTCGAGGATGATTGCACCCGGCTTGTATACGCCGAGGTTGTTGAGAACATAAAAGCTCTTACTATATCTTTTTTTACACAACGAGCTTTAAGCTGGTTTAAACATGTATATGGTTTTCATTATGATAAGATTATGAGCGATAACGGCGTGGAATTCAAGGGGTTGGGCGATCACCCGCTTGAATATACTTTAAAAAGCTTAGGAATTGAACACATATATACGCCGCCTTATTATCCGCAGCCGAACGGAAAAGTAGAAGCATTTTTTAAAATAATCCAGACAGAATACATAAGATCGAATTATTTTAAAGATATAAAAGAATTTAAAGACTGTCTGGAAGAATATATTTACAATTACAATCATCTCAGGCGGCATGGCGGAATCAAATAAATATATGACCCCGTTTGAGAAGTTTGAAAAAGTAACCGAATTATTGACATAGAACAATCAGACCCACAGCGGGACAGCGCTTATATTTTCAGGTAATAAATGGAAATCTGCTGAAATCAACATGTCAATTTATGAAGAAGAAAGTTCACTTGAAATTACCGTTGATGACGCAACTATTATAAAATAGGTGCAAATACAGATTTAAAATTATCAAAAATGAAAAGAAATCATAATTCTACGATAACTGTATTTTTGATACAAATTTAATTACTTCGTATAATGTATCTTATGTAAACTAAAATAATAGTTATTTCAATTAAAAATAAACAATAATATGATTAAAGTAATAGATTTAAAGTGATAAAAAAAGCTAACATTAAATGCAAAAAAATGATTTATTTAGTGTGTTTGATTAACGTAAGTTTACTATAATTAAATACCCTATCATAAGATGAGATTAAAGAAAGTGAAATAAAGATATTTAATAGTGATAATAAGAGGGCTCCCCTCGGGCTAAAGCCCAAGTCACTTACAAACAATTCAAAAATATACAGAAAAATTAAAAAAAAGACAGGATAAATCAGCATAATATATATATATTATATAATTATATGATTTACTATTGGTTATTCTTGATTAAATTTTCAATTTAAATGAATACTAATACAATTAGTGCTTTTTTACTTAATAAATATAGATCTATATGGAATCAATGTTATGAATAATAAATAATTGTTTTCGGACATATAAAGCGATTTTTTTATAAAAATTACAATTATATATATTTTTTTATACATAAAAAAAAGTAATGTGATTATACTTCAAAATATAAATTTTTGATTTAAACGTAATTATGAATGAAATTAGAATATTTGTTAGTTATTGCTAACAAAGTAAAAATAAATTTTTTTTTTTAAAGAATGCCAACTTTCCTTAATTTTAACACTTTATAAATTAACAATTGTTTTTTTTGTCTAAGTGATACCCCCCATCTGAAGATGTGGGCTTCTAACTGCTTCCAATTCCATACATCGCTTTTATTATAAACGAGGGTTTCTCGTTCATCAGCCTGACTGTCGATAATTTCATATACTGCATTACAGTGGCAACTGAAAATCCTGACGCTATTATCGCCACTATGTACTTATGGTCTTTCTGGACGTTCACACATAATACCTCTATATCGTCCTCAAACCCGTCTTTCTTCATCAATGTTTTCTCCATGTACTCCTTTAACACCTTTTGTCAACACTTTTTTAGACATCGAGGCGTCCAGACAATGTGGTGCTCTGTGTTATAGACTGTATAAAGGCTTCTTCTGAATCTCATGCTTTTATTATATCACATCGCCACATTATCTGGACAGACCTATCCATCACCGGGGGGTAGTCAGACTAAGGTTGTATTGCATAACGGGATTTTCAAAAAAGGGTATCATTATCAATCAATTTTACGCCAGTCATAAATTGTCTTCTGTTGTTTTTGTTCATAATCTTGTACTTTGCACCTGCCATTTACCACCGTCTTTCATAGTTGTAGTTATTTACCATTTTTCAATATCAATTATTCCATTCAGATTGGCGTCAAACCAATCAAAAATTTATAAATATAAATAATTTGAAAATGATTATATGAAATTTATGTTTTTAGCCTGCGTTAGTGATGTAATTTATATTTTTTGCTGAATAACAGATGCAAAAATAATAAATCTACTTACTTAAACTAAAATTTATTATGAAATGTGCGATGTTATGTATTCGTTTAAATATTTAAGGTCGTCCTCTTTTAATGCTATAAAACTTGCACCTATGTCAAATAATCCTGCCTCATTTTCCTTACACCACTGGACTTCACAAAATGCTTTTATTTGCCTTGTATTATTATTCACTGGTATTTCAACCCTAATAACATTACCTTCATTTATTTTGTGTGACATTACAAGGCACAACCCCCCACAAGAAACATTTTTTGCAGCGGCTTTATTAAAATCCAACTGAATATTTGATGTATCATCCCCTATTAGTTTATACTTAATTTCTTCGTTAAATTCAGCTCTTTTATCCGTTCTTTTTTCAACATAACTAATCATTTTTTACCTCCTTTATTTAATTTGTTAAATGAATATCAAGCATAAATTATACCACAAAAATTTTTATTTAAACGAATTTTATTTAAAAAAACAAATTTAATAATATTTTTATTGTCCATTTTGGGCCTTTTTTTTCATTTTTGTCCTAATAGGGACAATTTTTGCTAATTTATACTTTTTTATTTTATTTATTATTACTTTTCTACTCACGCCAATTAATTTTGCTGCTTTTGTCTGATTTCCATTACTCTTAATCAAAGCATTAATTATTGACTGTTTTTCAATATCATATAAACTTACTTCATCAGGAATATTTAAACTCGTTATTGAAGCATTTTTTATATCAATATCATATAAATTTAAATTATCCGCCTCAATAACGTTGCTATTTGATATTACCATTGCTTCTTCAATTACGTTACGAAGTTCTCTTATATTACCAGGCCATCTATATTCAATCAATCTTTCCATTGCAGCGTCCGAAATACTTTTTTCTTCAATATCATTTTTTATTGATAATTCTTTAATAAAATAACTAACGAGTAATGGTATGTCTGCTTTCCTTTCACGCAAAGGTGGTAAATGTAAATTTATTACATTTAATCTATAATATAAATCTTCCCGAAAAGTTCCCATTTGCACCTCATGTTTCAGGTCTATATTTGTTGCGCTTAATATGCGAACGTCAATATCTCTTGAATTATTTGAACCCAGTGGTTCTATTTTTTTCTCTTCAAGAATTCTTAATAATTTTGCCTGAACTTTATAATTAGTATTTCCAATTTCATCAAGAAAAATAGTTCCGCCGTTTGCAATTTCAAATTTACCTTTTTTGGCTGAAACTGCTCCTGTAAATGCTCCTTTTTCATATCCAAACATCTCTGATTCCTGTAATCCATCGGGTATGGCAGCAAGATTAATACTAACCATTTTTTTGTCTTTCCTCTTTGATAAATTATGAATAGCCTTTGCCGCCATTTCCTTTCCCGTCCCGCTTTCACCCGTTATTAGTACGGTGGATTCCGTCTTTGCAATATTAATAATTTTATTAAATATATCGCGCATTTTTTTGGAAGAACCAATCATATTTTCAAAAATATTTTTGCCGTCCCTGTGTCCTTTTAAAAGTTCAACTTCTTTTTTTAATTCGTATTTTTCAATCACTTTTGAAATAGTGACTTTTAATTCTTCGTAATTTAAGGGTTTCTGTAAATAATTTTCAACACCTAATTTCATTGCTTCAACGGCAGATTCAATAGAACCATATGCAGTCATTATTATTACTGGTATACCCGAATTAATTTCCCGTATCATCTTATAAAGTTCCAAGCCGTTAATTTTAGGCATTTTCAAATCAAGAATACATAAATTTATATTCATTTTTTTTATTAAATTTATGCCGATAATTGGGTCGTCTGTAATAAAGACCTCGTAACCTTCCTGTTCCAGTATTGCCTTTATTACTTTTAACGACGATAAATTGTCATCAATAACCAGTATATTATATTTCATATTTTAAGTTACCTTGTTTATTAAAAACGAAATTATAAATTTTGAACCATTATTTAAACTGCTTTTAACTTTTATTTTCCCATTATGTTTTTCTACTATTGATTTACAGATAGTAAGACCAAGGCCTATACCATCTTCTCTGTTTGTCCAGAATGGCAGAAAAATTGAATTTAGTTCTTCTTTTTTTATACCCATACCGTTATCAATTATTGCAATATATATTTTTTTACTGTCTTTCCATGCTTTTATTTCAATTCTGGGGTTTTCGGTATTTTTTACAGCTTCCTTTGCATTGGACAATAAATTAACTATAACCTGCCTAATTTGCTCCGGGTCAATATTAATATCAGGTAAATTTTTATTAATTGAAATCCTTAATTCCGCAGGAATGCTATGTTTAATAGTCATAATAATTCCGGATAAAAAGTTTTCTACATTTACTCTTTGTAATTTAAGTTTTACCCCCCTTGAAAAACTCATAAATTCATTTAAATATTTATCAAGACGTTCAATTTCCTTGATAATTATATCAGTAAATTCTTTTACTTCTTCTAAATTGCAGTATTTTTTATTTAAAAATTCGCTTGCGCCTTTAATTGAATTAAGCGGATTCTTTATTTCATGGGCCAGCCCGGCAATCATAGTTTGTATTGAATTATTCATTTGTTCCGATATTTGTCTGTTATTTTTCATTTCATTAATTTACCTGACATTATTTTATTAATTTAATCATGTCTTTTACTGCTTTTTCCAGCCCAACCATTATTGCCCTTGAAATTATGCTATGTCCAATATTTAAATCTTCTATTACCGGAATTTTTGCTATCCTTAGCACATTTTTATAATTCAGTCCATGTCCTGCATTTATATTTAGCCCTATTGAATGAGCAAAATAAGCAGATTTTTTAATCGATAAAAATTCCTTTTTTACGGCATTAGAATTTTTAGCGTCTGCATACCTGCCGGTATGAAGTTCAATAAAATCGGCACCAGTTTCTTTTGCAAATTTTATTTGTTTGATATCCGGATTTATAAATAAACTTACACTAATTCCTTTTTTTTGTAGTTTCCAGGTTATTTCTTTTATTTTTTTAAAATTGTTAACGACGTCCAAACCGCCTTCCGTTGTTAGTTCCTGCCTTTTTTCCGGAACGATAGTTGCTTCGTTCGGAATAATTTTCACTGCAACATTTACTATGTCTTGATTAATTGACATTTCAAGATTCAATTTTGTTTTTACTACCTTTTTAAGTAAATAAACGTCTTTATCCTGAATATGTCTTCTATCCTCACGAAGATGAATAGTAATGCCTGTTGCACCTGCATTTTCAACTATTTTTGCAGCTTGAACCAGATCTGGTTCAACTCCGCCTCTTACCTGTCTTATAGTAGCAACGTGGTCAATATTAACGCATAAATTAGCCATTTATTTGTTTTTCTCTTCTTTCTTGGGAATAATTGTTGGAGTTGAATATGGAGTGGTTATTGGTGTTGGAACCGGAGTAGGTTGTATTTCAATTTTTTCAAAATCAATTGTTAAAATAGTTGGGGTTATGTTAACTATACTTACACCTTTAGGAACGTTTTTAATCTGATTAATTGAAATTGAAAAATTATTTCTGCCATTTTTAGCTTTTGATAAATCAATCTGAACTTTTATTTCCTTTTTATCCATCTTATTTATAATATCTCTCCGCCCTTGTAGAAGTATTTCTATTGTATTTCTTATTTTATTGTTTATTTTCATATTGGACGGAAAATTTTGAAATTCAACAGGAGCACTTATGTTTATTGTCAGATTTTGTTCACTTACTACATAAAACCATAAAATAAAAGCAGTAATAAAAGCAGCTAATTTATACTGCCATTTAACTATGAATAAATTATATAAAAACTTCTTCATTTTTCCCTCCTAAAAAAACAAAATCTTATTTTGTTAAGCAGTTACTTTTAAAGCATTGCTTTAAATCTTTAATTAACGTATTTTTGGAGCATATAAAGACAAAATTTCAAGTAATGTTTCACTATCTATATCTGGCGTAATTTTTCCACTTATTGCAAGTGAAATGGTTTTTCTCTCTTCTGAAACAATTATTGTTACTGCATCTGTTTCTTCTGATATGCCAATGGCAGCTCTATGCCGCATGCCATATTTTTTATCTATATCCTCTTTCTGGGATAACGGTAACACACAGGCAGCGGCTGCTATCCTGCCTTCGCGAATAATAACTGCACCATCATGAATAGGAGATTTTGGATTAAAAATAGAAATTAAAAGCTCCGACGTCGTCTCAGCATCAAGTTTTATTCCAGTTTCAATAAAACTTTTTAGATTAATATCTCTTTCAATAACAATTAATGCTCCTATCTTTTTTTTGCATAAAATTTCTGCCGCTTCTTTTAATTCCCTGTATAACTGGACGTGTTCCTTAAAAATATATTTAAATAATCTGTTTTGCCCAAGTTCAACGAGCGTTCTTCTTAATTCCGGCTGAAAAACTATGACAAAAGCAATTATCCATATCGCAGTAAGTCCTGTCAATAACCATGACAAAAGATAAAGGTCAAGGATTCTTGAAAGAACAATTAAAAATAAAATTATCAATAAGCCCTGTAACATTTGCATGGCTCTTGTTTCTTTTATTATGATAAAAATATTATACAAAATAATCGTAACTATTATTATGTCAACTATGTCGTTCCATCTCATTGTTATAACTGCATTTTTTAATGAAATAAAAAAACTCATATTAATTTATCCTTACGAATCTTTTATTTTGTAAAATTTTATCAATTACATTAACTGCATCTTTTACTTCTTTGACGTCATGAACGCGAATTATTGATGCACCATTTATAATAGCTAAAACAACTGACGCAATGGTACCATACAATCTGTCCCCTGGAGGTTTATTTAAAATATTTCCAATAAAAGTCTTTCTTGAAGTTCCAACCAACACGGGTAAATCAAATAATTTAAATTCGGATAAATTGTTCAAAATTTCGATATTATCATTTAATGTTTTTCCAAAACCTATCCCGGGGTCAAGAACGATTTTATCTTTTTGAATACCCATATATTCCAACATTTTAATACGATTATAAAAAAATTCTTTTATATCAAAAATTACGCCTTTTTCTGAATATACCGGATTTTGCTGCATATTTAATGGCTTCCCCTGCATATGCATTAGAATGTAAACACTTTTATGTTTAGCTGCTATTCTTATTATGTTTTCATCAAACGTTCCACCAGAAATATCGTTTATTATGTCTGCTCCGTTTAAAATTGCCTGTTCAGCAATGTCGGACTTATATGTATCTATTGATATTGGCGTTTCATTATCTATCTCTCTAAATTTTTTTATGACTGGAATTACTCTGTTAAGTTCTTCTTCTTTTTCTACTGGTAAAGCACCTGGCCGCGCAGACTCACCTCCAATGTCAATTATATCTGCACCGTCTTTTACTAAGTCTATTGCTTTTTTTACTGCTTTATCAGAATTTTTGAATAATCCGCCGTCAGAAAAGGAATCTGGTGTTACATTAATTATGCCCATTATTAAAGTTCTGTCAAACCTAAATTCTTTATTCCGCAGAATTAATGGCATAAAAACCTTTCTTAATTGTTTTTTATTAAAGATAATGCTTCTTTCCTTGTTGATTCATTCTTCCGGAAAATTCCACGAATGGCAGACGTTACCATAACTGAACCGGGCTTTTTAACGCCACGCATAGTAGTACATAAATGTTCTGCTTCTAATATTACAAGAACTCCCATTGGGTCTATCGCATTTACGAGAGTGTCTGCAATCTGAGTCGTTAAGCGTTCCTGCAATTGTAATCTTTTGGAATAGATGTCAACAACTCTTGCAAGTTTACTTAAACCAATTAATTTATTGTTTTTTGGAATATATGCTATGTGAGATTTTCCGAAAAACGGTAACATATGATGTTCACATATTGAAAAAAAAGGAATGTCTTTTAGAATTACCATTTCATCGTGTTCTTCATTAGTGAAAACTTTGATAAAATCATAAGGACTAAGTTTTATGCCGGAAAAAATTTCCTCATACATATCAGCAACGCGCTGGGGGGTGTTTTTTAATCCTTCCCTGTTTATGTCTTCACCTATTGATTCAAGAATTAACTTTATCGCCGTTCTTATTTTCTTTTTGTTCATTTTTATTTATTTCCTTTTTTAAGTTTTTCTTTTCACCATTGAATTTAATAAAAAGATTTTCAAAATCATCCCCTTCTATTATTTCTTTTTCCAGTAAAGTTGATGCTATTTTGTCAAGCAGTTTTCTGTCTTTTAGCAAAATTGTTTTTGCTTTTTTATATGCTCCGCTGATAACGCGATTAATTTCACTGTCTATAATCTGTGACGTTTTTTCTGAATAATTTTTTTCTCTCATCAAATCTTTTCCAAGAAAAACTTCTTTGCTTGTTTTACCATAAGTTAAGGCTCCAAGTTTTTCACTCATACCAAATTCACAAACCATTTTATGTGCCATATCAGTTGCTTTTTCTATATCGTTACTTGCACCTGTAGAAATTTCCTTATTAAAAACAATTTCTTCCGCTGCCCTTCCACCAAGCAATACCGTTATATTATTTGTAATTTCTGTTTTTGTTGCTAAAAACCTGTCTTCCGTAGGTAACTGTAACGTATAACCTAATGCTCCATATCCACGTGGTATTATGGAAATTTTATGAACGGGATAAGTATCGGGTAAATGCCTGGCAACAAGTGCATGACCCGATTCATGATATGCAATTCTTTTCTTTTCGTTATCATTTATTACTCTGCTTTTTCGTTCAGGCCCCGCAATAACACGGTCAATGGATTCTTCTAATTCATCCATGGTTACTGCTTTTTTATTTCGCCTTGCTGCAAGTAAAGCAGCTTCATTTACAAGATTGGCAAGATCGGCACCTGAAAAACCAGACGTCCTTCTGGCTATTATTTTTAAATCAACTTTTTCATCAAGAACAACTTTTCTTGTATGCACCTTTAATATTCCTTCCCTGCCATTTAAATCCGGCCTGTCAACGACAATCTGTCTGTCAAATCTACCCGGACGCAATAAAGCCGGATCTAAAACATCAGGTCTGTTAGTTGCTGCTATTATTATTACACCGCTATTGGATTCAAAACCATCCATCTCCACAAGTAAAGCATTTAATGTCTGTTCTCTTTCATCATGCCCTCCACCAAGGCCTGCACCCCTGTATCTGCCAACAGCATCTATTTCATCAATAAAAATAATACATGGAGCATTTTTTTTGCCTTGTTCAAATAAATCTCTTACGCGAGCTGCGCCAACACCAACGAACATCTCAACAAAATCTGAACCTGAAATTGAAAAAAACGGAACTCCTGCTTCCCCGGCAACAGCACGAGCAAGTAATGTTTTGCCTGAACCGGGAGGGCCTAATAAAAGAACACCTTTTGGAATTTTACCACCTACTTTTTGAAATTTTTTTGGGTCCTTTAAAAACTCTATGATTTCTGCAAGTTCTTCTTTGGCTTCATCTATTCCTGCAACGTCATTAAACGTTACTTTTCCTGCCACCTCTGCCAATTTTGCCTTACTCTTGCCAAAAGCCATTGCACCGCCAGCCCCACCCTGGGTTTTATTAAAAATAAATATCCAGAATATAATCAGGATAATTATTGGCCCCCAATAAATAAGAAACGTCCCCAAAAACCTGCTTATAGAACTTCCTGGCAATTTAACAGAAATTTTTATTTTATTATTATGTAAAACTTTAAAAAAATAATCGTCATTAACTGGAGCAGATGAAAAAAACTTTGTATTATCTTTTAATGTTCCTTCTATGTCATTAATTCCAATATCTTTCTGGTAAATTATAACTTCCTGAACTTCATTATTATTAACTTTATCAAGAAATTCAGAATATGTGAGTTTTTTTGGAGCTGTTTCTTTAACCATAGAAAAATAATTAATAAATATTATTAAAACTATAAACAAAAAAAACCAAAATGAAAAAGAAAAACTTTTCTTATTCAAAATCCACCTCCGGAAATAACGTCTTTATTAATATTACCTTATACTATATTTTTTTATATAAGTAAAGAAAAAATGTCCGTAAAAGGACATTTTTTGATTTTTGCAGGAACCTTATTTTCCAATATAAAATTAAGATAAATTATTTTGAATTTAATTTTTTTCTTAATACTTCGTAATTAGAACTTTCGTTTTTTACAATGTGGTCAAGAACACCATTTACAAAACTACTTGATTTATCATCTCCAAAACGTTTTGCAAGTTCAATTGATTCATTTATGGTAACTTTGTATGGAATGTCATCTCTGTATAGTAATTCTGCAAGCCCTAATCTTAATATATTCCTGTCAATGGAAAGTAATCTGTCAAATTTCCAGTT
This sequence comes from Candidatus Goldiibacteriota bacterium, assembly GCA_018000835.1. Taxonomy (GTDB): domain Bacteria; phylum Oederibacteriota; class PGYV01; order PGYV01; family DSYL01; genus DSYL01. The sequence continues at coordinate 28,987 of JAGNJD010000018.1, read as the reverse complement.
TTTAAGATAATTTGGTATTATTTTGTCAATTACGTCAATATTTTCCATTACAATTTTTACGAGTTCTTCAGCAAATTCCTTTGATTTAATAAGAAACGATTCCTTTTTATCTTCCTGGATAATATTTAACAACGAATAATTATCAATGAATTCTTTTATTTCTTCATGACTCTTTTTTGCTATATCTATCTGATATAAACACTGAAGAGCTATTATCCTTCCAGCCCTGCGAATTCCCATTTGTTATCCTTATATATATATAAATATCGTTTATTTACATATTTAAATTTGATGTAAAAGATTTATCATTTCAAGTACTGCCTCAGCCGTATCCCATCCTTTATTACCACTTTTTACGCCTGCTCTATCTTTTGCCTGTTCTACTGTATCTGCCGTTATTATTCCAAAACCTATCGGTAATTTTGTTGAAATTGAAATATTGGCAATACCCTTTGATACTTCCGATGCAATAAATTCAAAATGCGGCGTTTCTCCACGGATTATTACTCCAATGGCAATAATGCCATCATATTTCTTTTGCTTTTCAACTAAATTTGAAAGAACTGTTGGGATTTCAAATGAGCCAGGCGTCCAGTATACATCAATGTCGTCAGAAGAAACGCCATGCCTTATCAAACAATCAATTGCGCCGTTTAATAAATTTTTTGATATTGCTTCATTAAAACGAGAAATCACAATGCCTATTTTTTTATTTTGACCTGCTAAACTACCTTTAATTTCCTTCATTTTTTACTCCTCTTTTTTAATAGATTTTCTTATAATATCATTAAAAAAAATAAAGGTCAATATTTTTATTAAACATTTCTACAAAAAATACGATATAATTATATGTGTATTTAAGGAGAAAAAATGAACATAATAAATTGCATAAGATGTGGCAATGTTTTTTCTACAGAAAGGGACACAAACGTATGCCCTGATTGTATAACAAAAGAAAACGAAGATTTAAAAAAAATAAAAGAATATCTTCGGGATTTTCCACTTGCCAATGCCATCGAAGTTTCTGAAAGAACTGGTGTCTCTATCGTTCAAATATTCAAATTTGTAAAAATGGGCAGTTTAATCCTTACTTCACCTACGGAAGCATATAAATGCAGATTATGCGGTAAAGAAGTAAAAAAAGGCACTTTATGTCAAGATTGTATAGATAAGGTTCTTGAACTAAAAGAATCCGTAAAGAAAAAAGAAAAAGAAAAATTAAGAAAAGAATTTGAAAAAAAATTCAAAAAAAAGCGTAAATAAATGTGGATTTTTTTTGTTTTTCATTGTATTATTATAAAAATTACTTAATTTATATATGAGGTGGTTTTTATGGATAAAAAACTTATTTTGGCAGTTGATGATGAGCCAGCCATATTAATTGCCGTAAAAGATACTCTTGAAATAAACTATGACGTTGTGACTGCTAAAAACGGTAAAGAAGCAATGAAAATGATAGAAAAGAGCAATCCTGATCTTGTAATTATGGACATTATGATGCCTGAAATGGATGGTTTCGAGGTAGTAAAAAAAATTCGTGAGCAGGGGAAATTATTAACCACGCCGGTTATTTTTTTAAGTGCCAAAACGGGTATGGCCGACATTGAACACGGGTTAGAGATTGGCGGATTCGATTATATTACCAAACCTTTTTCACCATCAAAATTATTGAAAAAAGTTGACGAAACGTTTCAACGAATTGATATAAGGAAAAAAATACAACAAAAAAAAATTAATGAATAATTTTGATTTACTTCTTGTGGATTACTAATTGGTTGGTGACCTCGTTTTTTTCTGCCATTAGCGAAAATAATTAAAAATTAAAATTTTATTTCTTTTTCTCCTTTTCAATTCCAAGAACTGCTTTTTGTTTATTTCTTGCATCCGTTATGTAACGTCTTACTTTAATAATATATTCACTTTTGGGGTCAAGTTTTTCAATGTTGTTCCAATAAATTATGGCTGCTTCCATGTTACCTTCGGTATATTTTTCAATTCCTTTAAGATAGTATTCTTTTGTTTTTATATTTATCAGGTTTTTTAACGTAGCTAGAATCTCAATTGCATCATTATAGGCAGGGCAAACGTTTGATATTTCACGCAATCTTTTTACTCCTTCAATAACCGTGGCATCGTTTGCAATGTCAGCTTTTGCCTTTAATATACCGTTTGATATTTCTATTTGTTTTGCTTTTGCCCTTTCAATATACTGATTTATTTTTTTATTTTTAGGGTCTTTTGATAAACCATTTTCCCATGCTGCAATGGCTTTTATATAATCACAATTATTATAATGTTTTAATCCCTGCCTGAAATATTTTTCAGCATCTTTTGACATTTTGCCGCCTTTTTGTAAATCTTTTGCGTCGTTGAGCCAGATATCTATGTCCTTATAATTTGGCATTACTTCCTTAACTTCCGTCCATTTTTTTACGGCATTAGAAAAATCAAACTTTTCATAATATGACATTCCCTGATTAAAAATTTTATCTATGTTTGCCAGGCTTCCTCCTTTTTTAATGACGTTCTGTGCTTTTAATATCGCCTCATCTATTCCTGCATAATTTGGCATCATCGCTTTTACTTCTTCCCAGTAAACAAGAGCACGTTGATAATTTCCCGCATTAAATGCTTCTTCTCCATCCTTGTAATTCTGATAGGCAAGAAATTCGGTTAACTTTTGATACGTATTTTTCTCTCTTGCTTCTGCTCCTTCATAAATAAACTTTACACCGATAAGATGCGTCATGCCAAGGTCTCCACGCGAAGATAAAGCATAATCAATTGATAATTTTTCTATCGTAATCCCGGCCCCCAGTGACAAACCGGGTATGCCACCAAGTATTCTATTTTCATTGTTAATGTCATACCCTGCTCTTATTGCAGCAAGTTTAAATAACTGAATTTCTGTTCCAATGGAATATGATGGTCCGTATATTCCAGAATATTTAATGTCAAAATCAATTGCCATCTTATTATTGTTAATGTTGAAAACGTTTATACCAATACCGCCATTAAGATTAAAATTGTCTGAAAATTCAAAATCCATGTTCTGTAATGTTAAGCCAAGGAATATAAAATTATTAAAATTGGCTTTAACGCCTAAGTCAAAAAACATGGAAGATAGACTATAATCGCTTATCATAAAATTCGAAAATTTAATGCCCAATCCAGCGGAAAAAAAGTTACCTATAGGAAATCCGTAAAATAATCCGCCGGATAAACTATATGGCTCAATTTTTGTATCCAATGACCTTCCTGTTTCATCCCTTTCTTCAAATTCTCCATAACCCGTATATAAAAATAACCCCCCAATGTTTCCATAACCAATCGGTATATTAAAACACCCATAAGATAAAGAAGAATCCATAAACCACATGTCATAATTTGCATTAAATTCTATCATTTTCAGATTTGCAAGTCCTGCCGGATTATAATATACTGACATAGAATCATCCGCCAATGCAGTAAATGCACCACTGAGTCCGTTTGCCCGTGCTCCCATATTAACGTTCATAAACGCAAATTTATGGGAATCCATGGAAAAAGCATGTGTCAATAAATTAAACAAAATTATTACGTAAATAATTCCTTTAAAAAGTTTTTTCATTTTTATCTCTTTATGATAAATTTATTTAATTTGAATTTTATTTCTTTTCCTGACACGGTTTTTGCTTTTATTAAATAATAATAAATACCGGACGATAATTTACTCGTTTCTGTTTCGCATTTATTAATGTTTGAATTAATTCCATCGTGTTTAATCTCTTTAACTAAATTTCCTGCAAAATCAAACACATAAATCGTAACGCTTGCATCTTCCGTAAGCGAGTATACAAAGGTTATTTTTGAGTCCGCTGGTAACGGATATGCGTATGCCTGCCCTTCCTTGGGGACGGGCGGTCCTTCCGGAGTGAACGTTACGGTTGGAGTTATAGTCAGCAACAACGTATTTGTAGGAGTCAGGGTAATGGTAAACGTTGGAGTATTTGTAGGCGTTATGGTTGCAGTTACAAGGTAGCCAACGTCAGGACAAAATTTTGCATATACTGACCATAATCTTGTTAATGGTGTTGCTTCTCCAAATGGGTCCGGAAAAGTCCCAAATATGTTGCTTGTTGAAACGCCAGCGCCTGAAGGAACTCCTGAAGTATACCCTATTCTGATTCCGGATTGTGCCTGTATTGCAATCCAATAATATCCTGCATATAAATGTAAAAACGAAATATTAAACTCATTCCAGCCTGGCGTGCATTCCTGTGGGACGCAGGGATAATATAATGTATCAGGTTGTCCGGATAAATCAGTATAGATGCCTGCCATTATCAAGCCGTTTCCCGAATCAACATAAACGTATATTTTCTGGATGGTTGCATTTTGTAATAATTCAAATCTGCTCGCATAAAGCGAGGAACCGCCGCATATCTGCGTTGTATTGTATGAATCATTGCCAAATATCCCTGCCGGACATATCGTCTCTGTAGGCGTTGGAGTCAATGTCTGACTTGGAGTAAACGTATCAGAATGTGTTTCTGTAATGGTATAAGTAAACGTGTTTGTCTGCGTAAACGAAGGCGTTTCTGTTAAAGTTAAAGTAAAAGTGTAAGTTTCAGTTGGCGAAATAGTATATGTGTTAGTTACAGTATCAGTATAGGTAACTGTCTTTGTAATTGTTTCGGTTATTGTTTCAGTTATTGAAGGCGTATAAGTAAAAGTGCTTGTAGGTCTTTCTGTTTTTGTATAAGTTGCTGTCGGAGTCAAAGTACTCGTTTGTGTTACTGTCTGCGTGAAAGTAAACGTATTTGTTGACGTTAATGTTATTGTTTCAGTATACGTTCCTGTGTTCGTAAACGTTGAGGTAAACGTAGGGGTAATGGTAGAAGTAAGAGTAAAAGTATGCGTAGGAGTATTTGTTGACGTAAATGTTGAAGTATTTGTAAGTGAATTCGTTGGAGTATCCGTAAAAGTATTGGTTGGTGAATTTGTCAGTGTATTTGTTGGTGAGTTAGTTAGAGTAACAGTCGGAGTAATCGTAACGGTATCTGTAGGAGTGCCTGTCAACGTTCTCGTCCATGTCCCTGTTTCAGTTATCGTTGGAGAAACAGAATGAGTCGGGGTTATTGTCGCAGAATATATTACATCTGTAAAAGTCGGAGATATCGTAAAAGTTAAAGTTATGGTTGATGTAGCAGTAAAAGTTAAAGTTATTGTATGAGTAAAAGTCGGGGTATCTGTCGGGGTTAAAGTCAACGTATTAGTTGGGGTATTTGTTGTGGTATTTGTCGGAGTATTTGTTAACGTTAAAGTTCTTGTGAGCGTGCTGGTGGGTGTATTTGTTGGCGTAAACGTGGGAGTATTTGTTGACGTAAACGTTGATGTTTGCGTAGGAGTAAAAGTTAAAGTAAAAGTAGGAGTATATGTTGACGTAAATGTCCGGGTTCCCGTAAAAGTATTTGTAATCGTTCTTGTGCAAGTATAAGTATTAGATGGAGTAATTGTAAACGTATTTGTTGCCGTAGGAGTAAAAGGAATTCCAATGTAAATGTCATCCAGGTTCCAGCCAGACATTACATAAGCACCACTACTATTTACCGCATGGCCAAACCTAATTCTGAATTTGTCTGATTTGTAAGCAGTAACGTCATAAACAAATTCTTTCCATTCAGAATCGGTTTGATAGGTATCGTTTGAATAAATCTGCACCCATGATGATCCATTAAATACTTCAACCGTTGCCGACATCCAGTTCGGGTAATCACAATTTAAATATCTATAAAAACGTAATTGCAATTGTGGTGCAGTTGATGCATTAATAAATGGAGACGTTAAATAATAAAAATCATGCAAAGCCGTCGTTATATTACCACCAATCACGGTTCCTGCAATATAATTATCCCCGGTTGAAGAAACATCAGTTATCGGGTCAGGATTTCCCTCGCCAGGCGTTTGATATGGAGTAATTGCCGGTTTTCTCTCCCATTCAGTCCCATAATCCCAGTTTAAATTATTTGCAAAATTATCAAAAAACGGATAAGAATAAACAGGAACTGCCGTAAACGTCGGAGTTGTTGTTGAAGTTCTTGTTCCTGTTGATGTATACGTAGGCGTAATGGTTCTCGTTGGCGTTGAAGAAGTAGTTTGCGTTCTTGTGCTCGTCGGAGTATTTGTTGGAGTTCCCGTTCTGGTAGGCGTTATGGTTCGTGTAAAGGTTCTCGTAAAAGTTCTTGTGCGTGTAAACGTCGGAGTATATAATTCAATCGGACATTCAATGACAGCACCATATCCATGAGGTAAATAAGAAAGTTGCGTTATAAAACCACCCAAAGCAACTCTATTTTGATAACTTGTCGCACAATAAAGTGTTGAATTTGCATTTGGACACCATGCAGAAAGCAATGAATTATTTATGTCCCAAGCTGCAACATAAGGCCTGGAAAGTCCATTCATTGTAAGAAATGCCCCCGCCATAATCAATGTATTACCATTTATGTATAAACCATAAACAGGATTATCTGCATTTGGGTTAAACATTAATAATTTACCATCCGTATCAACTGCTGCTATTCTATTCCTGTTTCCACCAGAAACAGACGTAAAATTACCGCCTAAATATATGTTATAATCCGGTCCTGCTTCAACATTATATACGTAATTATTGCAATTTGGATTCCATGTCTGTGTTATCCCACCTGCCAGGCTAAATGCCGCTGCATAATTTCTAATATATGTTCCACCGCTTGTTTTCGTAAAATATCCGCCTGCATATATAATGCCATTTAATTCAGTTAAATCCTTTATTGGCCCATTTGTATTTGGGTCCCATGAATATATTACACTGCTATCTCCCACATCAACTGCTGCACCATAATTTCTTGCTGTTGCAGCAAAACCGATAGACGTAAAAGCACCGCCAATATACATATAATTGCCAATAGGTAATAGAGTATAAACATCACCATTTACGTTTGGGTCCCATGCGTTTGCATTTCCAAAAGACATATCAAAAGCAGCAAGATAGTTTCTCAAATAAGCATTACCATTTACTTTTGTAAAACTACCACCTGCATAAACAGCCGTTTTTGTTAAAGCGAGAGCATAAACAGGTCCATTTACGTTCGGATTCCATGCATAAATTACGTCTGATAATATGTTTACAGAAGCAAGATTATTTCGGAAAAGCGTTTTTGCAGCCCTGAAACTGCCGCCTATTGCAATGTTAGTAGACGTAGACGTTTCAGGAGCAATGGAATAAACATAACTGTTAAGATCCGGCTGCCATGTCGTAATAACTGCTCCTGTCGCCTTATTGAATGCAGCCGCATATAATCTTTGAACAGGAAAACTTGAATCGTTTACTCTATTAAAAAATCCACCAATATAAATATAAGTTCCATTTGAAGTTATACAGTATCCTATATTATCCAAATCCGGATTAAAAGAAGTTGCCTTTGCAGTGCTTGTATCAAAAGCAGCAGCATATTTTCTTGTCGATAATCCGCCATTTACCGTCGTAAAACTGCCGGTTGCATAAAGCGTTGCACTGGTATTATCAAAAAATAATGAATTAACGCTTCCATTAACGTTAAAATCCTGTGCAGTTGGCGTTGAATACATAAAAGATGTATACATTGCTATCCCATTTCTTACTATCGTATCGCTAACCCTGGTGAAAGAACCTCCAATAAATGTTTGTGCATTATTAAATGGTCTCGCAATTGAATATACCGCTCCGTTAATTCCCAAATTTACTCCAAGCAATGTTCCATCATCAGTATCCTGTTGAATTACGGCAAAATATGGTCGTGATATGTCATTTACAGTCGTAAAGCTTCCGGCAACGAGCAATCTGATGTTTGAATAATAATTAATGTCATAAACAGTACCATTAAAACTAACGTTCATGCCTAAAACGTTCCCTGTTACAGGGTCAAGATCAGCCAAATAATAACGAGTTACTATAGTGCCATCAGATCCAGTAACCTGAGTAAATGAACCGCCAATATATATTTTACTATTTCCACCTATTGTAATTACCCTTACGGTATTGTTGGCAGATGGGGTCCATACAGGATCAACTTCTCCTGTATTTAAAATATGCGCAAGCCGTGCTCTCGGCAATCCACCAACGTATAAGAACGAACCACCAATGTAAAATCCACCACTTCCATCCGGTGCAATTGCATATACCGTGCCGTCAACCTGTGGCATTCTTGGGGAATTTATCTGATTACCGTTTAGGTCACAATAATAAAACATTCCTACCCTTTTACCTATGTTAGTAAAATTGCCGCCTAAATATAATACGTTTGCAGCACGTGTAATTGCATAAATCGGACCGTTTGTTGCAAAACTATCGTAAACAGTAACTTGAGTAAAGGTTGGAACCGGCGTAGAAGCAGAATAAATCATAAAAGGTAAGAAAATAAGAAATAAAACAATAAAAAACTTATTAAATACCTGACATGTTTTTAAAATTTTATTTGTATTTCTCAATGCTTTTTCCTGGAAATTTCATGAGATTTATTCATTACTTTCTCCTATTTAAAATTAATTAAATTTTAAATATTTATATTTTTAAGTTTATTTTATAATTATAACAAATTTTAATTATTTTGTCAAATTTTTGAATAAAAAGGTGATTATAATCACAAACATTGATTTTGATTTTTATTTTTTTTCCTCAATGGGTTCAAAAATCTTAATTGGTTCCTTTTTACCCTTAACAGAAATTGGCTCAAGTTCTTTATATAAAAATTTATCTTTAGTTTCAATATAAGTTGATTCACTTACATATATTGCACCGGCAGGTGCATTTGATTCGAGGCGGGATGCAAGATTTACGTTATCGCCGATTACAGTATAATCCATCCTTTGGGAAGAACCTATGTTGCCACAAACCACATCACCCGTATTAATTCCAATTCCAATGCCTACGGTTAACTGTTTCATTCTTTCCCTTATTGAATTTAATTTTTTTATACTTTCTCTGATGTCAATTGCAGTTTTAACAGCCCTGTATGCATCGTCGTCTTTTGGGACTGGTATTCCATAAACTGCCATGACACAATCACCAACAAACTTGTCAAGAAAACCATTATATTTGATTATCTTATCGGTTTGTACCGTTAAATAGTCATTTATAATTGAAACGACCTGTTCTGGTTCCAGTTTTTCAGACATGGAAGTAAAACCGCGGATATCTGTAAAAAGCATCGTGGCTTTTAATCTTTTACCGTGTAGTGACAATTTTGAAGGATCGTTTATTATTTCATCCATTACTTCACTTGATATGTATTTTGAAAAAGCACCTTTTATTAATTCTTTTTCCTTTAAACTTTTTGCCGTATCGTTGAATATTTCAGTAAGCAAGCCAAGTTCATCGTTTGTTTTTAATTTTATTTCAACGTCATAATTACCTTCTCCTATTGCTTTAACGCCTTTTACCAGAAAACCTATTGGCCTGACCAGGAAATTTACAAGTATTACCGATGCCAAAATACCCAGAATTAAAGATACTAAAATTATTAATCCGATTCTTACTGCAGCATCCAAAACAACCTTTGAAATAATTGAACGGGAAATGGTAAGATGAACGTCTCCAACGGTATATTTATTATTGTTGATTATGGTTGTTATGGGAACTGCTATGTCAAAATATTGTTTCCCGTTTTTTACGTAATCCTGTATCAGGACGTCTTCATCTTCCCGTAATTGTCTGATGCCCGCCGGTGGAACGTATTTTTCGCCTATTCTTTTAACGTCGTTTGCAGATGCAATTAAACCATTTTTCCTTACTATAATTGCCTCATGTATGCCTTCGTTTTTTATTTCCCTGTCTTGTTGTTTGACGACAAAAGTTGATTTTATTACGTTTAAAACGTTGCTGATTATATTTTCATCATAAGTTGCTTCAACATTTGCCGGTGATTGAACTGCTTCTTTTGTTAATATTGCAAGAGGAAGATCATCATTTTTAATAAGCGGATCTGCGGCATTATTTGCTATGTTTTTTGCTATTGCAATGCCTCTTTCTTTTACTTCTTTTTCAAGTGCCTTCCCTATCCAGTTATAAATAAAAGCGGTTATTGCTATCATTATTGCAATAAGCAAAAGTGCAACAAAAAAACTAAACTTTGCCCCCAGAGGAAAAATTGCTCTTTTCTTAACGCTTTTTACTTTCTTTTCTTTTTTTGCCAAATTATTCACCTGTTGCTAGAATGTTAGAATTATAACATAATAAAAATAAAATTAAAATTTTATAATTAAAAGTTTTTTTGAACACTTTTCATTAAATAACTTTGTTTTATTTATATTTCTATTTTTACGCCAAGGGATGCAAAAATGCCGCTCATGTCAATTTCAAGCGGCAGTGAAGACGAAGGCAACTTGCTTTCATTTGTAATCGTTATGTCCGTATATTTACAAAATCTGTATCCAATTTTTAAATCAAGCATATCTACTGCAATCCCAATAAAAAATCCGAGATCAAATGTAAAAGAAGATAGACCAACTTCCGAATTATCCGGGGTTAAAATTTGTGCAGCGTCAAACCAATTGCCGAGAGAACGAAAACCTGTTTGAATCATTAAATAAATGTCATTTTCGTAACCATGCATTAATTCTGAATAAAATATCAGTTTGGTGCAAAAACCGGCCGATGACTGTGGCAAATCAATGGTATATCCCTTATCCGTAACCGCTGCACTAAACCACCATTCAACGCGATAATAAGGGGCGATTGCAATGAAATCAAAAGGCCGTAAAAAATATGCCAATCCGGTTCCTATTGACCGGATTCCCAGTACCCCGTCAAATAATTCCCCCTGTTGAATTGAACCAAAATCAGAAAGAGAATCTCCAAGCGAAGGATACCATTCAAAATAAAGCATGTCAAAATCAAGATAACTGAATTTGCCCGTGCGTTTAAAAACGTCTACTTTGGGCTTTAACGTGCCTTTATCAAGGACAACGTATTTTTCCTGTTCCGGTATTTTATATAATGCCTTGCTGCTTTGTATATTTGTAACGGGTTTGATTCCTGTCGTTGTCTCTGTATCCTTTGCTTTAATTTCAAATTCAATTTTTTCACCAGTTTTTGAATTAAAAACATGTTTTATATTTTTTAACATTATTTCTTTTGCATTACCTTCCGTATCTTTTATGAATATTTTTGCTTCGGTTTTGCCAAGTAATTCTGCCTGAATGACTTTGCCATCTTTCATAATTATGTTTACGTCTTCAGCATATATTGAAATGAAACCTGAGAAAACAAAAAAGTATATTAGAAATTTAATTATTCTGCTCAATGTATCCTCCTTATCGCAATGCCGGTTTTAATTTTATAAGACGTTCTTCCCAATTTATTAATTTATTCTTATCCTCATCAAAATGAAAAACCTTAATTTTGATAATTTTATTATTATCCTTTAAATAATCATTTAATGCATTTACAAAAATTTCCGAACAATGGTTTATGTCCGTTATTTTCTGGTCGTTTATTTCAAGTATGACGTCATTTTGGGATAACCCCGCAAGTTTAGCCGGGCTGTTATTTAAAACACTTGCAACATAAACTATTTTTGATTTTTTATTTATGTAATTTAATTTCTCTTCATCACTCGTTTCTGAATAAGAAAATCCGATTATTGGTGATAATTTTATGTCGTGAAATAATAATATTGAATAAATTGAATCTGCCATTTTTTGAACAAAATTTCTGTTTGTCATATAAAAAGACAACGTTTTACCGGTATTTAAATTTACGTATAAATAATTATTGCCTAATATTATGTCATAAATATCCTTAAAAGTTAATATTATTGTGTCTTCTTTCTGGACGTTTGAATAAGACGTCTGATACGTCCCGCTATAAGTCGGGACATAGTTCCACCCGATAAAAAAACCGCCATAAGAAGGCACGTAATCTGTCTGACTATACGTTTCGGTCCATTTTAATTTTGCTTTAAAAGAATATTTATCAACAAAAATGTCCGTTGGCTGATGGCCATTTATCCACAATTCTGACTGGACGTTTTGTAAATTAGCCGCGGCTTCTTCAAAACTATAAATTTTTTCGGGGATATATACAGAATAATCGTTTCCGGATAACTGCCATGGGGATTTTTTTATGGTGGCGCAGCTAAAAACAAATAAAATAAAAATAATAAAAAAAATTAAATTTTTTTTCATATCATATCGCCTCCTGATTATATCTGTCTTTAATAATGTTAATCATAATTTTTTGTAAAAACAGATAATTTGCTGATAATTGTACTAAACATTATTGCATATCAGGATATTTAATGCAACACTAAATCCACTGATACCATCTTATCCAGTCAATATACATTTTCTGGGGAAAAATAGTCGTATCATCAGGCGAACCCGGCCAATTGCCGCCGACAGCGACATTTAATAAAATGTAAAATTCCTGATGAAATTCCGACATTGATGTATGTGTAATGTCAATTTCGTAATATTGCGTTCCGTCAAGGAACCATTTTATCTTTTCTTCATTCCATTCAATGCCAAAAACATGATAATCGTCGGCAAATCTCTCTGGCCACGTTAAACTAAAGTTTCCGCCGGATTGCTTATGCCCATTGTCATCCCAATGTGCAGTTCCATAACATTTATTATCCCTGCCATTTCCTCCGCCTATCATTTCCATTACGTCAATTTCTCCACAGGATGGCCAACTGCCGGACTGCCCCATCATCCAGAATGCAGGCCAGATTCCCTGACCATAAGGCAGTTTAATTCTTGCTTCTACTTTGCCGTATTTAAAATATTTTTTATTAATACTCTTCATTCGTGCGGACGTATAATAAAATCCGTTATAATCTTCTTTTAATACCTGAATAATGAGATTTTCATTTTCAACATAAACATTTATAGTCCTTGAAGTATAATATTCAAGTTCATTGTTACCCCAGCCCCCATATAAAGAACCAACATCAAAATTCCAGTTATTTGAATTAATATTACCGTCGTTAAACTCGTCCTGCCATATAATCTGCCACGTTTTTACGGGTGTCGGTTGAGCGTTTTCGTCTATTTGCGTTGATTTCCTTTTACAACTTATAAAAACCTGCACTAAAATAATCATAATTAAGAAAAATTTTTTGGCCTTTGTCATTTATTAAACCGCACGTCCAATTTTTGTTTTAAATTTAATGCTGTCTGATTATTTGGGTTATATAAAAGTGCTTTTTCTATCATCTTTTTTGCATCAATTATATCATTTCTTGCAATGTAAATAAACGCCATATTTGAATAAGCAATTGAATTTTTGGGGTCTATTTTTAACGCCGTTTTCCATGAATTTTCTGCCATATCAAGATTATTTAACTGATAATAAACAAGTCCAAGATTTATGTAAGCAGAGCTGTTTTGCTGAAATAACAGTCCATAATTAAAATACTTTATGGCTTCAATAAGTTTACTCCGGTTTCTTAATATTTCACCAAGTGCAAAATAACCCGTTGCATAATTGTCAAATACAAGCCGTTGCGTAAATTCGTCGTATTTTGACGTTTTGTCTATTTTTCCGCGAAAAGAACCGGTTTGGTAATAAAAATCGCTTACAATTACTTTTTCGTCATTCGTAATTTTATAAAAAACGCCGTAAGGATAGGATTTTAAATCTTTTACCCATTGTGAAGTTGCTACGTTTGTATAATAAATATTTTTATCGCGATTATAATAAATTATTGATTCAATGTATTGCTTCATGTCAGGATTATCCGGGGGTAAATTAAATCTGCCTTTAAAATTTCTATTTAACTGATTTTTATACCAGTCATATTGAATGACAACAGGAATCAAAGGGACAAAATTAGATTTGTTAACAAGAGTTTCGTACAATGCCGCACCTATATTCATGTCTCCTTCTGCCATTAAAATTGAATTACAACAAATATTTTTTGTCATGTTTTTTGAATAGTCATAACCGATAAAATATCTAGAATAACCCGGGTTACTGAAAAATAAAAAAATACATGAACCAATAAAGGTTATTATTAAAAACAAATATTCGGATAATCCTTTTAGTTTATTCATCAAATAAAAAATAAAATAACAAAGAAAAATTGAAATATATATATTGGCAGAAGCAAGATAAGGTTTTATTAACCACTGGGTATTTTCCGGTGGAGTTGCAAAACTTACTACGCTAAACGTAAGCAGTAAATACGAAAGAAGAAACAAAACTGAAACGTTTCTTTTCTCCTTAAATAAAAAATATGCGCCCGGGATGAACAGCAAACCAAAAAATTTATATTCATTCAGCGTAAAATGCTTTAAATAATAAGTTAAAAGGTTTATAGTGTCTGAAAAATTATGTTTTGTTTCTATGCCTGCATACTGTGCTCTGCTGATTAACCACATAAAATCCTTTATTGTTTTCGTATCACCCCATGCATATATAGGAAAAGTTTGGCTTCTTAAAAAAACGAAAGCATAGACCGACAATCCTACAATAAAAAATATTAAACCATATAAAATGTTTTTAATCTTAATGTTTTTATATTCCATATAAAAAAACAATATAAACGCCGGTAAAATAACTATCATACTTGTCCAGTGATTACACATCCCAAGTCCATAAATAAAACAAAAAAAATAGAAATATTTAACGTTGGATTTGACGTTTAAGACAGAATAAATTGCAAGACAGGTAAAAAATGAATTTAAGGCATATATTGAACCTTTTGCAGATATCCCCTGTCGCCATACGCTTATTGAAAAAAGGAAAAAAATAACTCCCGTTATTGAAATGAATAATCTAACAAAATTGTTTTGGGAATCAACAATAAACCGGTACATTATTAGAAACAATAAAAAACCTGTTAAAATGTTAAAAAAAACTGCCATCAAATTTGCCCTAAACATCAGACTGCCGAGCGGTATAAAGGTAAATAATTTGCCGATTAAGGTATTTAAAGGATATCCGGGCGGATGCTGGATTCCAAGCGAATAAAAAGCAAGCGTGGTTTCAGGACTGTCGTCGGAATTATAGGCAGGAGAAACAGAAAATAAATAAATAATTATAAATGTAATAAAAAATAAAAATAAAAATAAAAAATATCTATTTTTTTTCATTTTTTCTCCTGAAAAAAATTATAAACAATATTAAAAATGCCGTTAAGGACATTACATAACCTATGAATAAAATAACAGGTTTATATTGAAGTTCTACGACGTTTTTGCCCTGTTCCATAAATATTCCTTTTAAAAAACCGTTGACTTTTATTATTTCTTTTTTTACGCCATTCACTTTTACTATCCATCCTGGATAAAAATTTTCTGAAACTACGAGAAAACCATTAACAGAATTATTAATATCAACACATAAATTATTAAGTCCGTTTCTTTTAAACGAAATTTTTGCTTTTTTTTCTTCTGATTTTTTATCCTTGTATTTGTTAAATTTATCCTTATATTTTACATCTATCGTTATTTTTTTATCATATTCATATTGTTTGTTATATAATTCATTAAACTTTTCGTCATCGTTATTTACGTAAATTGCGTATTTTAACGGGACAAAATAAACAACGTCCGGGACGTCCTTTTTTTCATATAAATACATATTATGAACGTCGTCAAAAAAAACCTTTTTTATTGTTTTTCCATGAATTTCACTAATTGCAACTATATACTTTGTAGAAAATAATGAAAACATGCTGTTATCCCATGGTGCTTTATATTTATTAATTTGAATAACAAAATCATAAATGCTTGCAATTATTAACGAATCAAAACCATCCATGTTATAAAACCTGTAAAACATAGGAACGTTTGGTTGTAATTTACTTCTTATGTAATCGTATTTTTCATCAACAGTAATATGTTTTTTTTTCATAATGTTACTATAATTCATGGTCATTAAGGGGGCAAGTATTCTTTTATTATTAATATCGTTACGACTTTTTAAAAATTTACTTATTCTTGTTTCGCCATTAAAATTATCATATTTTACGTAATTGCCATAATTGGGTTTGTTAAAGACATAAACGTTTATAACAATCAAAGCAATCAACATTACTTTTACAACAAAATTATTTTTATCTCTTTGAATAATAAAATATAAAACAGCCATAAACAAAAACAACATAATTAGATATTTTGAAGCTTCGTTTAAAAAAACGTCGTAATTACGAATACTTGCAATAATTTTACTAAGATCGCTTTCCGGTGCGAAATGTTTTATATAAAATTTAATTATGTTAAGTTTGTCATAATATAAAAAGACATAAATAAAAATAAAAACGATGTTTAAAATTATTACGCACCATAAAAATCTATATTTGTTTTTATTGTCCGTATTGAATAATAAATCAAAACCCATGCCTGCAAAAAAACATAAAACAAAAAAGAATATAACGTTTATTTTGGCTGGATATCTGATAAAGTGAAGAAAAAATAATTTGTTATAAACGTTTTTATAAAATGGCATTGAATTTAAAAAAGAAAAAAATAATGAAACAGTAAATAATACGAGAAGAAAGTTTCTTAATTTTACGTCTTTCATTTTCACAATTGCAAATCCACCAAGTAACAGGGATATTATGCCGATGTCTATCAACGCCATCCAGTTAATAAATATGCTTCCCTCGGAAAAAAACTTTTTTACAAACGGAAAAAAAATCTGTATAAGATGGCCGAAATTCATATACATGTTACTATGGAGGTCATAAAACATCTTATATTTTGACGTTCTGCTGCTAAAATTTATGAATTCCATGGTCGGCAGAATCTGAACGGCGGATATTAAAAACAAGAAAAAAACGTATATGAGATATTTCTTATATCCTTTGAATCCTGCCCAGTAAAAATACAAAAACGAAAATAACAAAAACATATATATGAAAACCTGGGGATGACCGGCAAGTAAGGACATTGTTAATGCTATTATGGTAAGGAAATCATCAATTTTACGGTTACTGTTTAATGATAATTTCGAAAAATAAATGGCTGCGGGCATCCATGCAATGGTATGTAAATCCGCCCATTCCGCTGCTCTTATCGTCATATACGCAGTAAATGAAAATAAAAAAGACGATATAAATGCCGCTTCTTCGGTCAAATCCATCTGTCTGAAAAGTAAGTAAGTGGAAACAGACATTATGAAATAAATTATGAAAGTATTTATTTTAAACGCCGTATCAATAGGAAATGCATAATAAAAAATGTTTAGCGGATAAAAAACTGCAGACTGAAAATTTGCAAGTAATGGTTGACCACAATAGATGTAAGGATTCCATAACGGCATTATTCCATTTTTTATGTTTTCTGCTATTATTTCCTTAAAAGGAATAAAATAATAAATCATGTCAAGCCAACCGATGATTTTATCTGAAACGTACTGTGGTAAAAAAACAAGAAATGAAATAATTGCAAAAGACAAAATAAAAAATATATCCTTCTTTTTCATCTTATATAAGAGTTAAGATTAATTCTCTTATTATTTTTGAGGCAAAAACAGCCGAGTTCCCCGATAAATCATATTTTGACATCAATTCAACTACGTCAAGTGAAACAATATTTTTTTTAATTTTGGAAAATAATGGTAGTAAAATTTCTACAAAATCATCATAAAAAATGCCGCCGGGTTCCGGATTACCGACGCCTGATAAACACGACGGATCAAATACATCAAGATCAAGTGAAACATAAACCGGATAATTTTTTATTTTATTGATTATTGACTTAATTTTTGTAAGTTTATCTACACAAAATATTCCGTTTTTCCTGATAAACCCGTATTCTTTCCTTTCAAAAGACCTGATTCCAAACATATAAATATTTTTCACTCCAATGACGTCTACTATTCTTCTTGCAACGGTGGCATGCGATAATTTATTTCCGTTAAAATCCATTCTCATGTCAGCATGTGCATCAAAATAAAGAACTTTTAAATCCTTATATTTTTCGTGATATTTCTTAACAACAGGAAATGTAACAAGATGTTCTCCACCAAGATAAATGACTTTTTTATTCTTTCTGACAAAAGGTGAAACATAATTTTCAATAGTTTTAACTGCATCAACAGGTTTCTTTTTCTTAAAAATCATGTCTCCGACGTCAACAAAATTAAAATCAGTAATATCCTTTTCGTGCAACGGTGAAAACGTTTCGAGAGAACCGGAATAATATCTTATCATGTCCGGCCCATTTTGTGAACCATGTCTGAACGTAGAAGTAACGTCATATGGTATGCCGCAAATTACAAATTGTGATTTATTATAATCAGTTGATGAACCAACGAATTTTATTTTACTTTTAAATTTCATTTAATTATTCCTTTTACAAATTCCGGTAATAACAACGAACCTTTATGAACGTCCTTGTTATAGTATTTTAATCCTGGAATTCTACTTTTTTCATTTCTCATAATCTCTGGCATTAAATTATCAGAAACAAACGTAAAACTCCAGCAGCCGGATGGATACGTAGGAATAAAAGCAAGATAAAGACGGACAATTTTAAAAATTTTCTTTAGTCTTTTATGTAATCTATTTATAACGTCTGCATCAAAAAAAGGATTCTCACTTTGAGCAACGATTATACCATTTTTATTTAACGATTTTTTGGCGTTCCTATAAAATTCATCGGTAAAAAGTCCGCCACTTATGTTAGATGGGTCAGTTGAGTCTATCAAAATGACGTCGTATTTTTTCTTTGTTTTTTCTATAAATTTAATTCCATCAGTAAATAAAAAATTTACCCTGCCATCCTGTTTCAATCCATTCGTAAGAGTTTTAAAATATTTTTTTGATACTTTATAAACGGCTTCATCTATCTCAACAAAATCAACCTGTTTTGCCGTTTTATGCTTTAAAACTTCTCTCACGGTCCCGCCATCACCACCGCCTATAACCAGAACCTTTTCCGGATTTGGATGTGCAAAAAGCGGCAGATGAACTATCATTTCATGATAAATAAATTCTTCCCTTTCCGTAAGCATAAAACAGCCATCTAAAGCCATAAGATTTCCATGTTCTTTTGTTTTATATATTTCTATGCGCTGGAACTTACTTTTTTTATCATAAAGCTTTTTATCTATCATATAGGATAAAGCAGTGTCTTTGTAAACTTCGGTTGCCCATTTTTTTGAAGAAATTTTGTTCATCGTTTACCACCATAAAACGACGGCTGCAAAAACCGCGCCTATTTTTTTTACTGGATGCTGCGTTGAAATGCTGTAAATGGTTTTTATTTTGTATCCTCTGTTTTTCATTCCGACCTCTGCCATATGACGGACAATTTTTTCTATTTCATGTTTATGTCCCGGTGCCGAATATTCCATAATTAATCCGTTTTTATTTTTATCCATAGGTACAGCACAGGCAACGCCGGCTGAAATAATTTCACCGGTTACGGAGCTTATCTTTGACGCATAGGCAAGCGGCACCAATGAGCCCAAAGGTAATTTTATGGGCTGTATTTTTTTTGAATTTGGAGGCAATATAGAAGACATTTTCATTAAATTTGTATTCCCTATTCCTGCATCAATTAAAGCAGAATCAAAGGCATTGAGCGGGGTAATGCCTTCTGAATGACCTGCAACCAAAAAAAATTTATCCGGAATCGTTGTGGTTATTCCCTGCGGTAATAAATTACTGCATCTATAATATACGTCTCTTTTTTTCATATATAATATCTCCTTTTCATAATGTAAAATAAAATTATTATAATAAAATATTTCATTTTGTCAATTTTTATGTAAAACGTCAGGGGGCTAAATTTTAAATTAGTATATTACATATTTGAATGAATTTATAATTAAAAAACTACCGGCGTCAGACAATATTAAAAAATTTTTAATGTTAAAAAGAGGCACGCTTTTAGCGTGCCTCTTTCAACATGTTTAAACTGACACTAAATTTTTTATTTTTTTACCTGCAATACGGTTACAGAATATGGCGGGAAATTATAGACAAGTTCATTCCCGAGGTTTACGTCTCTTTCAGAAGGTCCCGTATTTACAATCGGTCTGTATAATTCTTTTGACCATACGTATTCTTTGTCAGACAACTGCCATACCTTGGCTGAACTATTTGCCTTAAATCCGGTAATGTTGAGTTTTGCATTTGCCATTTCAAGACGCGTTTTATTTATAGCCATTATTGTCAATGTATTATCATTCTTTAATGCAGCAAAAACGGAAAGTAGCGGATTATCGGACGAACATTCAACCATTTTCGTCCCAAATCTGTTGTAATATAAATCAAAAACCCAGTAATGACCTCTTTCAGAGAATTTATTGGTCGGGTCATTTTCGCAATCAAGCAATCCATGTCCTCCGCCAGTTCCAGGCTTTTGTGTATACAAATCCCATATAAATGCCAGATCTCCACCAACCCTCATAAATTCTCCAAGATAATCTGCACAGAAAAGTGCATTTTCTATTTCTGCCGTCATCTGGACTTCATCTCCGGAGTTCCATTCGGTTAAAGCAATTTCTATGTATTTATCTTCATATCCCTTCTGTGAATTTATGTACTTTTTTATCCATTCTCTGTATTTCGGCATATAAACGGGCCACGTTTCCTGCGGTTTCCTTAAAAGAGTTCTCGCATCATTGTTTGCCCAGAAAGGATACTCATGAGTTACAACAACGTCAACGTATTTTGCAGAATTTTTCAAAAATTTTTCTATCCAGTATGATGCTTTTGGGTCATTTTGTGCTTTCCACGGGTCACCTTCTATCCGTTCCTTATTAAAAGGCTGCATTGGACATGGTCCCATTATTTTTAAATTCATGTCCGGAAATGCTTTTTTGATTTTATAACTTGCGTGATTAAAAACCTTTGAATAATTATCAACGCTTGTCCACCAGTATTTTACGTTGATATCGCCCGGCATTTCATACCACTTTTTTCCTTCCGTTGCTTTTTTTGGGCCCGGCATCAAAGGTTTATTGTCCGGTTCGTTCCCAACTTCAACGTATCTGAAATTAAGCCCCTTGTATTTCATGTCCTGCAACCATTCAATTGCATAATCAACGCGTTGGTCTATTGTTTTATTTAATGGCGTCATTACGTTGATTATAGGCAAAACCTCTGCTTTGCCGAAACTCCGTTCAATTGTTTTTATAAACGGGACCATCCCTCCAATGTAATTAAGTTCAGGTGTCCAGTTAACGGTGCCGTCTGGTCTGTAAACTGCGCCGGTTCTCCAGTCATATAAATTTCCATAATCACCACCAGGCACTCTTATAAACGTAGCACCTATCCTTTTTAATTTATCCAGAGCCTGACTGTCACGGTAACCGTCTACTTTGTGCCATGCAGCAAGATTTTGTCCATAAAGTTTATGTGGATCTATGGTTCTTATTACTTTTGTAGTATCAATGGAAATTATACTTGCTTTTTTTACAGGTTCTTTCTGCTTTGTTATCTCAATCGGGTCAATTTTCTTGGTCTTATTTGCTTCTACGATAACGCTGCCTGCATAATTTTTATATCCATAAGAAACGACTGCAAGTTTATAAACATCCTCAGGAATCGTTAGTTTAAATTTTCCGCTTCCATCGGTTCTTACCAGCGAATCACCTATTACGACGTATGCATCTTTTATGCCTTGTTTTGTTTCTTTATCAATTAATTGTCCTTCTATGCTTCCGGGTTGACCAAACGTTCTTCCGATTATGTTGTCAACGTATATTGGACCATTTAACGGTTGACTGTTGTTTATTACCAGATAAATATGCCACATGTCTTCTTTTATCTTTGTAGGGTCAATCTTATACGAAATTCTTTGCTTGCCGGTTGTAACCTGTTTCTTTAACTGATACCAGTTATTCGTTTTACTGGAAAAAATAAGATAAACTTCAAGATATTCCATTCCTTTCATAGTTTCTTCAGGGACAAATAAATCAAAAGAAAGTTCAACTAATTTATTTACTTCTGGTAAAAACGGGCCATCATTAACACAGATATCCTGATTCCAGTCAATAGACGTTTTGGCGTCAACTTTTAACGCATATTTACCTTCCATAACATAAGCAGGGTCGTTTGTAACAGAGCATGCCTTTGCCCATTTTCCAACTCCATGCCAGCCTTCCGTCGTTCCTGTTTCAAATGTCCATAATTTTACTCTGTACTTTTGTGCAAAAATTTCTTCCTGACTCTGACTCTCTGTCTGAGAAAACAAACTACCTGACAAAAACAAAAACATGAGAAAAAAGCTTAAGATTGTTCTTACACGTTTCATTTAAATCCCTCCTTCTTTTTTTTTGTTTTGCTATTTTACTTAATTTCAAAAAACTTGTCCAGTATTTTTTATCAAATACTTTGACGTAATTTTTATCGTATTGTTTACATCAATACAATTCAACGTCGTCAAGCCATATTTCCATCACCTGCCCATTCCCGTTTTTATACTGCCATTTAAACAAATGAACCGTTTCAAGAACTTTTTCTATATCAACAATTTTTTCTTTTTTAACCCAGAATGGCTGTGACAGATCTTTTCTAAAATCTATCATGACTGTCTGCCAGTCATTGGTAACATAAGTCGTAATGTCCTTTTCGTAGTCCGCATAGTCAGTTAAACTATCACAGGTTAATCGTTCGCTTACACACTTTTCTGATTCATGAGGTAAAATAAAAAACAACTGTCCTTGTTGTAAATTACCCTTAATTTTAAATCTGATACCGTTGTATTTCCTTATATTCGTTCCTTTGCATTCAGGACAATACGATTTTGAATTAAATCGCACTACGACTCCAAGATAATTATAATTAAACCCCATTTTATAACCAGTTCTTCCGGTTACCCGAACCGCCCAGCCTTTATTACCAAATCCAGGTGAACTCATTACAAACTCTTCTCTTCCATATCCATGTTCCATTGGCCAGACAACGGAATCCCCGCCCTGATGTCTGTCGCTGTAAGTTGACCATATTCCGCCATTTTTGTTGAATTTATCGCCGTCGTCCATATTGTCAATTACAAAATAAGTAACAAAAACCAGTGCAAAAAAACCAGCAACAGTCATAATGTATTTGAAAACCATAGGCATCTGAAAATGTAAAACGTCTTTTCTTTTTTGTGCATAAGCAGCTTTCAATAATAAAGATTTCGTGCTTTCTTTATTATCATTCATTTCCAGGTCGTCAATTTTTGCATTTTTTAAAATTCTAATTATCTCTTTTTTATTATACATAATTTTTCACCTTTGTATATTATAATGCCCGTAAACTACAAAAGTTGCATTTTTATTTATTCAACGTTTTCTTAAGTTTATCAATCCCCCTGAATATCAACGATTTTACAGTGCCTTCACTTTTATTGAGTATTTTACTTATCTCCGTAATTTTAAGGCCTTCCATGAATTTTAAAACAAGGGCCTCCTGATATTTATCTGGTAATTTAAACAACGCAGCCTTTGCCATTTGATATCTTTTATTGTCGTCAATCTTTTCCTGTGCCAGAATTAATTCGTTTTCAACGTTAATAGAAGAAGGTATTTGCAAATTTGTTTCTTTTATTGATTCTTCAAGAGATAAAGGTTCGTATTTTTTTCTTCTGAAAAAATAGTTAATTTCATTTGTTGCAATTCTATATAGCCATGCAGAAAATGGTACATGGGTAGGCTGATACGTATGCAATTTATTTAATGCTTTATAAAAGGTCTCTGCCGTTATATCTTTTGAAACTTCAATATTCCCGGTTCTGTGAACTACGTATCTTAATATCAAATTATAATATTTATCAAATATCTCACCAAAAAATTGTGGATCCTGCTTTGCCATGCTAATTACTTTTTTATCGTAATCGTCTTTGTTCATATTTTATATTTTAAACAATCCTTTTATGATTAATAAAATCAATATTTTAAAACCCTGTTTCTGCCTTCATTTTTTGCTCTATATAATGCTTTGTCTGCATTTTCTATTAATTCACGCCTCGTTTTTGCATCATTCGGAAAAGTTGCAACGCCCATGCTCATTGTAACTTTTATGGGCATTGCATTGTAAATAAAATTATACGATTCTATTGCCTTGCGTATCTTTACCGCCTTCATGTGAGCAATATCCTTGTTTACGTCGGGCATTATTATTACGAATTCTTCACCGCCATATCTTGCAACGGTGTCGGATTGATTGGTATAATTCTTAAATATAAATGAAATTGATTTTAATATATAATCACCCGCAAGATGTCCATAAGTATCGTTTATCTTTTTAAAAAAATCAATGTCCCCCATAACAAGAGAAACCGTCCCACCATAACGATTTACTCTGTTAATCTCTTCTTCCAGTTTTTCCTGGAAGTAACGATGGACATAAAGTCCCGTTAAACTGTCTATTTTTGACAACCTTACAATGTTTTCGTATAAATATATTTTTTCCATCGTTATGGATATCTGGTTGGCAAATAAATTTAAATATTCAAGATGCATTTCGGTAAATAAATTTGGTTTCAATCCACAAAAGAAAAATACTCCAAATAAATTTTTCTGGGCATAAAAAGGAATGTAAACTATGCTCTTGATAAAATTCAATAAATTTAAAGATGAATCATCCTTTAATTCCGGGATATAATACATTTTACCGTGTGATTTCGTTATGTTCATTAAAATATAAGATACAATCTGCTTTTCGTTTTTCTTTAGCATTTCTTCGTCGAAGCCATAGGAACCGGCTATATAAAATTCCTTTTCCTTTAAAAACAATAAAATAAAACAAAATTCGTCTGATTTTACGTTGAAATGCGAATTCATAATTCTGATTAAAATATCGGTTATTATTTCTTTCGCCTCATTTATACTAAGAGTATAACTCAAACTTTTTAGCGTATTGTATAACGAAGTTATCTTCTTTATTTCGTTTTCGACCTCATCGTCCTTTTTTTGTAATTCTTTTATTTCCGGTATGTTTATGTTATTTATTTCGTTTTCTTTAGCATATAGTTCTTTTTCATTTTCGGATATTTTTTGGTCATAAACCCCGAAAGGAATACAAAAAATAAATATAAATATAAACGTAGCAATGGATAAATATAACAAATTAAAACTAATTATTTTAAATGGGAAAAAAAATAAAATTGCAACCAATAAAGAAATGACAAATATCACGTTTCTACCGCGTTCTTTAAGTTCTTTTTGTGCATATATTATAAATATTCCGGGAATTAAAATCAGTAAATTGTTTTCGGGAGCAACAAATTTGAAATTCCATGACAAAAAAATAAATAAGCAGCTTAAAAAATATAATAATGAAATTTTTAGTAGTTTATTCATCAACTGATATCCTCCCAGAACGTAATTCTGTTTCTGCCATTTTGTTTGGAATAATATAATGCTTTATCTGCCAGATCTATCAGTTCCATAATTTTATACTTCATATTATAACAAACCCCGCCTATGCTTAACGTTAATTTAACTGCTTCGTTTTCGTTTACGCTTATAACGAGTTTAGAAAATTCCCTTCTTAACCTTTCTGCGGTTGCTCTTGCCCCATTTAAATTTGTATTTAATAATATGACAGCAAATTCTTCACCGCCATATCTTCCTATTATGTCAACTTCCCTAATTTCAGTTTTCAAAAATTCCCCCAAAACTTTAAGTACTTTATCGCCAAAAAGATGCCCATAAGTATCGTTACATTGTTTAAAATGATCTATGTCTATCATTAAAAATGACAAATCCTTATTTGTATCTTTTGCCCGTTTTATTTCTTCGTCAAGACGTTCAATAAAATATCTTCTTAAATACAGGCCCGTTAAACCATCTTTTATTGCCAGTTTTTGCGTTTCCTGAAAAAGTAAAGTATTCTGAATTGCATTCGTACATAAATTTGCCAAATAATTGAGAAGCCTTGCAACTTCCTTGCCTATAACGTCCGGAATGTCAGAATAAAATCTTAATATTCCGATAATTTCATCTTCATTTTTTTTATCCTCTGATTTTTTGTTTCCAAGTAATGGAATTACCAGTATTGATTTAAAATCAGCAATGATATTTTTAAATTTAAAATCCTTGTTAATGTTTTCTATTAATAAACTATGTTTTAGTTTAATTACATATTCGTCAAAAGGGTCAAGATTGTCATATATTTTAATGAATTTTGGGGTTCCCTCGTCTTTTTCTTTAACCGTCTCGTTTTCTTCATCGGTTATTAATTTGAATCTTTTTATTTCGTCGTCATAAAAAATTAAAGTGTAATTTATTGGTTTATCCCCTCCCAATTCATGAATTGCATGACGTAATATTTCATTTATTGATTTAAAATCAAAAGCAAAAATTAATTTTTGTGCTATTTCATTTAAAATCTTATACT
Source organism: Candidatus Goldiibacteriota bacterium (assembly GCA_018000835.1). Classification (GTDB taxonomy): domain Bacteria; phylum Oederibacteriota; class PGYV01; order PGYV01; family DSYL01; genus DSYL01. The sequence continues at coordinate 2,693 of JAGNJD010000018.1, read as the reverse complement.
TTTTTATGGTTTCTTTTGCTCCTGCAATTATTGATTTTATTTTTTTTATTTCCTGAATTGTAACCTGCCGCCGTTTTTCAAGTTCCAGATTTCTTATTTCAATTATTTTTTCCTTTGTTTCAATATTTTCAATCATCTGTAAATAAAAAAATACGTAAATACATAATAGAATCAGGTTTAATATCCACGTCAAATTCTGAAAAATTGAATTTATATTTGCAAGAGCAGCAAAGACGTTTAATAATATATAAATTGAAAAAATGATTATTGCATTTTTGCCAAGAAAAACCAACGAAAAGAATATTAAAATATCTATGACAACCAGAGATGCTATAAATATCTGATTAATATCCAGATTATAAAAAGCAAACGTAAAAATAAGAGTTATTGCCGTTATTATAAAACAATAAAAAAAGATATTTTCTTTTATTGATTTTGGATATTTATAAAATATTTTTTCAAAATGAGGTTGAATCCGGTTCATTAAATAGAAACCATCTTTTTACGCAAGGAAGTTATAAATGTATCTACTATTTTAGGGTCAAATTGAGTTCCTGCATTTTTTCTTAATTCAGAAATTGCAAGTTCGGGTGGAAGCATGTCCCTGTATGCCCTTGCCGATACCATGGTGTCATAAGCATCCGCAACGTGAACTATGCGGGCACCAAGCGGTATGTCTTCCCCTTTCAATCCATCCGGATATCCTTTTCCGTCAAAGCGCTCATGATGATATAATACAATCGGAACCATTGGTGCCAGGCTCTCTATTTCTTTTATTATCTTTGCACCGATTACAGGGTGTCTTTTTGCAATTTCAAAATCCTGTTCATTAAATCTTGCAGGTTTTTTTATAATATCGTCCGGCATTGCAATTTTACCTATGTCATGCAACAGTCCTGCATATTTAATTATTTCAACTTCTCTTTCTGACAATCCAAGTTCCTCTGAAATAAGAACTGAAAATTCAGAAACTTTCTGGGAATGTCCAAGCGTATAATGGTCTTTTGCATCAACGGTAGATGCAAGCGCTCTAATTATGCTTATCTGGTCTTTTTTTATTGATTCATAAAGTTTAACGTTTTCAATGGCAAGTGCTGCCTGTTTGGCAAGTATCGTAAGTAAAGAAAGATCCCTGTTTGTAATTTCACCTTCCGGGGAATCCGTAATAATGTCTATCAAACCAACGGGTTTATCATGCGCAATGAGAGGAACCAGAACGAAGGTTACTTTTTCGCTGTCCTCAATGTCCTCTTCTATGTCAGGAAGGGCTATTGTCCTTCCCTTTTTAATTGCCCAATCAATTACTTTTTTCTTGTTTTGAATATTAATTTTTGATTCAATTTTTCTGCTTATGTTTCTTTTCATTGCTACGTCTATTTCACCAGTTTTATCGTCCACAAGAAACAGGATTGAACCTTCACAATTAATAATTTCTGAAACCAGATCAAGAAGCGAGTTTAAAACGCGTTCCAGCGTCTTTGCTTCCGTTATTATGTCAACGAGACGGTAAAGAGTCGTAAGTTCTTCAAAAGAATGCCTGAGTCCTTCATTAATTACTTCAAGATTTTTTATATATTCCTTTAATTCAATTATTTCATTCTCGTCTGCCATGCCAATGCTCCTTAATAAATCTTATTGCGGCATATTAATAAATGCCTCGGCTTCTTTTAATTCTCTTTCAAGATGTTCCATTATTTTTAACTCAACCTCGCTATTTATGCCTAACAATTCACTTGCCTGTGCACTAATGGGAATTATGATGTCATCCCCTGAAAATCCTATTGATTTTTTCTTACATAAAATATTTGCAGCAAAAATAATGTTTGCCATGATGACTTCTTCCTGCTCAAGTTCCGGATGATGATGAGATGCTATGCCTGCCTTTAATTCAATTGGTAAATTCCATTTTTCTGCCATCCATTTTCCAACGAGAGCGTGGTCAATGCCTATTACTATTTTTTCTGCTTCTTCTATTGGAATTCTGTTGTCTTTTACCATTTTTAACGCTTCCCTGTATTCTTTATGCATGTATTGTTCAAAAAAATTTTTGCCTATGTCGTGTAATAAACCAGCCGTAAAAGCACTTTCAGGAGAGCGATATTTAATTTTTTTTGCAATTAAACTGGCACATATTGCCGTTCCAACGCAATGTTTCCAGAATTCAATGTGAGAAAAACCGGAATTTGAATCTCCTGTAAAAACCTTATAGACTGACACGGTAAGTGCCAAATTTCTTATAGTATCAAAACCAAGAATGGAAACTGCCTGCGTTATATTTTTTATCCTGAATGGGAAACCGTAAAATGCAGAATTAGCAAGTCGTAAAACTTTGGCAGTTAATGCCTGATCAACGGTTATGATGTCGCTTAAATCTTTTGCAGAAGTCAGAGGATTTGACACGACTTGAATGACTCTTGCAACTACAAGGGACAAAGTTGGCAGTGCCTTCATTCTCCCCAATATTTTATTTACCCTTTCTTCCTGTTCTTTTATCCTGTCATCATGTTCGTTTAATTCTTCATTTTTTTCGTCCATAAAATTTCCTTTATCTTTTCCGACATCAGAACGATCTGGTTATATAGTTCCTTTTTACTTCCATTATTATATATAATATAATTACTTAATGCAATCTTTTTTGTTATTTTAATGACGTTTTGATAAATAAATTCTTTTTTAATAAATCCGGATTTAGA
>JAGNJD010000058.1 GCA_018000835.1 Candidatus Goldiibacteriota bacterium | reverse complement strand
ACGTCGTCGATTTCAATGTTACAGCCGGCAATAGCATTTTTTGAGGACGAATTCAACGCTTCAAGAAAAAAGGCGGTTTTTATCATCGGCATCGTTACGTTTATTATGATTCAACCGGCAATATTTTTTATAGGAAAAGGAGTCGTTGATGAACTTGATTTCTGGGGCGGTACTTTTGCACTCGTTTTGTTTGCGACGTTTGAAGTAATAATGTTTTCATGGGTTTTTGGAATAGACAAAGCATGGGAAGAGGCTCATAAAGGAGCAAAAATGAAAGTCCCGCAGATATACAAATTTATTTTAAAATACGTAACACCGTTATTTCTCGTTTTTATACTTGTCGGCTGGTTTGTTCAGCAGGGAATTCCTTTCATATTAATGAAAGGCGTTGAAGAAGCAAACAAACCCTATATAATAGGAACGAGGATTGGATTGCTGGTTTTACTGTTATTGCTTATTGTTATGGTAAAGGTGGCATGGAAAAAACGCAGGAAATCCTGATTATTGACAAATATAGGAGGACAAAATGAAAATAAGCGGATGGATAATGCTGACAATGGCATGGGGCACGATATTGTTTTTATGCATATATTGTTTTTATCGTTTGTTTAAGGAAAAAAAGTAAAGAAATCATTCGTTTAAACAATAAGAAGCGTAAGTCCGTGGAATGACTTTTTGTCATGTATATGCGTAACTACATTCATGCCGGTAAAAAACTATTTTTTTTCTTGAAAAAACTTTTTTTTTATAGTAACATCATAAACATAATTTATAATGAGGTATGTTTATGATAGAAATGAAAGTAAACGGGCTTGCCATAGACAGTGCATCAAAGATGCCGGTAGTCATACTAACGGATGCAGAGGAAAAATTTTTTCTGCCAATCTGGATAGGTGTTTATGAAGCGGACGCCATTTTAATAGCACTTGAAGATATAGAGACCCCAAGACCAATGCCCCACGAATTAATAAACAATATTTTTAATACTTTAAACATAAAAGTAAATAGGATAGTTATAAATGAAATAAAAGACAATACGTTTTTTGCAAAGATTCATTTAATAAAGGATGAAAAGGAATATGAAATAGATTCCAGACCGTCTGATGCAATAGCAATTGCATTACGGACAGGTGCGTCTATTTTCGTGACTGAAAAGGTAATGACTGAGGCAACGGTAACGGATAAAGAAAAGTGCAAAAGAGAAATGGAAGAATTTAAGGAATTTTTAAAAACGGCAAAACCGTCGGATTTTTTGGAATAATTTTTTTAATCCTATAATGGAACATTGTTTTAAAAGGTAGTATAATTGACAAAAAATAACGAATATTATAATAAAGAGATATTTAAAAGTTTGGGTACGCTTGGAGCGCTTGGATTTACACTTGTTTTTTCTACTTTTGCAGGATTGGGTATTGGTTTGCTGCTTGATAAAATAACCGGACTAAAACCTGTATTTACAATATCCTGTCTTATTTTTGGCATTGTAACAGGATTTGTTTATATATACGTAAAATTGATAAAAAATGATTAATTATAAAAGAATAACGATTGTTTATTTAATAATTCTGGCTGGCATTTTGTTTTCTTATATATTTTTAACCGGGAGACTGGTTAACGGAATGCTGGCGGGATATTTTACGGGCGTAATTAATTTTTTTATTTTGACTTTTTTGGTAAAAAAAATTTTTGACGTAACAAATAAAACGGTAACGTCCAGAGTCGTAAAGATGATAGTGATTTATTTGTTAAAGATCGTTTTTTTTGCTTTTATTATTTTTTTGATAGTTGTAAACAGGAAAATTTTTAGTATAATAGGTTTTTTAATAGGCTTTACTTTAACAGTCGTTATAATATTTATTGAGAGTTTAATGTTGAAAAAAACAGGAATTAAAAATGGAGAAAATAAATGAGAGAAGCCTTACATTTAAAATCGTTTATACCATTTCTTAACGACCATAGTTTTACGATTGTGGTTATGATGTTTATCGATTATATTATCGTATTATTTATACTTTTTCTCGGGACGAGAAAATTAAAATTAAGGCCTAACGGCCCGCAAAATTTGATTGAATGGACGGTTAAACTTGTTTGTTCCTATGCCGATGACATAATAGGAAAGGAAGATTCCGTAAGATTTTATCCCCTGGTTTTGACTCTTTTCTTTTACATATTTATCAGCAATTTGATGGGATTGATTCCGGGTCTGACATCTCCCACGAGCGTTTTAAGCGTAACTGCAGCGCTTGCAATAATAGTTTTTCTTTATGAATGGATAGCGGGCATAAGAAAACAGGGTATAATCAGTTATTTAAAACATTACTCGGGTGAAAAGGGGATACCATTGCCTTTAAAACCTTTTTTATTTTTTATAGAACTCATTTCCGACATTTCAAGGCCGATATCCCTGTCTTTCCGACTTTTTGGCAACATAATGGCAAAGGAAATATTATTGTCCGTTCTTGTTACTCTTGTTTTAATCTTTCTGCCGACTATAACTACAAATCTTATGAGCGGCGTTCTTGCCGGTTTTTCTTTTATTTTACGGCCTTTGATAATACTTCTTGGTGTCCTTGTAAGTTTAATACAGGCAGCGGTTTTTACTTTATTAACATGCATTTATCTTGCCGGAGCAGTTGCGGCTCATAACGAATAACCACGTCGCATTATATTTAAATTGATTTTTTGTAAAAGAAGCAGAATAATGAAATATTAAGATGAAATTGATTACTGATAATTAACTGGTATTATAATAAAACAGCCAAGGAGGTGGATGAATTGAAGAAAATATCAGTGATTACGTTGGTGTTTGCAGTTGTTTTTTGTTTTTCCGGTATTTTATTTGCAGCAGAAACATCAGGAGCAGAAGGCCAGACAGCACAGGCGACGGGCAAAGCAACAAACAATAGCGTTCAGTTCTTTGCTTTTACCGTTTTAGCTGCTGCACTGGGCGTAGGGATTGCTGCGTTTGGATGCGGAATAGCGCAGGGTATGGCAACGGCAAAAGCAGCAGAAGGATTATCGCGTCAGCCGGAAGCAGGTGGTGCAATTCAGACAATGTTGATAATAGGGCTTGCTTTTATTGAATCGCTTACCATTTATGCTCTTGTCATAGGTTTGATACTAATATTTGCCAATCCATACGTTAATTTATTTATTGGTTAAAAATTAAAGGCGGATTTCCTCCGCCTTTTGCACTTATAGTAAAATTATAAAAGTAAATTTTTGGAGGCGGATATGGTAAGTATTGATTTTCCCGTTTTTTTATTACAGGTTATTACGTTTTTACTGGCGATGCCACTCATCTGGATACTTTTTATAAGAAGTTTGTCCGATACTTTGAAAAAAAGAGACAAATACATAGAAGAAACACTTGATAAAATTGAAAAAGACAAACAGGAGATGGAAACGTTAAAAAACGAATATGAAAAAAAGATTACAAACATTCAGGAAGAAGCAAAAGAAGCACTTTCAAAGTCGATATCAGAAGGAGAGAAAATAAAATCGTCTCTTATTGAAGAAGCAAGAAACGAAGGCATAAAACTTATTAATGAGGCAAAAATCGAAATTGAAAATGAAAAGAAAAAGGCAATTGAAGAGGTAAAAGACGCGATAGTTGATATATCAATAATGGCTGCTGAAAGAGCAATAAAAACGAAAATAAACAAAAAAAATCAGATTGCCGTAGTATCAGAACAGTTAAAAGAAATTGAAAAAATAAATTTATAGAAGGAGATTGAATGGCAAATCTCGTTTTACCTTCAAAATATGCGGATGCAATTTTTACTGTTGCAAAAGAAAAAAATATACTGGAAAAAACCAGGGAAGAGATGATTGTTGTAAAAGAAGTCCTGGACAGGAATGCCATTTTAAAAAATATAATTTTTCATCCGGGAATAAGCAAAGACGAAAAAAAGAAAATATTTGTAAATATATTTTCCAGGCATATCGGAGAACTGACCGTTAATTTTTTTGAAATGCTGATAGATAAAAAGAGAGAAAAATTAATCGATGAAATAATTAATATATTTTCTGATAAAGTTGACGAATATCTGGGCATTAAAAAAGTTACGGTTGAAACGGCATTGCCGATGGATGAAAAAGAAAAAGACAGATTATTAAAACAGTTAAATGAAATAATGAAATCAAAAATAAAATTAAATACAGTGACAAGGCAGGATATGCTAGGCGGCGTCATTATAAGAGATAGATTACATTTAATAGATGTAAGCGTTAATCAGTTTTTAAATTCAATGCGCAGGAAATTATCTGAAACCAGAATAAGTAATTATAAAAAAGTGGTAAATAAAAATAAAATTGATAAAGCAGATAAAAAGCGCGAAGAGAGAATACATATTAAAAATATACGTAAAACAAATGTTAAAAAATCCAGGAAACCAGGAAAAAAATAATTTAATATAATAACAGGAGGAATTATATGCAGATAAGACCGGAAGAAATAACGAATATTATTAAGTCCCAAATAGAAAATTATGAGGCAAAAGTAGAATTATCCGAAATTGGACAGGTGATACAGGTTGGCGATGGTATCGCAAGAGTATATGGCCTTGATAACGTCATGTCGATGGAATTGCTGGAATTTCCTGGCGACATATATGGAATGGCGTTAAATCTTGAACGTGATAACGTTGGCGTCGTTTTGCTTGGCGATGACAGAAATATTAAAGAAGGTGACATAGTAAAAAGGACAAAAAGGATAATGTCTGTTCCGGTTGGTGAAGAATTGATAGGAAGAGTCGTAAATCCGCTGGGACAACCACTCGATGGCAAAGGACCAATAAATACCACGAAATTAAGACCAATAGAAGTCATTGCCCCTGGAGTTGTTGACAGACAAAACGTAAAAGAACCATTGCAAACAGGTATTAAAGCAATAGATGCCATGATTCCAATAGGAAGAGGCCAGAGAGAACTTATCATTGGCGACAGGCAGACGGGCAAAACGGCAATAGCCATAGATACCATATTAAATCAGAAGGATTCAGACGTTATTTGTATTTATGTTGCCATCGGACAAAAACAGTCAACGGTTGCAAAAGTAGTAAAAACACTTACGGAACACGACGCAATGAAATATACAATCGTTGTTTTGGGAAGTTCGTCGGACCCGGCACCATTAATTTACATTGCTCCTTATGCGGGTTGTGCAATGGGAGAAGAATTTATGTGGCGGGGGAAACACGTCCTGTGCATTTATGATGATCTGTCAAAGCATGCGGTTGCATATAGGCAAATGTCGCTGCTGCTGCGAAGACCTCCGGGAAGGGAAGCATATCCAGGAGACGTTTTTTATCTTCATTCACGACTTCTCGAAAGGGCAGCTAAATTAAATGACAAGTTAGGGGGCGGTTCGCTTACTGCACTTCCTATAATTGAAACGCAGGCAGGGGATATTTCTGCTTATATACCGACAAACGTAATTTCAATTACGGATGGGCAGATATATCTGGAAAGCGGGCTTTTCTTTTCAGGCATAAGGCCTGCAATTAACGTAGGCCTTTCCGTTTCAAGGGTTGGCGGAGATGCCCAGATAAAAGCCATGAAACAGGTTGCAGGAAAACTAAAACTTGATCTTGCACAATACAGGGAACTTGCTGCTTTTGCACAATTTGGAACGGAACTTGACAAGGCATCGCAGGACCAGCTTGCATTAGGCCACAGGATGGAAGAAATACTAAAACAGGGACAATATACGCCTTATAAAGTAGAAGATGAGATATTGATCATTTATGCCGGAATTAATAGATACCTTGACGACCTGGAAGTCGCAAAAATATCGGACTTTGAAAAAAAATTTCTGGCATTTATGGAAGAAAAACACAAGGATATAAAAAAAGAGATAGCAGATAAAAAAATGTTATCCGACGAACTAAGGGCACGCATTGATTCATCCATAAAAGAATTTAAACAAAATTATAAGTAGAGGATAAGCATGGCAACTTTAAGGTCAATAAGAAAGAGAATCCAGAGTGCGAAAAACATACAGCAGATAACAAAGGCGATGAAAATGGTTTCTGCGGCAAAATTACGCAGGGCACAGGAAAGGATTTTATCATCAAGACCTTATGCAATAAAAATTCAGGAAGTTATTTCTGAATTAATAGCCGATACCGACATTACAACCTATCCATTGCTGAACGAAAATAAAGACGTTGAAAAAGAAGCCATGATGATTATTGCATCTGATAAGGGGTTATGCGGTAGTTTTAATTCAAACATAATAAAAGAAGGACTTTTGAAATTAAAGGAAAATAAAAACGTCAGTTTGATAATAGTCGGCAAAAAAGGCCTGGATTCTTTTAAAAGATTTAATCTGGAAGTGGAACTGTTCAAATATAACGATAAGAAAATTTCATGGTTTGATATAGAAGAAATAGGAAAATTATTAATAGATAATTTTTTAAAGAAAAAGTACAGAAAAGTTACCCTGATAGGCAGTGAGTTCCAGACAAGTTTGTTGCAAAAAATAACTAAACAAGTCCTTTTACCTGTAACGTTTGAAGTAAGTCCGGATAAATCCAGAATAAAAAGAGATTTTTTATACGAACCAAATGAAAGAGCCGTGCTTTCGTTACTTATTGAAAGATACGTAAAGAGTGCCATTTACAGGGCTATTCTCGAAAGCCAGGCGGCAGAGCATGGGGTTCGGATGGTCTCAATGGAAATGGCAACGAATAATGCGGGTGAAATGATACGTAATCTGACACTGGTTGCCAATAAAGTAAGACAGGCATCGATAACAAATGAAATACTCGAAATAGTTAGTGGTGCAGAAGCAATAAAAGGATGAATAAAGACATTGTCGGTTGCTTATTGCCGGTTAGTAGTTGAAAAACATAAAACAAAAGGCAAAGACATTGACGGTTGAATAAAAATATTGCTGATTGTGGATTGAAAAGACGATTGTTATATTGCTGATTTCAGATTGAAAGAACAGAGATAAAGACGAAAAGCAAAAAATAAAAATTTTGCAGTTTACGTAAGGAGGATAAGATATGAAAGAAGGAAAAGTCATTCAGATTATTGGACCAATGGTAGACGTTGAATTTAGTGAAGGGAATCTCCCGGCAATTTATAACGCTTTAAAAATTTCAGGCGAATATGAATTATCCGGCAAAAAGCATACGATTGATTTAACCACAGAGGTTTCCATGCACATAGGCGATAATACGGTGCGGTGTATCGCATTGGGTTCTACTGATGGAGTTTCCCGTGGAATGATGGCACAGGATACGGGTGAACCAATAAAAGTTCCCGTTGGACCTGCCGTGCTTGGCAGGGTTATAAACGTCCTCGGTAAACCAGTTGATTATAAAGGTGATATCAAAACGGATAAATACAGCGTCATAAGAAAAAGACCGCCGTCATTTGAGGAACAGTCAACGAAAACTGAGATGTTTGAAACAGGTATAAAGGTCATTGATTTATTGTGTCCGTATCCAAAAGGCGGTAAAGTCGGACTGTTTGGCGGAGCGGGAGTTGGAAAAACGGTTATAGTCATGGAACTTATCAGAAACATAGCACAGGAACATGGCGGTTATTCGGTTTTTGGCGGCGTTGGTGAAAGAACGAGGGAAGGCACGGGATTATGGACTGAAATGCAGGAGTCCGGCGTCATCGACAAAACAGCGCTTGTGTATGGGCAGATGAATGAACCACCAGGGTCGCGTTTAAGAGTGGGCCTCACCGCTTTAACCCAGGCAGAATATTTCAGGGACGTTGAAGGAAAAGACGTACTTCTTTTTATTGATAACATATTCCGTTTTACCCAGGCCGGTTCAGAGGTATCCGCACTTTTAGGCAGAATGCCTTCTGCGGTTGGATATCAGCCAAACCTTGCAACTGAAATGGCAGAATTACAGGAAAGAATTACTTCAACAAAAAAAGGTTCCATTACTTCAGTCCAGGCAATTTATGTTCCCGCTGATGATTTAACCGACCCCGCACCTGCTACGGCTTTTGCACATCTTGATGCAACGACGGTATTATCCAGGGCACTGACTGACATTGCAATCTATCCGGCAGTTGATCCGCTTGATTCAACTTCAAGAATACTTGACCCCGGAGTTGTAGGAGAAGAACATTATAACGTTGCAAGGAAAGTCCAGGGAATTTTACAAAGATACAAAGATTTGCAGGACATTATTGCAATACTTGGCATAGACGAATTATCAGAAGAAGATAAACTAATAGTTGCAAGGGCAAGAAGAATACAAAAATTTTTGTCACAACCGTTTTTTGTTGCTTCACAGTTTACAGGGAGAGAGGGAAAATACGTGCCTGTAAAGGATACGGTTCATGGATTTAAAAGAATAGTTGAAGGGGAATTTGATGACCTGCCTGAGCAAGCGTTTTACATGGCAGGCAATATAGATGAAGTCATAGAAAATGCAAAACAACTGACAAAATAACAACGAAAGGAAATAAAAAGTAAATGGTAAAATTTTTAAACATAAGCGTGGTAACGCCGGAAAAGAAAATTTTTGACGGTAAAATATCGTCTCTTATTGCGCCTGGAATTGAGGGAGAGTTTGGAGTTCTTCCCGAGCATGCACCTTTTTCAACTATGTTAAAACCTGGCGTTGTAAGTTATAAAAAAGAAGACGGAAGCGAAGAGATGCTTGCCGTTTCCGGCGGTTATATTGAAGTAACGGGAGATAAAATTATTTTGCTTGTTGAAACGGCAGAAAAACCCGAAGAAATAGACATAGAAACGGTAAAGAGAAGAAAGGAAGAAAAGGAGAAATTGTTAAAATCAAAATCTGCCAAAGACGTTGACTATGATTTGATTCAGACAGAGTTTCTAAGAGAGATTTCGAGATTAAAGGCTGCAGAAATTCTTGAAAAAAGAAGGAGACGGTAATATTTTGAAGTATAAAGAAGTATTATTAATTGCGATTTTCTTTTTTTTATTTTCATTTTTATATTCGGATAATTCCGGTAAATTTTTTGAGGTCCGGGATTTTGAACCTTCCTTATTTTATGAGACATCCATAATTTCTGACGATGCAAAATTAATTTATTATAAAGACGGCTGCATATTTTATAAAGACATTTTTAAAAAGAATGCAAAGTGGAAAAAATTTCAGAATTTTAATCCGGAAGATTCCTTTATACGAATAGAAAAACAGGGTAAAGTAAATTTAATACCGGTTACGTCAGTCAGCAATCTGTATTTTTTTAAAAACAAACCCTTGTATGCATTTACTACCGGGCTTGGCACGACGCCAAATACGACGGTCATGGTGGTTGATAAGGTTAAAAACGTCGTCGTTTTTACGCCCGTTTTAAAGGAAAAGGAAGAAAAAATACATAAATTCCAGATTTTCATGGAAAGAGTGTGGTTTAATCCCGTTCTTTCCGAAGATGAAAAATATCTTGTCTGTGATGGTTATAATGGCAATGGTTACAGGGTTTCTGCCTTATTTGATATTCAGCAGAAATGTATTATAAAAGAATTTAATGACTGTGCTTATCCATTTATCAGAAATAATAAAGTGTATTATTTAAAGGATGATAAGAAAGAAGGCGGCGTTTTTCTTACAGTATATGACATGCAGAATAATATTGAAAAAAAGACGGAAAAAATAACGGACAGAATTATTTCATTAAAAATAATAAATAATACGGGGCTAATAATAACCGATAAAAACATTTATGAATTTGATGCAAACAGTACTGAAAAATGTAAAAAAGTGTTTGATTTTAATGATTTTTTTAAACAATATCAGAGTTTTAGCATAGAACAGGCATATGCTAGTATCGCAAATGGGACACCATACCTGTTTATAGTTTTTAAGGGATACAATAATAAATATGAGTGGAAATTATATTGTTATAAAATATAAATTAATAAAAAAATAAGAAACAAAATGCAGGATTAATTGTCCAAATAAACGTATTTGTTTGATTATTGGAACAGCATTCATAAAATATCTCAGTGAGATATTTTATGAATGCATACATTAAAAATGTTTTATCTACTTTGCCAAGAGGGTTCCAAGGGAGCTGCGGAATATCACTGGTA
>JAGNJD010000057.1 GCA_018000835.1 Candidatus Goldiibacteriota bacterium | reverse complement strand
TCTTCCCTGCACGCCATTATTACTTTAAAACCGAGCACTGCAAGTTTTTCGGACATTGCAAATCTGAGACCACGTGTTGCACCCGTAATTAACGCGATTTTATCCATAATTTTCTCCTTTTTATAGAAATTTGTGGTATTATAATACAAAATTTTATAAATTTAAATATCAAAAATTAAAACATTTTTTCACAAATTCGTTAAAAAAATCAGAAAGAGAGAATAAAAAATGTCTGTGATGAACGATAAGTGGATAATAAAAATGGCAAAACAGGGCATGATAGAACCGTTTGAAAAAAGTCAGGTTGGTAAGGGTGTGATTTCCTTTGGAGTTTCTTCTTATGGATATGACATGCGCATTGCGGATGAATTTAAAATTTTTGATAAAGGAAAAACAAAAATCGCAGACCCTAAAAATTTTTCCGACTCACATTTCAGGGAATTTAATGGGAAAGAATGCATAATTCCACCAAACTCTTACGTCCTTGCAAAAAGCGTTGAATATTTCAGGATACCAAGAAACATATTGACTATTACGTCAGGTAAATCAACTTATGCAAGGAGCGGAATTTTTGTAAACGTAACTCCTTTTGAACCTGAGTGGGAAGGATACGTTACTATTTCGATTGCAAACCTGACGCCGGTTCCAGCAAAAATATATGCATTTGAAGGCATTGCCCAGGTTATATTTCTAAAGGCAGATAAACCATGCATGATTTCATACGCGGACAAAAAAGGCAAATATCAGGCACAAAAAAAGATAACGACTGCAAAAATAGTAAAATAAATTTATAATTTTGGTTATAGAAGTAATTTTAAGTTCGTATCAAAAAAAATTTAAAATCCTAAAGGAGACATAAATGGGTTACATAGGGTTTCATGCCTCGATAAGCGGAGGGGTTCATAATGCAATAGACGAAGCCGTGTCTAAAAAAGCAGAGGCAATACAGATTTTTACTGCAAACCAGAGGATGTGGAAAGTAAAAGACGTCTCTGATGAAGAAGTAAAATTGTTTTCTGAAAAAAGGGCGAAAAGCGGATTAAAAGCAATAGTATCGCACGCTTCTTATCTGATTAATCTTGCAAGCGGTGACAAAGAGATACTTGAGAAATCAAGGAAAGCATTTAAAGACGAAATAAAGCGTTCCACCGTTTTAAAACTTGATGCAATTATTTTTCATCCGGGAAGTTTTTCAGGAACGACTTACGAAAACGGGATAAAAAACATAATTGATTCGTTGAATGTGTTAATGTCTGATATCACGGAAGAAGGTCCTTTTTTACTTCTCGAAACAACCTCAGGCTCCGGCAATACAATAGGAGGCAAATTTGAAGACATATCTAAAATTATAAAAAACGTAAAAAGAAAAGACAAAATCGGCGTTTGTTTCGATACTGCACATGCATTTGAGTCCGGTTATGACGTAAAAGACAATTATGACGGGGTTTTTAATGAATTTGATAAACTGTTAGGCATCGAAAAATTAAGGGCAATGCACATAAATGATTCAAAAACAGCATACGCGAGCAGGGCTGACAGACATGAGCACATAGGAAAGGGAGAGATAGGAAAAAGCACGTTTAATAAACTTATGAAGGATAAGAGATTTGAAAAAATACCAATGATAATAGAAACCCCTAAAATCGGCAACTGGGACGTTATTAACATGAAGTTGCTGAATAAGATGAGGAAAAGTTAAAAAAATGTTTGACAGAAATGGCCAATTAATATAAAAAAATACGGAGGTAGAAAATGAGAGAATTTATTCTGGCAATTATTACTGCTTTTATCTGGGGGATTGTTCCAATTATTGAAAAAGTAGGTCTTTCTTCAAGCAATACAGAACCTGTTGCAGCAGTAATTTACAGAACCATTGGCAGCATGGTTTTTGCCATAGGTGCATTGATATTCATTATTTTAAGCGCGGGTAACATCAATTCGATAAAAAACATGGACATGAAGTCAATATTATTTCTTGCATTTGCAGGAGGTTTTGCAAGCGTATTTGGACAGATATTTTTTTACATGGCTTTAAAAAACGGCAACGTTTCCGTAGTAACTCCCATTGCAGGCGCATATCCTCTCATAACTTTTATTTTTGGAATTTTGTTGTTTGGCGAGGCAATTACGTTTCCAAAAGTGATAGGCATTTTACTTATAATATCCGGAGTCGTTTTTTTAAAATAGGAGGGTTTATTATGACGTGCGAAAATCTAAAAAAAAATTTATCAGTTTGCAACTGCACTTATGAACCATGTCCGAGAAAAGGCAGATGCTGCGAATGCATCCGGTATCACAAAAGCAGCGGCGAATTGCCGGCCTGCTTTTTTACAAAAGAAGAAGAAAAGACATACGACAGATCAATAGGGCATTTCATAAGAATGAACAAATAATACGGACTTCATATTATACGACGCATACCCGCTCTTTCCTTTCGATTAATCCGACGGCAATGCGTATAACTTAAGCCGTATCAGATAAATTTTTGGGACTGAAAAATACAGATGTAAACATTTTTTATTTTTATTCGTCAAACTAACATCGGAATATTTTAAAATTTGCAAACAAAAGGAGGACGGTTATGACGAAAAAGAAATTTTTAATGGCGTCGATAGTCGGTGTTTTATGCATTGTTTTTGTTTCAGCCGTAAAAGCAGATGTAAACGTTGGGATGACGGTTACTGATGAAGGTTTAAGGAATTTTTATTTTTCCATTGGCGAATTTTTCAGAACACCGGAAAAAGAAGTGATGGTTGTAAGACAACAGGGCATACCAGACGAGGAAATTGCAGTCATTTATTTTTTGTCACAGAGGGCAAACGTGCCCCCCGGGCAGATAATTAAATGGAGGGTGCATAACAGATGGACATGGATGAAAATAGCATCGAAATTAAAATTAAGTCCGGAAATTTTTTATGTCCGGATTGACGAGCCCGTTACTGGTGGAGTTTACGGAAGAATATACAAGTATTATCAGCAACCAAGAGACAGATGGAAAAAAATCAAATTAACCGATGAAGAAATAGTCCATTGCGTAAACCTGCATTTCATTTCCGGGTATTATGGTTATAAACCAGTGGAAGTAATAAAAATGCGTAATTCGGGTAAAAATTTCGTTGTTATTAATAATGAAATAAAAGTAAAAAAACAACACGGAGAAAAAAAAGTAATACATAAAAAAACGACCAAATATGAAAAAGGGAAACACAGATAATCATACTATGTTAAGACGTCATAAAAAGCATGGGCAATCCGTAAATTGCCCCTGCTTTTTTATGGCAGAAATGTATTAATAGTTAAAAATTTATATAACGACAATCAACCTTTCCATTCTAATCTATGTTTGCACGACATTAAATTTATAAAAACACATAAATCCGTGTTTTTTTACAGGCCAGAATCGGGTGGCAGGCATAAATATTTCTTTTCAACGTTAAAATATTATGTTAATATAAAAATGCCCGTAAAAAAACGGGCATTTTTTATATAATTAATTTATGATAAAAACACGGAAATTTTGCTTTATCCGGTGCCAATTGTAAACGAAGGAAGTCATAAATAATGGTTGAACTTGATAAAGGAAGTTTGACAAAACACATATTTAATTTATCTTTGCCCATAATTGCAGGAAATTTATTTATTAATATAATTTCTGCGTTTGAATTATACTTAATAGGCACAATCGGGCTGGAATCGCTTGCTGCCGTTTCAATCATTAACACGAGTATTTTTGCTTTTTATCTTTCAATCCATGGCGGACTGATAAACTGTGCAATAACGCTGATTTCGCGTTATACCGGCAGGAAGGATTATGAAAGAGCAAATAAAACGCTCGCCCAGATGCTTTTATTTTCCGTATTTATTTTCGGCGTTTATTTTTTACTGATTTATTTTTTCAAACGCGACATCCTCGTTTTTTTCGGGGCAAAAGGAGACGTCCTGCGTTATGCTTCCGAATACGTGGACATATTGTGTCTGTCCTTTGCTTCGATAGCGATTTATTCGCTGTCTCTTGGCATATTAAGGGGAGCGGGTGATTCTATTATCCCTTTGAAAATTATTGTCGTTTGTTATACTTTCATCGGAATTTTGAACGTTGTTTTCATAAAAATTTTTAAACTCGGATTAAAAGGCGCTGCACTTTCAAATTTAATATCTTTTTCAATTGCGGCTTTGATTTATATTCTGATTTTTATGAAAGGTATATATTTTTTTAAAATAAAGTTAAAGGATTTTATCCCTGATTTTTCCATATGGAAAAATTTTTTTAAACTTACATTAAAGGCAATATCGCAGGGTTTCATAAGCGACATAGGCGCAATGGCAATGCTTAAGATGATGGCCGGCATGGGAAACGAATTCATCGCTGCTTACGGAATAGTCATGAAACTGTTTTATTTTGTTCAGATGTTTGGCTGGCCTATTGGAAATTCTGCCGGGGTCATGGTAGGACATAACCTTGGCGCCCGAAATTCACAGAGGGCAAGACAGGCGGTCGTAGAAAGCATGAAAATTTATTTTTACATCACACTGGCATTTACCATTTTGTTCCTGGTATTTACCAGGCAGATAACCGGACTTTTTACTACAAATGACGGCGTGATATATTATGCGGACTATTTTTTGAGGTTACTTGCTTTTTTTCTTCCAGTTTTATGCGTTGGGCTGATAATCCAGTCGGGATTTAACGGGGCAGGGGCAATAGGCACTTCTGCCATTGTTATTTTTGTTTCTTATATTATAATACGAATTCCACTTGCTTACGCTTTTATGAACCTGACGCCGTTAAAGGAGTTTGGTATTTACTGGGCAATTGTCATATCAATTGCAATTAATTCACTGTTATTCTGGATATTATTTAAGGGAGAAAAATGGCTGCAAAAGAAAATATAGAAAAAACAAAAAAAGAGATTGATTTAACGAGCGGCAGCATCCTGCATAATCTTTTATATCTGTCGTGGCCTATTTTACTTTTAAACATAATTCAGAACGTGCTTTCTGTTTATGATATATTTTTAGTAGGGAAAATAGGAGTTGCGGCAGTATCGGCCATTGCAATTTCTTATACCCTTCTTTCCCTGTTCTGGTCTTCCATTGGCGGACTTTCCACTGGTTGCATTGCAATTGTATCGAGATTAGCGGGTGAGAAAAAATACGAAGAATTAAATAAATTTCTTCCAATAATAATACTTTCGGGATTATTAGTATGGTTTATTAATGGAGCGGTAATACTTACTTTTCTGGACCCGATACTTACTTTTTTTGGCGCAAAGGGGGAAACTTTGAATCTTGCAAAATCATATTTACGGATAATTCTTATTGGTTTCATAAACCCGTCGATATTACATACGTGTTTTGCGATTTTCAGGGGCATAGGGCTTGCTACGATGCCTTTGTATCTCGTCGGCACGTCTACAATTCTCAATATGCTTTTTATGCCTCTTTTTATATTTGGATTTTTTGGATTCCCAAAACTCGGGCTTCCTGGTTCTGCAGTTGCATACATAGTTGCATCGACAGGACCAACGATTGCAGCATTAATTATTTTATTTAACGGCATTAAGCATGCAAAGTTAAAAATTTCGAATTTAAAAATCAATTTTACCGATTGGTTTAAATATATAAAAATATCATTGCCTGCAATGACCCAGGGATGGATCGCAAACGTTGCATGGCTTTTTCTTTTAAGAATTGTTTCAAAATACGGAGATAATCTGATTGCAGCCGTTGGTATAGGTTCGAAAATTGATACGATGCTCATGATGATTGGCTGGGCAATTGGTTCGTCGGTTTCAATAATGGTCGGACATAACCTGGGAGCAAAAGAAGTAAAAAGAGCGGAAGCATCGACGACTACGGCTTTAAAAATATATACGTTTTTTACCCTTGGCTGGTTTTTGTTGTGTTTTAATTTCGGAGACTCTGTTATCAGGATATTTAATACACATACATCCGTTGTATACTGGGGCAGTCAGTATCTAAAATTTGACTCTCCGTGTTATCTGTTAATGGGAATTGGCCTGATTACGGCTGCTGCCTTAAACGGCGCAGGCGCAACAAAAACAACCATGGTAATAAATTTTATTGCATTTTTTGTTTTCCAGACGCCTATTGCTTTCATTCTGTCAAATTATACGTCTCTCGGTGAAAAAGGCATTTTTGTAGGGATAGCATCTGCCTTTGCATTCCAGGGAATCGCAGGATGGATAATGTTTAAAACCGGAAAATGGAAAAAGAAGAAAATATATTAATAATAATAATAATATAATGACAGGTGTAGATTGCTTCTTGTGAGTTAAATAAATACATCGCCTTCATCACTCCTGCCCGGAAAAAAATATGAATTTCATATAATTACTTTCAAATTATATGTTTTATTGAAATTATTGATTGCGTTGATATCAACTACAATGAAAAGATTAATAACTGCATTACAATTTTGTTTTTCTGCTATCTATTTTCTACTTTTTCATAATGACATTTGCCATTAAATTTACCGGGCAGCAATATCCTTGACTATCCTTATTTCTATGTGTATAATTTATAATGAAAGCGTTTTCGTAAGGGCTTTTATAAAGCAGGTGGTTATATGAAAAAACATTGGATAATTGTTATTATTGTTATAATTATTATGTTTAGTAATTTGAATGCAGAAGTAACCAATGTTACAAACGTCCAGATAATCCCTTCCAATCCTGATTTGGGTCAAACCGTTGAAATCAGATGGCAGTATACCGAAGACGATGGCTATAATTCTTTTCAGATGCTTGCTGCAGTATCTACCCAATGCACGCTCAGGCAGGCTTATTCAGCAGGCCAATGGGTCGTAATCGGGACAAACTGCGTAAATCCGTCTGCCCCTGCTTTTGCAACGGTAGAAGGTGCTGGCTGTGCCATTGGTTCAAACGTGAGTGCAGGGACGCATAGTTCAACTGAAACGGGGACGTATACTTTTAAAATACCAACCGACCTCATTCCGGGCCAGACGTATTACGCAATAATAGGAATGAGGGATTATAACATTTATCTGAGAAGCGGGGATTTACAGGTTGCGTCACAGGCATGCGTTGCTTTTACGGTGCCTTTGCCTTCGCCATACATAAGATTGTCAAAAATGGTTGAAGGAACCACCGCTGACCCGCTTGGCAGGGTTCTTTATACTATATATTATGAAGCAGGTAACGTAAGCAGCTTCCAGATAACAGACGCGGTGAATTCCAACCTTAATATCGTTGCCGTTTATAACGGCGGTTTTGCTGCGGGTTCAACAATTACTTGGAACCTTGGAAGCATTTCCGCACCAAAAAAAGGTTTTGTATCTTTCCTTGCAGAAGTAAAGTCAGGAGTTGCTGCAAATACCATCATACCAAACATTGCATCTGCGACGGCTTCAGGTGGAGTTTCCGCGACTTCAAACACCGTCAACCTTACTGTTTCCGGACCAGGTTTAAGCATCAGTAAAAGCGTATCAACTGCTTATGCTGATTTTGGTTCCACTATTACATATTCAATAAGTTATATAAATACCGGGACGCGACTCGTTGAATATCAGAATTTTGACAGCGGTTCAATACCACCTGCAGGGTGGTCGTTTAATCCTGCGGGTGGAACGTGGCGTAATACAAACGGATATCTTGAGCAGACGGATTTAATATCAGGTTATCCCGGATTGATGAATAACACAATGACGACGATTCATGATGCAATATATTACGTTGACATGAAAATTTATTCCACGAATACCGGACATTTTGACGCAACGTTTCGTTTTAATTCCTGTGATGGCACCGGCTATCAGGCACGCATTCATTCAAACGGTTGTGCAGGGTTAATGGACCCGAGTCAGTTGATACTTGAAATGCCGAGCGGAACGGGCGTAACTACGCTTGCTTCAATTACAAATCCTCATGGCGTCACTATTTTATGCGATGCATGGTATACCGTAAAGATTAAGGTATCAGGAACGAATATTATGATGAAGGTCTGGCCTCAGGGCACAAACGAATATAATGGATGGGACATAAACATTACGGAAAGCACGGTAACGTGTAATGGCGTCGTTGGCTTTCAGGCAAATGAAGGACCTACTGCATGGGATAATTTAAAAGTTTTTTCAATTGCCGGAACTACTAACAGCCCGAGATTATTTGATACGATACCAACCGGGATTTCATATATCAATGGCAGTTGTAGTGGTGGAACGTCCTGCGGAACGTCCGGCGGAATGATAACGTGGAGCGTTGGCGGAACCGGAACAGATGCACAAATAGCATCGTGGCGTGGCGTGGTAAATGGTGCCTGCAATGCCAGCGTAACTAATACGGCGGGTATTGACTCAAACGATACACCCCCGCCTGCGATTTCAAACGCAGTTTATTTTAGGATTTTATGTCAGCCGACTCCTACAAGCACGTTTACACGCTCGCCGACTATTGCGCCTACAAATACGATAACTATGACTTCTACATATACAAGAACGAGGACGTCGACGCCGTCATTAACGCGCACATTGACGCTAACGTATTCAAGGACGATGAGTCCTTCGCCTTCGCGGACACCGAGTCTGTCGCCAAGTCCTTCGCCGTCACGGACGCCGACGCCATCACCATCACGGACGCCGACGCCGACGTATTCACGGACGCCAACGTCGAGCCCGTCGCCATCGCCGTCACGGACGCCGACGCCGAGCCCGTCGTCAACGCCGTCACGAACTCCGACACCAACGCCATCGCGGACTCCGACGCCGACGTATTCACGGACGCCTACGCCAAGCCCGTCGCCGTCGCCGTCGCGGACGCCAACGCCTTCGTATTCACGGACGCCAACGCCAAGCCCGTCGCCGTCGCCATCACGGACGCTGACGCCGACGTGGACAAATACGGTATCTCCAACGCCGACGTTCACGCGGACGCCGACTCCGACATGGACAAGGACGCCGACGCCTACGCCGACATGGACATCGTCCCGCACGCGGACGCAGACGTTTACGTGGACAGATACGATATCGTCTAATACGCCTACTGTAACGCCGACGTGGACGAGGACAGCAACAAGGACATTAACGCCAACCTGGACAAACACGAGGACGCCGACGCAGACGTGGACAATCACAGTTTCTCCATCGCCAACCAATACGAGGACACAAACTCCAACGTATTCACAGACACCATCACCAACTTTAACAAATACTAATACAAGAACGAGGACTCCAACGTTCACATTCACGGATACAATATCGTCAAATACGCCAACGAATACGCCTACGTGGACAAGGACATGGACATCAACGCCAACGTCAACGTGGACAAATACGCCGACGCCAACGCCGACATGGACAGATACAGTTTCACCATCACCAACCAATACGAGAACGCCGACTCCGACGTATTCACGGACGCGAACGCCAACGCCGACATGGACAGATACGCCATCTCCAACTGATACGAGAACGCGGACACCAACCTTCACTTGGACGGACACGATATCGTCCAATACGCCGACAAATACGCCGACATGGACCAACACATGGACAAATACTCAGACTATGACAGATACGCCAACACCTTCTGCAACTGCAAGTCCTTCGGATACGAGGACAGAAACGCCGACATGGACGAATACGATGACGTCAACGGACACGAGAACGCCTACGCCAACCCTCACTTTCACGGACACGATATCTTCAAACACGCCGACTGTGACCCCGACTTGGACTAATACATGGACAAATACGCCGACGAATTCATGGACACCGACGGCAACGTCAACGCACACTGAAACAGCAACGGGCACGATAACATTGACGGCAACGTCAACGAGGACGAGCACAAGCACGCACACAGATACGTTAACGCCGACGGACACATCGCAGAACACTGCAACAATGACGCCGACAGTAACGAGGACATCAACGGAAACTATGACAGAAACGATAACGCGGACAGGGACGCCGACGGAAACAATAACAATGAGTGCAACTGAAACAATGACACAGACGGACACGAGCACGTCAACGGAGACGCCGACGGAGACGAGAACGAGCACAATGACGCCGACGGTAACGATAACACCGGACGTGCATCCTGCACAACTGGAGATAACGCTTACGTCAGACGGGGAGAATGCAGGTGCAGGTGCAATAATAGAATACAGGATAATAATAGAGAACAGGGACAGCAAAGTAAGCGCCTATAATATAAAGGTATGGGATACTCTGCCGGGAGAAGTGGAATTTGTGAGCA
>JAGNJD010000056.1 GCA_018000835.1 Candidatus Goldiibacteriota bacterium | reverse complement strand
GGTTTGCACAGTTATGGGCAGAAAGCCTTGGTAAAAAGCATTCCCGGACAGGTAAAACGGTTCATGAAGGGTTAACTCCGGTAAAAGCACTCGGCGCGACCGACCAGCATTCCCAGGTTCAGTTATATATAGAAGGACCTTTTGACAAGGTAATAACATTCATAAGAGTTGAAAAATTCAGGAATGATGTTACCATGCCTTCCAATTTTAACGAAGAAGAAAGCATGAATTATTTAAGTAATAAAAAAATGAGCACTCTTTTAAACGCAGAACAGACAGCAACTGAAATGGCTCTTGCAAAAAATCAGAGACCTAGCATGACCATAACTTTACCGGAAATATCAGAATTTACACTTGGTCAATTAATTTATTTACTTGAAGTTGAAACTGCATTTATCGGTGAGTTGTATAACATAAACGCATTTGACCAGCCGGGTGTGGAACTCGGTAAGATTTTAACCTATGCCTTTATGGGCAGAAAAGGTTACAAAGATAAATTAAATCAGATAAAACTATCTAAAGGCATTAAAAAATTCGTAATTTAAGGAGTATAAATTGGCTGATATAAGGCCTTTTAAGGCAATATTTTATAATAAAAACAAGGTCCATCTGGATAACGTAATAATGCCGCCTTATGACATCATCAGGGACGTGGAACAATATTATTCACGCGACCCGTATAACATAATAAGAATAGACAAAGGCAGGGAAGAAATCGGTGATACTGCCGATTGTAATAAATATACGAGAGCAAAAGAAATAATGGATAAGTGGCTGGCAGAAAACATATTGTTAAAAGAAGAGAAGGAGCATTTATATGTTTACATCCAGGATTATTTTCTGGATGGTTCCAGAAGGCAGATGCTCGGTTTTTATGCAACGATAAAACTTGAAGAGTTTGACAAAAGGATAATACTCCCCCACGAACGCACGCATTCAGGACCAAAAATGGACAGACTGGAATTGATGCGTTGCACCAGGGCAAATACAAGTCCCATACTTACGTATTTTTACGATTCAAAACAGGTCGTAAATTCAATCCTTCTGAGAAACATAAACAAAAAACCTTTTCTTGAAGCGTCTATGGGAAAAAAATTAATGTGTAAGTTATGGAAGATCGAAAAAGAAGAAGACATTGAAACAATAACCGGCTTTTTAAAGGACAGGCAGATTTTTATTGCAGACGGACATCACAGATACGAAACTGCAATTAATTTCAGAAATGAAATGAGGAAAAAATTTGCTTTAAAAGGTGAGTCCGGATATGATTACATAATGGCTGTTTTATTGGACGTTGAACACGCGGGAATTACGATACTGCCGACGCATAGAATGTTTAAGAATTTTCCGGATTTCAGCATTTATTCCGACAACGTAAAAAAATTTTTTTATGTTTCAAAGGCGGATGAAATGGACTTCCGGACTGAAATGCAAAAAAACGACGAAAAAAAAATCGGCATTGCAAATAAAAGAGGATTTTATCTTTTGAAATTAAAGGAAAAAGAGTATAAGGAACTGATAAAAAACGAGCCGAAAATTACGGAGTATTACATGCTCAGCGTTTGCATACTGCATTATCTTTTTTTTCAGAAGATACTTCAGATACCGGAGGAAGAAATTCTGAAAAACATTGATTATACCCAGAATTTTGACGAAGCAGTGGAAAAGACAAGAAACAACGAAATAAAGATTTCGTTTTTTGTCCAGCCGACTACCATAGACGAAATAAGGGCAATTTCATTAGGAAACGAAGTCATGCCGCAGAAATCAACTTATTTTTTGCCAAAACTCACGACCGGATTATTAATAAATTCTCTTGAATGAAGATGGTTAAAAATGGACCTGTTTGAAAAAGAAAAACCAGAAAAAAACAGGGAACCCCTTGCATACAGATTAAGGCCTGAAACTCTTGCTGAATTTGCCGGGCAAAAACACGTTATCGGAGAAGGCAGGTTTTTGAATAAAGCATTGAAAGAAGGCAAAATACCGTCCATGATTTTCTGGGGACCGCCAGGGTCCGGAAAAACTACGCTCGCCATGATTATAGCAAAATACATAAACGCACAATTTATTTCACTTTCTGCCGTATCAAGCGGTATAAAAGAAGTAAAGGAAGTAATTGAAAAGGCAAAGATAAATCAGGCGGCAGGTAAAAAAACCATACTTTTTATTGACGAAATACACAGATTTAACAAGGCACAGCAGGATGCTTTTCTGCCATACGTAGAATCGGGACTTATCATTTTAATCGGGGCAACGACTGAAAATCCGTCTTTTGAAGTTATTTCTGCATTACTATCCAGGACAAAAGTCATAAAACTGGAACCGTTAAAAAAAGAAGACATTGACGAAATAATCAGACGGGCAATTACGGACGGGGAAAAAGGGCTTGGCAGTAAAAAAATAAAGATAAATGAAGACGTGACCAACCTTATTGACAACCTGTCAAACGGGGATGCACGCATCGCATTAAACATAATAGAAATGATTGACATGATAAAAGCAGCGCGGGAATACGAAATAACGACCGATGACGTAATGTCGGTCGTCCAGAAAAAAACTTTTCTGTATGACAGGGCAGGGGAAGAGCATTATAACCTTATCTCCGCACTTCATAAAAGTTTGCGAGACTCCGACCCGGATGGTTCTTTATACTGGTTTGCAAGGATGATTGAATCCGGTGAAGACCCTTTATACATAGCCAGGCGTCTGGTAAGGTTTGCTTCCGAAGACGTAGGCAATGCCGACCCGCAGGCACTCATTCTTGCCATGGCAGCAATGAATGCGTATGATTTTATCGGCTCTCCGGAAGGAGAACTCGCCCTTGCCCAGACCGTAATCTACCTTGCAACTGCACCAAAATCAAATGCGATTTATACCGCATTTAACGAGGCGGCCAAAGATGCCGGGGATTTAAAGGATGAACCGGTTCCCCTGCATTTAAGAAATGCCGTAACCCCTCTTATGGAAAGTTTTGGTTACGGTAAAGGATATAAATACGCCCATAATTTTAAAGACAACATAGTAAAACAGGAACATTTGCCGGAAAAACTAAAAGGCAGGAAATATTATCATCCCACTGACAACGGTTTTGAAAGTCAGATAAAGGAGAGATTGTTAAAGTGGAAAAAAGAACTGGAGTGATTTTATTTTTGATTTTTTTTGTGGCTTTTCTGCAGGCAGAAAACGTCAAACCGGATGAAAACGACGAATTGCTTAATTTAAGATTACAGGAAATCCATTTTAACGTTACTCCGTCTTTTAAAATCGTAATTCCAGATGCAAGCATTAAACTCGGACTGGAACAAAAAATAGGCGATACGCAACTGGATGCAGAAACAGAATATAATTACGTTTATAACAAAATAAATTATAACATTAAATATGGTTTTGATTTTTTAATGACGTATTACGTTAAATTTTACGATACAATAAATTTTGAGCAGATATATAACATAAACGAAAAATACATACAACGAAACAAAGGAATTGTTTTTGGAATTCATACTCCGACTCTGTTTGATTATTTTCAGGTAAAAGAGGAACTGGAATTCGGCAATTATTATTTTGCGAGGTTAAGCAATACAAATTTTATTCCTGATGACGGAAATACGATATTCCTTGTAACGTGGTTTGAATTTTCCGACGGATTTGTAAAAAATAACAATTTAAGAGACACGTATGCCGGAATAAATTTCGACAAATCAATTCCATCAGATTTTTCTTTTTACAATTATCTTTTTCTGAACGTTTTGGCTGAAAAAAATTTCAGGTTTGACTCTTCAACTTTGCAGTTAAAATTTAAAGGCGGATATCTGATTGAAAATTTTTCAACCCCGATGTGGAAGGTTTACAGAGCCGGCGGTTTTGATAAAATGATAGGATATAAATATGACGAATTCCAGGGTTTTTATGAAAATTTTTTCAGAATAAAATACGATTTTATCATAAAAGAAAAAATTAACCGGCAATTCCTGCTGCTCTTGTTCAAAAAAATAAACGGCATAATAATTCTGGATGCGGGCTGTGCAGGAAGTGAAAATGACATAAGTAAAATAAATAGTTATAAAGTGGGAGCAGGAATTGGAGTAAAATTTGAATTCATATTCCGAAAAAGAACGCCTGTAATGATTACCCTTGCAATAGGACAGGCAATGGAAGCCGATAGGTATCCCGTATTTTATTTCGTGGACGAGTTTTAAGGATGCCGGGTAAGGATGTTAATAATTGATATAAAAATTAGATAAATCACGTTTATATCTGTTCCACGAAGTGAAACCTGTTTGCCTGTGATATTGACAACTTTGTAATAAATATATATAATATAAATCAAAAGACCGAAACTTTTTTGATTTTTTTTTGTCAAAAACTTTAAACGCTTAAAATAAAAAGAAAGGAATACGAATATGAAACAAAAAAGATTTAAATTATTATTAATTGTTTCTTTATTCGTATTTTTTCTTTTTGTTTCGTCTGAGATTTTTGCAGGTGCGCCAAAGATAATAAGCGTAACAATGTCTCCTACAAATCCATCCTATGGTGATTTAGTAAACATATACGTCACTGCATGCGTAAACAAATATACCCCTGCTCTTATAGATATAGCATTTTCAAACAGCAGTTCAAGAAGTACACCAGGAACTGCGGGTCAGGTATTTGTCGTTTCAACAGTTGGCGTTGATAAACCAAGCGTCAATCCCGGCGCTTCCAGTGATGACATTGGTTACACGTTTGCAGCATCGGACGGCAGTGCAACATCTGACTGCACTGATTGTGGCGGTGATACAAATTCAAGAACGATTACGAAAATGTATACGGTTCACGTTCCTGATTCGTTGTATTATACGAACTGCGGGGAAACAGGAACGTTATATTTACATGTTGGAATGAAGGATAGTTATCTTGGAAAAGGCGACTGGAGTGATAGACTGGAAGCATGCAATTCGTATTCATCTTCCGGCTGGGCTCAGCCGATGCCATCTCAGCGATTCGCAATTGCAAAAAGCGTAGAAGGAACGTTACAGGCCAGCGGTGATTTGTTATTATACAAAATAGAGTATACATATCAAAATGGGAACGGATTCAGGATTGTGGAAGACATACCGTCAGGATTTTCAGTAGTGTCTTATGGCCCGACCGCAATTACGGGCGGTTCAGTAAATCCCGGCGCATCAAGCATAACCTGGAATTTTCCGAATATGTCAGGGCAGCCAGGAAACAAAGAAGGAACCGTATGGGTATTATTGCAATGGAATGGAAGTGGAAGCGGACCATTTACAAACACGGCGACAGGCAGTTGGGCAGGTTCAGGAGCACAGACAAGTTCAGTTACAACGCGTGTAGGAGAAGCAGCATTTACAATAAGCAAATCCCAGAGTGCGGATTCATTATTAACCGGAAGCGTGATAACGTATTATTTATCCTATGAAGTAAATGGATATCAGTTAAGGAATTTTCAGGCATTTGACGATGCGAATGGAACGTATTCAGGTGGAAGCGCTCCGCCCGGCTGGCGTTCCCAGCCGGAGTCAGGAGTATATGGCGATTGGAAGATTGATGATCCATGCAGCGTCGGAGACAAATACATAACCGGTTCATCAACGCAATTTCCGGCTTTGTTGCTTGATGATGGAAGTGGGACAAATGACTCAGACCAGTTTTGTGATGGCATGATATTAACCGACGTTTTGATAAATGCAGGAACTGCTTTCCCTGGTGCCGATGCGCTGGTAATAATCAGAAACAATGGATTGACAGACAACAATGGAAGGTCTATTGGCATAGTTGTTTCAATAGACGAAAATCCGGGACTTGGATATTTTATGATACAAAAATGCGAAGGTACAAATTGTAAATGGGATATAGCAGGTGGTAAGCCTGGCATTGGAGCGCCGGTTGCAGGAGTATGGTATAAAGTAAGAATAATGGTAACAAACGAAGGAAGCGGCCAGAGAATTCAGGCAAGGATATGGGTAAGGGGAGAAGCAGAGCCGACGAACTGGGACATAAATTATCTTGATACTACGTTATTAGGTAGTGGCTGGGATTGCAGAGGAGTCGGGGATTGGCGACCCGGAGTTGGAGAACAGTCCGGTGATTACGATGATACGAAAGATTCTTATGATAATTTTGTAGTTTATAAATCAAGATTAACGGATAATGGTTATGTGCGTGATGACGTGCCGACGGGAGTAAATTATGTTGGTTGTAGTGGATGTAGTTCAGACGGGTCAAACGTGCAATGGAGTCTGCCACCTTCAAGTTTCCAGTCAGGGTCATTTACGTGGTGGGGCACTGTTACCGGCTGTAATACAATATCAAACAGGGCACTCATAAACGGCGGAAGTGACGTTTATTCAAACTGGGTATTTGCAGACGTGCTGTGCTGGACGCCTACTTATACTCCTACACGGACTTATACAAGGACTCCGACGCCAAATCCATATTCGCCGACGTTTACTTCCACGCGGACGCCGACGCCCACGTCTACATGGACAAGGACAAATACTCCTACGTATACAAGAACCCCGACTCCAACGTCGACAAGAACGCAAACGATGAGCCCGACGCGGACGCCGACGCCGACTTTTACGCGGACGCGAACGCCTACGCCTACGTTCACGAACACTCCGTCGCCTACGCCGACATATACATACACGCGCACGCCGTCACCGACACCGACGCGGACGAACACGCCGACTTTTACACGGACGCCGTCACCAACGCCGACGTATACATTTACAAATACGCCGTCACCGACGCCGACTCGCACGAACACGCCAACGTGGACAAGAACTTATACCCGGACACCCACGCCAACCAATACAAACACGCGAACGCCTACGCCTACCTATACAGATACAAATTCACCTACGCCAACGTTTACATTTACAAACACGCGGACTCCGACACCATCGCCGACAGATACGCGGACGCAGACTCCGACATTTACTTTTACAGACACCATATCATCCAATACGCCTACAAATACTCCGACTTATACGAATACCCGGACTGTAACTCCGACATATACCAATACAAGTTCGCCGACATCAACATATACTGAAACGCCGACGCCGACAAATACAAACACACGGACTCCGACGCCATCGCCGACAGATACGCGGACGCAGACTCCTACATTTACGTTCACTGATACGGTATCATCCAATACGCCGACAAATACACCGACGTATACGAACACCCGGACAGTAACGCCGACATATACCGATACAAGTTCACCTACGCCTACGTATACAAATACAAACACACGGACTCCGACGCCATCGCCGACAGATACGCGAACGCAGATGCCGACTTTTACAAATACAAATGAAAATACGGCAACGTCCACGAGGACGATAACACGGACCATAACGTCAACGCCAACGTCAACCATAACGAATACATTTACGCCGACATATACGTCAACGACGACACCGACGGCAACGCAT
This sequence comes from Candidatus Goldiibacteriota bacterium, assembly GCA_018000835.1. Taxonomy (GTDB): domain Bacteria; phylum Oederibacteriota; class PGYV01; order PGYV01; family DSYL01; genus DSYL01. Next base: position 2,909 of record JAGNJD010000056.1, on the reverse strand, counting down.
ACGTATACGGATACGGCAACGGAAACGAATACGAATACATCAACGCCGACTTTAACTATAACGCCGTCATGGTCGGCAACGCCAACGCCGGTTAATTATCCGTATATTTTAACGATAACCATATATAACGAGGCAGGAGAAATAGTGAAGATAATAGCAAGTGAAGCAGTAAGTGCACCGGTGACGTCCGTAGTATATTATGCCAAAGGGGTGACAAATCCTGAGGTAATAAGCAGTAACAGTGAGTTTGAGATAAGGTTACCGAGGGTAGAGACGCCGTCAACGTTTGGCAATGGTTCTACGTCGTATTACTGGGATGCAACGAATGCCCAGTCGCAGGAAGTAGGCGGAGGGGTATATTACGTAAAGATAGACACAAAAGATGTATACGGGCACATAACTACGATAATAAAAGACATAACGGTAATGAGGGTGGAAGAATACGTAGAATTAAACATATATAACAGTGCAGGGGAAATAATAAGGTCAATAAGGAAAGAGAAAAAAACATCAGGAGGTGCGGTAACGCTGAATGAATTAGGGGGTAAATTGATATTTACGAAGGAAGGGGAGGAGCAGTTAATAAAATACGGGAACAACATAGGTGATTATATATACTGGGATGGAAAGAATCAGGGAGGGGAGATAGTAAGTAGCGGGATATACGAAGTGCAGGTAATATTAAAGAACGTAGAAAGCGGGATAGTATCAGAGGCATCAAAGACGGTGACTGTATTGAGAGAAGGGAAAGTATACATAGGTGAGTTAAAGGCAGTGCCAAACCCATATGTAAAAGGGAGTGGAGGAATAATAAGATTTGAATGGACGTTACAGGGAGCAGAGACAGGGACTGTAACCATAAGGATATATAACGTAGCAGGAGAACTAATAAAGAGACTGGAAGGTTATTTGGCAGCAGGCGCGATAAACTGGGATTTAAAGACGGAAGACGGCAATGATGCAACCAGGGGGATATACATAGCAGTAATGGAAGCAAAGAATAGCGAAGGGTATAAAGACAGAAAGATAATCAAATTTGCAATAGCATCTCATAAATAAAATCCATTTCTAACTTTGAACGAATTTTAACGTCATTATTGGAACAGCATTCAGAAAACCCCTAACTTCAGTTTGGGGAATAAAATATCTCAGAGAGATATTTTATGAATGCACACATTAAAAATGTTTTATCTACTTTGCCAGGAGGGTTCCAAGGTCGCTGCGGAATATCACTGGTATTCCTCGTCCCTTTGTCAATCAACGAAGTTGATTGAATTTTTTGTGGGAGCCTCGGGGTCCCACTTTTAAAGTATGATGGTGGGGTTAAAAGCCGGGAAAAGGAAATTGAGGGCGAGAACTAAATTTCTTGTTGCTCATTTTTTTCATCATTTTTTTCATCTGATTAAATTGTTTTAATAATCTATTTACTTTTTCCGGAGTTGTTCCGGCGCCTTTTGCAATGCGACGTCGCCTGCTTTCGTCTATTATTTCCGGATGCAGACGTTCTTTCGGGGTCATTGAAAGGATTACGGCTTCCGTGCGTTTTAATTCTTTTTCGTCAAAATTTAAGTCAGACAGACCTGCAGCCCCCGGCATCATCCTGACAAGTTCGTTCATAGGCCCCATGTTTTTTATCGTATTTATTTGTTCAAGGAAATCTTCAAAATTAAAAGTTGCTTTTCTTAATTTTTCTTCTGTTTTTTTTGCCTGTTCCATAGTAACTGTTTTTTCTGCTTTTTCCACGAGAGAAACAACGTCGCCCATCCCGAGTATGCGGGAAGCCATTCTGTCGGGGTGAAATTCTTCAAACCTGTCAAGTTTTTCACCGGTGCCGATGAATTTTATCGGCACGTTCGTAATGAATTTCATTGAGAGTGCAGCACCGCCTCTTGCATCGCCGTCTGCTTTCGTTAGTATTATTCCGGTTATGCCAAGAACGTCGTTGAAACTTTTTGCAACGTCAACGGAAATCTGACCAAGCATTGAATCCACGACAAGAAGGATTTCGTTATAGACGGTAAGCGATTTTATTTTTTTTAATTCGTCCATCATTTTATCGTCAATGTGTAATCTGCCGGCAGTATCAAATATTAACGCATCATAAAATTCATTTTCACTTTTTGCCAATGCGTTTTTTGCAATTTTAACGGCATCGTTTTGCTCTTCTGAATAAAAATCAACGTTTATCTGGGTGGAAAGTTTCCTTAACTGGTCCTTTGCAGCAGGACGATAAACGTCCAGACCCACCAGCAGAATTTTTTTAAGATTCCGTTCTGATTTTAAATATCCGGCAAGTTTTGCAGCCGTTGTCGTTTTCCCGCACCCCTGCAGACCGACGAGCATTATCGTTGCCGGTTTTTTTGAAATAGTTAAACCGGAATCGCTGCCGCCAAGAAACGTTACGAGTTCATCATGTATTATTTTAATAAACTGCTGGTTTGCAGTGATTGATTTTATTACGTTGCTTCCTATGGCTTTTTCTTTTACTTTTTCAGTGAATTGTTTAACTACTTTGTAATTAACGTCTGCTTCAAGCAGGGATAATCTTATCTCTTTTATTGCATCTTCAACATTTTTTTCCGTTATTATGCCAATTCTCGTTATTTTTTTTAATATACCGGATAATTTTGATGTAATTGTTTCAAACAAATTGTTTCACCGCAACTTTATAATATTTTTTTTAATTTTAGGGAGCAGGACATAGATGGTAAACACTATTTATATACTCTCTGTGAATCATATTGTCAAGAATAATCGGGGGCAACATACAAATTTCTTTTGGTAGGTCAGGATTTTTTTCTTTAACAATATCCCAGGGAGTTTTGTTTTCTTTGTAAGTATTAGGTCTAACAAGGTTAAAGAATAATTGATAGGTATATGTTTTATCAAGAAAATTTTGTAATGAAGAA
>JAGNJD010000055.1 GCA_018000835.1 Candidatus Goldiibacteriota bacterium | reverse complement strand
CGAGAGACCTCTTTGCCCAGCCATATCCTTCATTTGTTTCTTCCGGAATACCTCTGAACCCTTCTGTTTCAGGAGTCGGGATAATTGCATCATGCGGATAAACACATGCAGAACTTACAAGTAAAATGTTTTGTATCTTATTTGTAGATACTGATTTTATGACATTTGATAAAATAAGAAGATTATCTATGTAAATATCCGACATATACTTCATATTATAATTTATGCCGCCCACTTTTGCGGCAAGATGCATAACGACGTCAAAATTTTTAATTTTTCTAATACATTCATCATTATTAAAAAAATTTATTTTTAAAAACTTTATTTTATTTTTTAGTGGACTGTCTTTTAAATTGCCGATTGATAAATCGCCACATGTGACTTGTGCATTTCTTTCGATAAGAAATTCACACAAATGAGAGCCGATAAAACCGCCACCACCGGTTACAAGCACCCTTTTATTTTGCCAGAAATTTTCCATAACACATCTCTCCTTTTTATAGTAAAATTTCCTCGAAATTCTTTCCTATATATTCTATGTCGGCATCGGTTATGTATTGATGACATCCGATATAAAAACCATTTGAGCCTACGTATTCAGCAACAGGTAATTTACCTTCATACTGTTTTCTTAAATAATCGTATGCCGGCTGCTGAGTTGGTATGCAGCCAAATAAAGGCCGTGTTTCAATTCCACGATTTTCAAGCTCTCTTCTTAATTTTAACCTTGATATTTTTTTATTATCTTTCAATATCAGTGGATATGCAAGATAACTAACATTAGGAGAATAAACAGGAAGTTTTAATATTCCGGAAACTTTTTTTAATCTTAAATTTAATTTACGAATATTTTCCGCCCTTTTTTTTATTATTTCATCCATTCTGGATATCTGTAATATTCCGAGAGCTGCCTGGAATTCCATTGTTTTAAAATTATAACCTATATAATTATGGGTAAATCTCGGGTCATTATCCGTTTCATCCTGCGGCTGGCGCGGGCATATCCCCTTGTCTCTCGTGCACTCAAAGCAATCACATAATCTTCCGTTTGCTTTTATGGATTTTACAAGGCCTGCAAGAGTTTTATCGTCCGTAACGATTGCTCCCATTTCACCAACCTGAATGTTATGAGCAATGTAAAAAGAGTAATCAGCAATGATTGAAAAAGTTCCGGTATTTTTACCGTTTATTTTCGTTCCATGTGCCTGTGCAGTATCTTCAAAAACAAGCAGATTATATTTCCGGGCAATTTTATTTATTGCAATCATATCACATGGATAGCCCATAAGATGAACGGGTAAAATTAAAGAATACTCTTCCGGATTAGAATTTTTTAAAAGTTTTTCAATATTTTCAGAGGTTATATTAAAATTATCTTCTGCTATATCGACAAATACAGGTTCGAGTCCGCATAAGACAATTGCATTTATCGTCGAAATATACGTAACAGGCGTAGTAATAACCTTTGAACCTTTCTTAATTTTATTGGAATAAATAAGCGAAAGAAGTCCTGAAATAAGAGAAGCCGTGCCTGATGATAAAGCAACGCAATATCTGGTGCCTATCTTTTTTGCAAATTCAAGTTCAAACTTTTTTACGTATTTGCCTTCTGATATTTTACCTCCGTCCAGAACTTCATTTATAATATCTTTTTCCTCTTTGTCTATTTTAAAATCACCAACCGTAATCATTAATCATCTCCCGTAAAAAGAACCCATTATAATATACTTCTTTAAAATTTGTACGTCTTTAAACTATATAATCTCTTCAGGCCTGCATCTTTTTAATAATTCCATATCTGCATCAACCATCATGGCAACCAGTTGTTTAAAGGATATTTCAGGTTTCCATCCAAGTTTTTTTCTTATTTTTGTGCTGTCACCGACAAGAACGTCAACTTCTGCTGGTCTGTATAATTTCTCGTCAATTTTTACATATTTTTTATAATCAAGACCGACATGAGAAAATGCGATGTCGAGGAATTCCCTGACTTCATGCGTTTGCTCCGTTGATACGACGTAATCTTCCGGCGTTTTCTGCTGCAGTATCATCCACATAGCCCGGACATAATCGCCTGCAAATCCCCAGTCCCTTTTTGAATTAATATTTCCCATTTTTAATTCTTTAGCATATCCTGATTTTATTTTTGCGACGTTATACGTTATCTTCCTTGAAGCAAATTCAAGTCCGCGTCTGGGTGATTCATGATTAAAACAAATGCCGGAACATGCAAAAATATCATAACTCTCCCTGTAATTTACGGTTAGCCAGTGTCCGGTTACTTTTGCAATGCCATACGGACTTCTGGGATAAAACGGGGTTAATTCATTCTGAGGGCTCTCCCTTACTTTACCAAACATCTCGCTTGAAGATGCCTGATAAAATCTTATTTTTTTATCAATCAAGCGGATTGATTCCAATACGTTTATTACTCCAAGTCCTCCCATATCAACCGTAGAATATGGTGCTGCCCATGAAGCAGGCACAAAAGACATCGCCGCCAGATTATAAATTTCATCCGGACGCACCTGTTTAATTGCTTTATAGACGGATGCCATATCCTGTATGTCTGCACTTATTATTTCTATCCTGTCTTTTATGTGCATGATTCTGTTTAAATTAGGTGTCGAAACCCGTCTTGCAATTCCATATACCTTATAATCCTTTTCCAGTAAAAATTCAGAAAGATATGAACCATCCTGCCCTGTAATACCAGTTATTAATGCTTTCTTTTTTTGAGCCATTTAGCACCTCATTTTTTTAATAATTCCTTTATAAATATTCCGAGTATCTTTAAACCTGTTGGTATTGATTTTGCTTTTGATTTACCTCCAATTCTTGCACCTTCAATTGTTGGTATCTCTTTTATAACATAACCCTTTTTTAACGACCTTATTGTTGCCTGAAATTCAATTGCAAAACCATCTGCTGTCAAGTTAAGTTGCAATAATTTTTCTCTCCTGAAACCGCGGAAACCATTTATGGTATCAGTTATATATTTACCGGTTCTGTTAAAAAAAATATTTACAAGCAATGTAAATGCCTGATTTGCCCATTTTCTTAAAGGAATGAACTTTTCATCTTCTTCATTTCTGGAACCTTTCATAAATCTTGAACATATAGCCATATCAGCACCGTTTTCAAGTTCAGCAAACAATTTTTTTATGTCCTCCGGATTTTCATTTCCATCAACGCCAAAAAAAACAATTAAATCACTTTTAGAAATATTTGCAGCCATTAAAAAAGCTACTCCTCTGCCTTTTTTTTCCTGTATATAAACCGGGATATTCTTTTCCTTAAAAAACTCAATGGTCCCGTCTGTTGAACCCGGGTCAATTACAAATACCTCATCAAAATCTTTCGGTATTTTATCAAATAATACCTTTACTGCTTCTATTTCATTCCACGTTAACAAAGCCAGACATTTTGTCATAAAATCTCCTGTTCTAATATGGTGAAATCCAGTCCAGCGGGACTATTTTTTCTTTTTCATCTTCTGATTTTTTGAAATAAATACAACATGCCTTCATTTTTGAGTCGGCACAGTAAAAAATATAATCAACTCTTATTTTATATTTTTTTCCGGCTTCAAGATAAACGGATTCATTTATTTCCGGTTTTTTTAAATCAGAAAAATTTTTAAATATCGGTTTATCGTTAATAAAAATGCGGCCCTGGGTGTAAGGTCCGGTCGTAAAAACATATTTCCCATTATCCGGCACCTGTAACATTCCATCTGTTTTTACTGAATACGGACAATTCATTTTTAAATAAATAAAGTACAGTATGTAAGATATTTCTTGTTTCATAAACAAAGGTTTGCCATCCCAGTTATTATTTTGTTCGTAAAAATAAACTCTCACTCCTACTGGTTTTTGTATTGCTACAACCTTATCTGATTTAATTAATTCTTCACTAAAAATTATTGTTCCGTTTTCTGTTAAATTTTCCCCTTCTGAAATTATATTTAAAGGCAATATGCCGTCATAGTTTGACGGGATTTGCCCTTTTATGGTAAAAAAATGTATGCCCCTGTTTAAAACAAATTGTTTATTAAACTCCTGCTTATTTTCATTTACTTTCAAAGTCCAGTTTTTCCATGGTAAAATAAATTGGACGTTAAACGTATTTGCCCTGTATTCATCATCAAATCTCACATAATTTGTATCAAGAATAATTGCACCTGAAAAAGACGTAGTTTTTCCGGAGTATCTTTTACCAAAATCATTTTTAAACGCTCCTGCTACGTCATTTGTATCATTATCAATAACATCATGAAATCTATTGATATCCTCCTTTGGCACAACAATACTTACCATATATAAATCTTTATTAAAAGGGTCAGACCAGTCAAGAAATGGTTGATACTGGAGTTGACCTTTTTTAAAATAATCGTGATTTATTGTGTCATTAACGTATTTTTTTACGGAAGAATTTGGAAATAAAGTATGCATGTAATCGGCCATTACTTCAAAATGTCCGGGGAATGTAAAAAGATAATCTTTTTTGTCATTCAAAATAAAAATACCATTGTAATCATAAGGAATTTTGGGGTTGTATTTTGAATAAAAAATATTAGTTCGTGAATTTTCATCTACCATGTAATGAGTTAAAACGAGTTGTTTATCCTTATTATTGTCTGCTTCTCTACTCGCAAGATAATTTATGTAATCATTTGAAGTAATAACCGCCGGGTGTTTCATGTATACGTTAAAATAATTATTTAACCCGTTTATTACCGACCATAACGTCAATGAAATACCAATTAATATTATTACAAATGAAACTATTTTATTTGATTTTCTATTTAATACAAGCCGCATGCGTTCAAATGCAAGAGCAGCAAATAAAGATGCAACGGGATAAACCATTATAATTCTATTAGTAGTAGGATGCTGTAAATTATCACCGCCCAATATGCCAACAAGCATTCCGGCAGAAAATGCTGCAATTAAAAACGAACTTACCGGTTTCCAGAATGAAAAGACGCATAAAAAAAGTCCTATCGGGAAAAAATATTGTAAAACATAATCAAATATTGGAGTATATGATGTTTTAAATCCCCAATACATATCGCTTTTAACATGAAACATTCCCATATATACAGGTAATCTTGTTTTTATTGTAGTTAAATAACCAATTATTCCCTTACCACTATTGGGATTGATGCCATTTATATAACCCCAGTATAATCCGGGATTTGTAATTGCAACGTATAAAACAGGACCAGATATTACTAAAAATCCGATCCAGAAAATTAATTGGTTTTTTATTGATGGCATTGCCTTCCTGTTAAATAAAAAAAGCCATATAAACCAGAAAAGAAAAATAAAAGGGACAACCCTTCCGGGCCAGTAAGCATGCAAGCCGTAACCTGCAGCAATACCTGCTGCAAGGAAAAGCCACCATTTATCTTTTTTCATTGCAAGAATTAATAATCCAAACGCGAGAATGTGTGGTATAAAACAGGCAATATGAGTCCCTGCCATTCGTGAAAATATCAGAAATATTTCCTGGACAGAAAATACAAAAGAAAAAATCAAAGCAGTAAACGGCGAAGTAAGACGTCTTGCGACAAAATAAAAAGCAATTACTGCAAGCCCTCCCCAGATTACGCAGGGGATTCTGAAAGAAGTAAAATATTTTCCAAAAATATCGGCAAAAAACATACCCTGATAATAAATCAAAGTGGGCCAATCAAGTCCGTCTCCAATAAATGCGATATATTTTGATTTCAACAAATCATAAGAATTTGCAACAGTACCTTCATGCCCTTGCGCTCCAGGCGGCACAGAATCAAAATTCCAAAATCTTGATACAAATACAAAAATTATTAAAATACCGACGCATATTATTTCCCATAATTGAACCGGCTGATTCTTGTCCGGGATTTCAGAAAAATCCAGTAATTTTTGTTCCTCCGGTTTTGAAATCAATAAAAAAAAGCCTGATAAAATAAATAAAATTAAACTCAACAAAGACATTTGTTTTACAATTAATAAAGCAATTAAGCCAAGTAAAATTGAAATGAAAGCAGGAATGTAATAAAAATTTGTTTTTATTAAATGATTTATATTAATAATATATTGACGAAAAAATAAAAATAATAATAATAGTAATCCCGCTGCAGTCCAGCAAATTCCAGTTAAATATTTTGATGAAAAAACCAATTTTTGTCCATAAATTATTGATAAAATAGTTAGAATTAAAATACCATATTGCCAGAATTTTTTCATTTTGCTCCTTTTTAAAAAAACTTTTATCATTATATTTAAATAAAAATAAAAAATCAACTATGTTATTAGAAAAAAGTTATCCATTCCGCAGGAACCGGTTTTATTTTATCATCCTGATTTTTTTTATAATATATAATCATTGTATTGAAATTCGGACGTGTATAATAAAAATTCTGATAAACTTTAATGTCATACTTTATTCCATGCATTAATTTTATACTTTTCTGAATTGGTTGAAATTGAAATTCTGAATTTATATTATCATAAACAAGTTTATTATTTATAAATATCTGGCATTTCATATTCTGGTCATTCTGGAAAAAATAATCAGAATTTTCATCAACCTTTATTTTACCCTCAAATATAACTGAAAAAGGGAAAGACAAAGGAAAATCAAAAAATCTTTTTAAATACAAAAATTCATAATATAAAAATTGGGGGGGATTATTTTTCCATCCATCGGTACCATCAAAATACGTTAATTTCATTCCATAAGGTTCTGACATTGCGACCATTAAATTACTTTTTATAATATCAATGTTATTTTCCATAACGGATAATGGCAATCTGCCTTTTCTACCTTCCGGTACTACACCCTTTAAATTTAAAAAATGAACGCCGCCATCCAGTTTGACTTTATCATTATTACCGATTTTATTGTCATCTATCCTTATCTCCCATTTATCCCAGCCAAAGTTTATTTTTATTTCCTTTTTGTTTTGCCATGCATTAACAAGGAACATACCATTTAAATCCAGTTTTTGATTTGAATATCTTTGTGCAAAATTATCGTCGGATATATTTACCATTTTTTCATTGTCCGAAGATTTATCAATTAAAGTTTGTTGAATATTTTTTATATCATCTGCTTTAACTTTCATCGCGACGACGTAACAATATGGGTTATAATGATCATAATATTTTTCCCATGGAGATAAACCAGATTTATAAAACTTTGCATCGGTTTTTTCTTCTTTATAAACATAAATATCAGCAGATAAATAAATTTTTTTAAATAAGTCCATTGCAGATTCCATAAATGGTTCAAATATAAATAATGTATCACCGGAATTATCATATAAAATTTCATGGTTAAATTTAAAAAATTTCAGATACGAATTTTTAGGGAAAAGAATGGTTGCTCCCACATTAATGCCAAGCGTATTTTTTAGTGGATTAATATAAACCGTTGCCGTTTCATTTTCTTTCATTAATTCTGATATTTTAAAAAAAGAATAATTAAAAGTATTTTTTATTCCGGGGTCTTTCATATTGATATTAAAAAAACCATTTGTTGAACATAGTACAGAAAGGAATACAGAAATTGACATAATAAAAGTCAAAAATATTTTTACTTTTTTTGACGTATAATAATCAAATACGAACCTTATTCTTTCAAACATAAAACCTGAAATTAAAAAAATAACGGGTATAGCCATTGAACTTCTTTTTAACATTGCATATCCGCTCATAAAACCAGGTAATAATGAAAAAAATAAAAGTAATAATAATAACAAAGGAACAGGTTTAAAAAAAGTCAGGCAACAAAATAAAAATCCAGCAGTAAATAATATAAGGGCCATCGGTTCTCTCGAAAAAAACGGATCTCCTGCTGGTTTTAGTAAAGATTCAACGTCTCCGCCGGTATAAAACAATCGTAAATGAGGAATTATTGCATCCAAAAACTGGTCAATCCTGCCAAAAATGTCTGCTCCTTTACGCGGGTCAGTAAAATGAACGTAATGCCATGCAACATCAGGTTTTACTATTGACGTCCAGATAACGGGCAAAGCAGTTATAGCAAATCCTGCTAAAAAAACAGCAGAATATTTTAAAATATTTTTATTTTTGTAAATAATAAACAAAACAAAAAGCCAGATTATAAAAGTTAAAACAATTGGTCGTCCTGACAAATAACCATGCAAACTATAACCAACCGCTAGTCCTGACAAAAGAAAATAATACCATTTATTTTTATGCAAACCTTCTATTATGAAATATGCTCCTAATAGTGGCGCCAGGAATAGTACCGTAACCGGATAAAACTGCCTTGAAAGTGAGATGAAACATTCATTAGCCATAAATAAAGGCGTAATAAGTGCAGCCGTAACAGAGGACGTTATACGCCTTAATAAAAAATAAAATGCAAGGACAGACAATAAAGCAAAAATTGCAGATGGAATTCTAACGCTTCCAATGTTATATCCAAACAATTTTGTAAAAAACAAGCCAAGATAAAATACAAAAGTAGACCAGTTTGCCTGGTCATCCGGCATGTATGGTATATAATTACGTCCTTCCAGTTCCGGAAAATGCGCCGCCATGGCTCCTTCATGGAATACCGCTCCAGATGGAATTATGTCTGATTTATGGAAATAAAGAAAATAAGAAGCAAAGATTATTATTAAAATATAAAATATTTCCCATTTTAGGATCTTTTGTTTATTAAAATTAATGTCCGTTGAATATAAAAAACCATGATTATTTACCCTTATAATTAATAGAACTATTGCAGAAAATAAAAAGAACATAAAAGATAACACATTTTTTTGTCCAATATTAAAAAATCCTATAATTGCGAATGATATTGCAAAAAACGTTAAAACAACGTTTAAATTTCTTTTATCTAAAAGCCAACCATTTATTTGTTTTGAAAACAAAATTAAAACAGCAGCGATAGTTATAATAATGGGTAAAATTATTTTATTAAAGTAAAATAAATAAAATTGCCCTGCAAGAAAAACAATCAATGAAAATAAAATGTTTTTTTTATCAGGCACTACAAATAAATACCTTTCGTATATTTTTTAATCAATCAAAAAATCTATACCATAAAAGCGTAAAGAATGCTTTTATGCCGTCTATTGCCTTTATTTTTTTACCTTCCTCATATCCCCTTCCATAATACTGAATCGGCACTTCATAAATCCTTACTTTTTTCTTTAAAACTTTTGAAGTTATTTCCGGTTCAATCGTAAAACTATTGGAACGTAATTTAATGTTTTTTATTATATCGGATTTAAAAAGTTTAAAACACGTTTCCATGTCGGTTAAAGTAGTATTATATAAAAGGTTCGTCAGGAAATTCAAAAATTTGTTTGCTACGAAATTCCAGAACAAAAACGAACGATGCGGGCCCAGAAATCTTGAACCATAAACTACGTCTGCATAACCTTTTAATATCGGCATAAGCATAATGTTATAATCCTCGGGAGAATATTCAAGATCAGCATCCTGAAATATGACATAATCACCATCTGCATATTTTAATCCATCACGTATTGCCGACCCTTTCCCCTGATTTTTATCCTTAAAAATTACCTTTATTTTTTTATTTTTCTTTTGTATCTTTTTCAAAATGTCACTGGTCCCGTCATTTGAACCATCGTCAACGACGATTATCTGGATTTTTATTGATTTTATTTTTTCTTTTTCTATCTCCTTTATTGCCTTTTCTATGGTTCCTGCTTCATTATAAACCGGCATTATTACAGACAATCTTTTATATTTTTTCATTTAATTCCTCCGATGTTTCTGGTATTATAATAACAAACAAACGAGAGGTCAATTTAAATTTTAAAAATCATGAAAAATTTTTTATGTTTTATTTTTATACTTTTATTTTTTAATACATGTGCAATATTTAACAGTTATGAAAAACAAATACAGAATTATGCATACCCAAATGATTTATCACCTGACAGGATTTTGCAGATGAATGACGGCTATTTTGAAAAATCCGTGATGCGTGGTTTTGATGCAAAAATTCAGGCATCTGTTTTTGATTTTGCAAAAGGCGACCTTGATAACGACGACATTGAGGATGCTATATCAATAGTTTCCGTTTCAACCACCGGTAATGAAATTTATTATTTTCTTTACGCTTTTGTAGGGAAAGACGGCAATTTGCAATATTGCAATCATATATTATTAGGCGACAGGATTAAAATTAAAATGTTAAAAATAAAAAACAGGAAAATATATCTGGCATTTCTGGCTAAAGGTCCGCAAGACAATCCCGATAATCCCACCCAGTTAAAAAAAGTAATACTTGGTTTGAAAGACAAAAAAATAACAGTCATAAAATAGTTTTAACGTCCTTTGCTTATATTTTATTTGGAGATTAATACCATTACTGCCTGAAATATAGTTTGCAGTGGGACCCCCTCGGGCTAAAGCCCGAGGCTCCCACAAAAAATTCAATCAACTTCGTTGATTGACCAGGGGACGAGGAATACCAGTAATATTCCCCAGAGACGTG
>JAGNJD010000017.1 GCA_018000835.1 Candidatus Goldiibacteriota bacterium | reverse complement strand
TTGAACGCCTTCAACAAGGTAAATGGAAAAATCCTATGCCTAAACTCAATGGCAAATCATACGACATGAATCAATTGTTCAATGTTAAATTCTTTGATTCGGAAACACAACATTGTTGACAAGTGTCAACGTTATCGTTTTCTTCATCTAATTTCAAACTCCTTTCCCTTTATATTTTCATTTATCTTCACGTTTTTGTATTTTATCTTTGTCGTCATTCTTAATTCCTTCCCCGCCGCATTTGACCTTGCCACACTCTTCATCTCCACCGGCACGTAAACTCCTTCAATCACATCTATCCTTTCATGCTCTCCTTCCATTACCACATCTCCTTTCTCATCCATAACCCTGCTTCCTGTCATTTTTCCCGTATTTTTTTCTATTATCATTATCATCCACGGCAGAATTCCCTTGCCTTTGGGCGTAAGCTTTATTTCAACATACGTTTTCCCAATTTATTTTGATGTTTTATTTTTTTTAAATTATTCCGTCCCATGGCGTATTATAAAACATCATTTCAATATATAAATTGTATTTCATAATATTACAATTATCAAGGAAATTTTTAAAATGTTTGGGAATAAGGATAGACATGGCAGATACTTAAAAAGGCTGAAAATAATGAATAAAGAGGGGTTACGGGAGATTTTATTTTTTCAAATCCCCCTCATTCCACCTTTTCTAAAGAGGGAAAAATAAAAAGACAAATCCCCCTCTTTCCCCCTTTTTCTAAGGGGGATAAAAAATAATTTCACCTCTTTGGAAAAGAGGGGCCAGGGAAGATTTTATTTATTGAATCATATCGTTCCCACCCATCGTTTTAAACATGTAGAGACTTAAGCTTGCTCTGTCTCTGAATGCAAGGCAAACCGTATAATATTTCGCAAATGGTTATGAAAACAAAACAGTGGTTTATCCTGTGCTGGTCGCGTGGCACGCCGTTTGAATATCCGCCTTGCTTATCTTTGAGACACAGCAAGCTGTGTCTCTACGAATCTTGTTATATTACCTTGCGACGTGTATTACTAAAGAGGGAAAAATAAAAAGACAAATCCCCCTCTTTCCCCCTTTTTCTAAGGGGGATAAAAAATATTTCCCCTCTTTGGAAAAGAGGGGTCAGGGGAGATTTGATATCGTTCAAATCCCCATTTCTCCCCCTTTTTTAAAGGGGGACAATAAGACAAGTAATTTCCCTCTTTGAAAAAGAGGGGCCAGGGGAGATTTTTATTCTCTCAAATCCCCCTTATTCCCCCTTTTCCAAAGGGGGAAAAAGAAAACAAATCCCCCTCTTTCCCCCTTTTTCTAAGGGGGATGATAAGACAAGTAATTTCCCCTCTTTGAAAAAGAGGGGCCAGGGGAGATTTTTATTCTCTCAAATCCCCCTTTCTCCCCCTTTTCTAAAGGGGGAAAAAAGAAAAAAATCCTGACCTACCAAAAGAAATTTGTATATTGCCTTCACAGAGAGTATATAAATAGTGTTTACCATCTATGTCCTGCTCCCTAAGAAGGTTAAACGGCTCGTGGGATACGTCGCAATCTGTCTCATACATAACATTTGACAAAAACTCTTCTGATGAGGGACATGGCGGTTGCAGGGGTGATTTTGAAGGTCTGAAATGATCTGATTATATAAATCATGTCCATAAACTTCAGCCCGTTTCAATTCCGGAAAAAGCAATCCTGCAATATCATTAAATTCCTGCGAGTATTACGAACAAAACGACTCCAATCGTAATCAGGGAATAAACCAGAAGAACCACGTTTGTTTTTCTTACGTTTTCTTCTGCATTAAAAGAAATAATGGAATAAAACGACGATATGGCCGCCAGAAACGCCCATACCCTTGCAATAAAAACGTTATAAAAAGTAAGCCCCCGCTCATATCCGCCCGTAAAAAATTCTATCCATACAAGTGAACAAAATATTATCTGGACTATTAAAAAAATCAAATCAAATTTTTTCATTATTATTTAATCAGTTTTAAATATGTTTCATAAACTTCATCAACAGTAATTCTTTCTATCGGTTCCATTGATTCTTCCCTGAATTTTTTGTCATAAATGTCAATGCCTTCCCTTACCATGTCATAAAGGTGCGTTATGGCAACGTGACCGTCTTCCTCCCTGTATGGATGCCATTCAAGAGGATTTTCCGGTCCAAACAGCGTAACGGTTTTAATACCAAAAGCTGCGGCAATATGACACAGTCCTGAATCATTTCCAATAAAAAGTTTTAAATTTTTTATTGCATAGGATACTTTTAAAATATCGGCAATTAATAATTTACAGTCAGGACCTATTTCATCGGCAATCTTTTCGCCATCTCTTTTTTCTTCTTGCGGACAAAAAACCACAATTTTTTCCCCGTTTGCAACGAGTTTTTTACCAAGTTCGGCAAATTTTTTTATTGGCCATTTTTTTTGTATTCTTTTTGCACCTATGCCAAAACCAACTGCTCCATTAAAAAAATTATCCTGGACGTAGTCGGACAAATCATAATTAAAAACGAGTTTTGGCTTTGTTAATTCACTATCATAAGTAATGTGTAAGGGATTAAGCGTATCAAGGTCCCTTAAAGTATTCCATTTTTGTTCTTCTTTTACGTCGAGCGGCATTGATGAAAAAAAATTCTTACCGCTGTGATTGTGGACGAGTCGGAACTTTGTGCCTGACAGCATCGTCATAAGTGCGCTCCTGAAAGTGGCATGGAGGTTAATGGCAAGGTCAAACCGTTGTTTCCTTAATTTTGAAATAACCCTCAAAAAATCAAAAGGGTCTTTTTTGTCATAAGTAATTACGTCTTTTACGTGCGGTAACATATATTTAAAATTTTCGTATTCTTTCTTTAACACATAAATAATTTCAGGCGAGTTGCAGTTTTCGTAAAGCACGCGTATAACCGGAGTTGACAGGACTATGTCTCCCATATCACGCAACTTTATTATTAAAATTTTTCTGATATTTTTTAACATATCCTTGGTAATTGCTCGCCTTCCGGCATTAATAAAACTTTTTTTCCGCCTATCCGTGTTTTTAATATGAGCCTGCCATTGCCTTTTTTTACTTCGCCTATCATTTCAGATTTTCTTCCATATTTGTCATTTTTTAGGATTTTCAATGCTTTTATGACATCTCTCTCTTCCGTGATTATTACCATTTTTCCTTCGTTTGCAAGATACCATGGCTCAAAGCCCATTATTGAACATGCGGCCTTTACGGTTTTACTCACAGGCAGTTTTTCTTCCTCAATTAAAATGTTTACCTTTGAATCTGAAGCAATTTCATTTAATACGCCTGCAAGTCCGCCCCGCGTCGGGTCTCTCATGGCATGCACGGTGACGTCAGCATCCAGTAATTTTTTAATCATGCCGTTTAAAGGTGCACAATCGCTTTTTATGTCTGCTTCAAACGATAGTCCTTCCCTATCTTTTAACACGGCGATTTCATGTTCTCCTATGTTACCGGTAATTATCACCTTATCCCCTGGTTTTGCATTTGAAGCGGAAATTTTAAGTCCGTGTCTTACAGGTACTCCAAAGCCGGTCGTATTTATGAATATCAAATCTCCCTTGTTTTTTTGGACGACTTTTGTATCACCGGTTACTATTTTAACGCCTGCCTGTTCTGCCGTCTTTGACATTGATTTTAAAATTTTTTCAAAATCAGAAATTTTTAAACCCTCTTCAAGAATAAATCCGCAGGTAAGATACAGCGGTTTTGCTCCCATTGCAGAAAGGTCATTTATGGTTCCGCATACCGAGAGTTTGCCTATGTCACCGCCTGAAAAAAACGGCGGTGAAATTACAAAAGAATCCGTAGTTATTACCCCTGTTCCTGAATTTATTTTTATTCTGGCCGCATCTTCAAGTTTATCAAGTTCCGTGCATGAAAAATATTTTTTTACGTATTTGTTTATCAGTTCTCTTGACAGACGTCCACCTGCTCCATGTGACAGCGTAATTATGTCTTCCGTCATAATAAAACCCCCTGCCTCTCATATTTATAATATGCAGCACAGGTTCCTTCCGAACTCACCATGCAGGCACCCGCAGGATTTGCAGGTGTGCATTTTTTCCCGAAAAGCGGACAATCAAAAGGAGTTACTTTGCCTTTTAAAACATCACCGCATTTACATCCTGACGGTTCCCTTGAATAAGAAACGTCAATTTTGAATTTTTTAGTCGCATCAAATTCGGCATAATCGTCTGAAAAAGTAAGGCCGCTTTCCGGAATCATTCCAAGCCCTCTCCATCTGGAATCCGTTTTTATGAAAACTTCCTTTAAAAGTTCCTGCGCTTTTGTATTGCCTTCAAAGGTAACTGCTCTTTTATATTGTATTTCAACTTTCGGATTGCCGTTTATTATCTGTCTTACCATCATACTGATTCCGTTTAAAATATCCAGCGGTTCAAATCCCATTATGACGCATGGTATTTTGTATTTTTTTACTATGGGTTCATATATCTTTGCACCGGTTATTGCACTCACGTGACCAGGACATATAAAACCATTTAAATTTAAATCCCTGTCTTCCAGTAAAGTAACCATCGGCGGAATTATCGTTTTGAAACATGGCAATACGAAAAAATTCGTCATTTTTTCCTGCTTTGCCTGTTTTACGACCGATGCAATAAGCGGAGCAGTGGTTTCAAATCCCACGCCGATAAAAATTATTTTTCTGTCTTTATTTTTTCTGGCAACGTCAAGGGCATCAAGAGGCGAATAAACGATACGGACGTCACTGCCTCCTGCTTTTTCCCTCATTAAACTGGATCTGGTCCCCGGGACTTTTATCATGTCGCCAAACGTAGTCATTATTACGTCTTTTATTGAAGACAATTCTATTGCCCTATCAATTTCAGAAACTGGAGTTACGCAGACCGGGCAGCCCGGACCGGATATCAGACGTATTTTTTCCGGCAATAAACTTCTTATACCGTATCTTGATATTGCCATGGTATGAGTGCCGCATATTTCCATTAAATTTATCCCTGCTTTTAACTTTTTCGAATCTTTTTGAATAAATTTTAAAATTTCGTTTATTTTCTTTTTTTCATTCATCCCGTGGTCCTTTTAAAATTTCCCTTAAATAACCTTCTGCCTCTTTTGCATATTCATCGGTTACTTTTTCTATTGAAAAACCGGCATGCACCAGACAGTATTCGTTTATTTTAACGTCGGGCGTTAATTGTATTGATATTTTTCTTTTTACTCCATTAAAATCAGCAGTGGCATAATCGCCATTTATCTCAATTATCCTTGCAGGAACGGCAAGACACATTTTTTATTCTCCTTTATCCGTTTAATGAAGCATAAACTGCCTGGCCAAATGCAATTGACGAATCATTCGGCGATAAATTCTTATTTAATAATACATTAAATCCGTTTTTTTTCAATAAATTAAAAGTCATGCTTAAAAGAACCGTATTCTGGAATACGCCGCCTGATAATGCTACGTTTTTAATTCCGCTTTTTTCTGAAATAATTCCAACTGTATGCAGGATAATGTCTGCAATGGTTTTATGAAATGAAAATGACACATATTTTTTGTCGTATTTTTTTACGTCAGCAATCATCTCACGAAGCATAGACGTTACGTCAATTTCTGATTTCCTGTCTTTTTCTTCAATAACGTAACCATAAATTTTACCGTTCCCTTTGTATCGCTCCGCAAGTGATTCCATAATCATGGCCGCCTGTGCTTCATAAGTTGATTTATAACATACGCCGGTTATGGCTGCGGCCGCATCAAATATCCTGCCGGCACTTGAAGTGAGCGGTGAATTGACGTCCTTTTCCGTCATTTCAATCATTAAATCAATTCCTTTTGATTTGAAAATTTTTTTTACGTCTTTTTTATCCATAAAACTTAAAAGCAGTGATATTGCAGGTCTTATCGTTTCCCTTGAAGCAAGGTCACCGCCGGGCAGTTTAAAATATTTAAAATGTCCTGCCCTTTCAAAACCGCTGAAATCACCCGTTAAAAATTCCCCACCCCATATTGCGTTATCCGTGCCAAGCCCGGTGCCGTCAAATATGACGCCGATTGCTTTTTCGTCGAAAATCCCGTTTTCTGCAAGGACTGACAAAAAATGTGCATAGTGATGCTGAATTTTTATGGTTTTAATTTTATGTTTTAATCCGAGTTCCTCTGCATAAATTGACGACAAAAAATCAGGATGCAAATCCCTCGCAATAACCTGCGGCCTAAATTCATAAAATTTCATAAAATTATCAATCGTCTGCCTGTAATATTCAAAAACTTTTTCATTTTCCAGGTCGCCTATGTGCTGTGACATAACCGCGCCTGATTTATCAAGAAGACACATGGTGTTTTTTAAAAGCCCGCCCATGCCCATTGAATTGATGCCATGTATGCCGGTATCAATTTTTAAAGGGACGTATCCGCGAGACCTCCTGATAAAAACAAAATTATTTATTTTGTCATGCATGGCAAAAGGTTTTATGACCGAATCATCAACCGGGATGTTTATGTCTCTGTCGTGATACAAAAAATAGTCAACGATGCCGTTTAGCGTTACAAAGCACTCTTTATTTACGTATTGTATCGGCTCTTCTGCAACGTTGCCGCTGGTCATGACAAGCGCAAATATTTCATCGTCAAAAAGAAGACAATGAAGCGGCGTATAAGGCAGGAAAACGCCTATTCTGTCTAAATCACGTGCTATCTCACCGGAAAGCAGGTTGTTATTTTTCTTTAATAAAAGCACTATGGGTGCGGCTGCGGATTTTAGCAATTTTTCTTCAAAACCGGATACAAAAGCAATTTTTCTGATTTTTTCAGGCGTTTCAATCATTACTGCAAGTGGTTTGTCAGATCTTTTTTTATTCCTTTTTAGTTTTAAAACTGCCTTATCACTGGTTGCATCGCATGCAATGTGATAACCGCCTATGCCTTTTATTGCAATTATTTTTCCTTTTTTTAATAAAGTTTTTGCGGAAATTAACGCCTTTTCCCCTTTTATGACATTACCATCCCTGCCTTTCAGGAAAATTTCAGGACCGCATTCAGGGCAGGCATTGGGTTCTGCATGATATCTTCTGTTATTTATGTCTCTGTATTCATTTGAACATTTTTCGCACATCCTGAATTTATTCATTGTAGTATTTTTTCTGTCATAAGGAGTGTTTAATATTATTGAAAATCTTGGTCCGCAATTCGTGCAGTTTATGAAAGGATAATGATAGCGCCTGTCTGATTTATCCAAAAGTTCTTTTTTGCATTCATCGCAAATTTTCAAATCAGGCGGCACAATTTTTGATTCCTTCCGTGGTTTGCTTGAAGAAATTGAAAAATCATTAAATTTTTTCTTTGATGAAAGATATTTTATCGTAAGACGTGAAATCCGTGCTGCAGGTGGTTTTTCTGCCCTGACTGCCTTACAAAAATCGTTTATGTTTTTTTTTTCTCCGCTTACTTCAATTATGACGCTGCCTGTTGTGTTATAAACGCGACCTTTTAAATGGTATTTTTCTGCAATCCTGCTGACAAAAGGTCTGAACCCGACCCCCTGAACTATTCCATATATAGTTATTACTGCATAACTCATTTTTTATGGCTTATGTAATTCGTAATGCTCTGCAAGAAGTTTTTCCACTTTTTTGTCTTTTTCTGCAACAGTTTGATTGAACTTTGAAACGTAATCTTCATATAATAGTGTAAAATAATCAATTTTTTTCTTTATAAAAAACATGTCTTTTTTGTTTAATTCGTATTCTTTCTGGATTTCTTCCGGATTTAAAACCAAATTTTTATATTTTGCTATGCCCTCCTCAAGTGCTTTTTGATTTGATTCCATCTGCACGTAATTTTCCTGGAATTCGTCTTTATATTCTTCGCATAAGGCAAGAGTATTCTGTGCCTTTGTAAGATTTTCATTCCATAAATGTTCAATTACGTCACGTTTATTTAACAATGCATAAGTATGAATGGAAGCAATAACCTGCTTTAGATTATTTATGTCGTTCATAAACTCTTTTCTCATGAATTTTTCATATCTTTCAAGGTCTACCCTGCATCTATAAAGCAGATCTTTTGTATTCCTTATATTTTCCCATAATTCAATTTCCTGTTTTGTCATTTTATATATAGGGGTTGACGTAGGAACCGGTGTTGCAATCAGGCTATTATCGTCAAAATATATAGCATCTGTTCCCTTACCATACTGACCCCCGATTCTCATTTCCCCGCCCATTGCCTCTGGAGCGGTAATTTCATCTCCATAATTTACCGCCGATTTATTTTTTGATTCCCCGCTTTCTGCAGCAAAAGAAAAATAAGGAATAGATAATAAGAAAGTTATCAAAATAAATAACGTCTTTATATTCTTCATAATTTCCTCCTGTATCAGTTCTTTATTATATTTTATATGAATTAATATAACATGTCAAGGGTAAGTTAAAAACCGTTACAAAATGACAGATGTTATTAATTTTTCCATTAATTTTACCGGCTAACAATGTTTTTGGCCGTCATTCAAAGCGTGCATAGAAATACGACGAATTACATCTCCGGTATAAAAACTTCAGCAGGAACAATTACGGGTGGTTCTTCTCCATCCGGCGTTTTCCAGAACATTTTTATTTTCTGAATGTCTCTGTAACTGCTGCATCTGATTTCAATTTTATGAACTCCCTGCTTTAAAAATACGTTCTTTCTGTCAAATATTTTTCCTTTTACAGCGGGACTTTCTGCGGCAATTTTATCATCTATCATTATGTCCCAGTAAACGTCATCCTCTGATTCCCCCTGAAACTGATAAATGCCATCCTTTTGTATTGATATTTTTCCTTTCCATTTTATTGAACATACCCCGCTTACTACGGCAGGGTCATTATGTATGAAAATAAAATAATCGTTTCGTTTGTCCATCAATTTCCCCTTCCACCATTCGCCGTTATAAAAATAACCTGTCAGACCGCATTTTACGTCTTTTATCTGCGGATTTTTTATGTCTTTATTTTTTACTTCGTAGGCAAAATGCGACAGGGATTTTTCGTTATATTTTTTATAAAATGGTTTATACGTTCCATCCGGATAAATCCGTTTTAACAAACCCGTGATTGTTTCATAACCTGCAGGAAACAAATAAACAAAATTTTTTTCCGACTGACGGTTGATTGGAACGTGTTTTTGTAAATTAAAGCATTCAAAATTACTCCTGTTTTTTGATTTCATCATAAAAACAAAAGGCGCACTTTTATAATATTGCACGCAATATTCGAGAGCAGTTACTGCCTGATAATCATCACCCAGTGATATGAGATATTTTGCAGCCTCAACCTGATCTGATGCAAAAGAATCCCAGATGTCGGTCTGCCTGCAATAACTATTAAAATAATCCTTATAATTTAAAAATCCGCAGCAGATTAACGTCGCTATTATAAAAAAAGAACATACGTATTTTAATTTGTTTTTCTGACCGTCAAGGAATGCAAAATTTTTTTCCAGAAAATAACCGGCAAAAATAAGGACAGCAGGTATCGCCGTAATGGTTCTTGTGGCATGTGGCGCTGCTACGTTTAAAATACTTCCGAGAAGTGAAAAAACAAAAAATGACAATATAAGAAACGGCAATGGTAAAAGCCCTCTTATAAGCAAATATCCAAATCCCATGAATGCAAAAGTCCCGGTGACAAAATCAAGCATCGGCATGTGGCTGTAATTATGCCTTACGTTTTCATCGCCTTTATAATTAAACATCAGTAACGTTTTGGCAGTATTGTTAAAAAGAACCTGAACAAGGGAATATCTGCCATTTATAAAATTTTCCGGATTGTCTTTGTTAAAAACCGACAACAATCTTATCCTCCTGAAATAATCCTTGTAATCACTTTTTATATGAAATAATAAAGGAGTTATGACGACAAGAGTTATTAAAAATGCAGTAATTATTTTTTTATAATTTTTTGCAAAAAAATTTTTTTCCTTAAAATATATGTATGCGTAAAAAATAACAACCCATGCAAGAACAAGTTTAACCGGCTGATAAGTATGCTGTGTAAGTCCCAGTAAAAAACCCATTAATATAAAATCAATCCATTTTCTTTCCTTGTATGATTTAATAAAAAAATATAAAAACAAAATTATTATAAGGACACAAAAAGAAGCGTGAAAGAAAAACCTGCTGTAAATTACATGCCATCTCATAACAGAAAATAAAAAAGTGCATAATAAAGCAAATCTGATACCAAAAATATATCTGCAAAGAAAATAAAAAGCAGGTATTGCAAGAATGCCGGGTATTACTGCACTTGCAATTCTCGCCTGCATTACGCCAACTCCAAAAAATTTAAAAACAAATGCAACAAGATATAAAATCAATGCAGGATTATCCACCTGGCCTTTTATATATACCGGAAGCGACGTTTCCTGGAATAATACTTTTTCGCCCCGCAATATTGACAGGGCATCCATGCTGGCGAGTGCCTCGTCCTGAAAAAACCCGGGCGGAGAATTTTTTAAATCATAAATTCTGAAAAATATCCCGGCTAAAAATATGATAAAAAATAAAAAAATCTCGGTTTTTAATTCTATCTTTTTACCGGTTTTTTTATTTTCCGCATCGTTTTGATCAAATAATAAAAATAAAATAACTGCTATTAAAAAAAACAGCAGTCCGGTCAGTAAATTTATCCTATTAAAAAGAAAATATTGCCCCGTAAAAGCAAAAAATACGCTTAAAACCGCAAAAAATATTCCTGTTAACCTTTTGTTTTTATCTTTGTATTTTGATAACATTTTAAAATTATTAAATATTTCCTTTAATTTGTCAATTAAGAGTTATGGAAGTTAAAATAATATTCAATGTAAAAACACCATGAACAAATTACTGTTTTATTATCAATTATTGTTACTGCTTCGCAGTTTTGTTTTCGTCTTTTGTAGCCGCAGGCTTGCCTGTGTTTGTTTTTTTAATGCCGTAAATACCGCAAGTTGAAGCTTGCGGCTACAAGGACAAATAACTGCGATCGAGCCTACAAATACTGTTTTTATATGCCAGATAATTATCCACTAAATCTCAAGTATTGCAATTTCACCAGATTTTATCCATGCAAAAATAGTTTCAAGCGGCAGATGGAAAACTGAATATTTTTGTGTTGGTATTTTATGCCCTCCTTTGTTTTTAAATTATCTTTTCTATCTCTTCTTTGATTTTATGAATAATTTTAATTCCCTCATTATAATCATTTATAGTATATTTTTTGAGTTCTTTATGTTCAAGCCTTTGCAAATGAATATTATCTCTTTTCTTCTTAAATTCTTCTATATTTTTTAATAATTCATTTGAAAAAAAATTCTTATTTTTTAATTTGATTAAATTTTTAGAAAATTTTTTATTAGGTTCCACTTTTAAAAAATATTTCACAAAATACCAACACATAGCTTCAATAACACTTGAAAGATAAACAATACCCTGTTTTATAAGCATTTCTTTAGCAGTAAAATCTAAATCAAATCTATTTAATATCCAACGATATATATCAGAAACTTGAAGGCAATATGCAATGTTATCAATTAAAGGTTTTCTATAAATAAAATTATATTTTTCTCTAAAATAATCAGCTGTTCTTATAAAACATCTCGGAAATTTTATTGAAACCTTATTTATACCG
The DNA here is from genome assembly GCA_018000835.1 of Candidatus Goldiibacteriota bacterium. Taxonomy (GTDB): domain Bacteria; phylum Oederibacteriota; class PGYV01; order PGYV01; family DSYL01; genus DSYL01. Next base: position 30,687 of record JAGNJD010000017.1, on the reverse strand, counting down.
TTAATTTTAATTAATTCTTCTAATTGCTGTAATTCATCACTCATATTTTTTACTAAATTTTCTATATTTTTTTTATTATCCATAATTGATATTAAAAAATATTTGCTTTTATCGCTTGGCTTAATTTTTCTTTTAAATCAGAGATATCTTTATATAAAATAAACGAATGATGACTTAAATCAAATTTAATTTTTTCTTTATTAAAATAATCTTCTTGACAGATTAGTATAACAGGTATGTTAAAACCCATTGCATACCCAGTTTCAAAATATACATTATGGTTATTGCCAGTTAAATCAGCAATAAAAAATCTACTCGTTTTTATACCTGCTATTATTTTATTCACTATTGTTTGATCATTACTATTCTTTAAATCCTTATCTACACGATATGGTTTTATTTCTGTTCTTTTTAAATCTTCATCTTCTTCAAATATTTTCTGTATTCCTTCAGTAAATATATCATCATATTCATCTTCAAAACTCATTGCAACAAAACATTTCAAACTCTCTTTATTTCTTTTCTTTATTTCATATAATCTTTGAATCCCTTTATAAGTTAATTTAAATTGGAATTGTTCAGTATATAATTCATTTAATTCACTATTTGAAGTTATTAAATCCATTTTTAATATTTGATCTAATATATAAAATAATTCTTTATAATTTTTACAATAAAACAATGAAAAATCACAATTTAATTTTAATTCAATATAATCTCCCTTATATTTTTTATTTTTATCATAAAATTCCAAAATCATATTTATTTGTTCATTTATATCTGGCTCTATTAATTCTTTTTCTAATTTTTTTATAACATCTTCTTCTATAATTTTGTTTTTAAAAATTTCTTGATTATTTCTAATATACCCTGAAATAAGATGTCTCTTTTCTATTTCAGTTTGAATTTTGGAAAATTTAAAAGAGATTTTATAATTTCCACAAATAAGACAATCAACTTCCTTAACAAAATTAATTGCACTAATAATTTTAACACTGGAATCACAAAATTTACACTTTATATTTTCATTTATTTCATTGTTCATATTATAAATTCTCCTCTATTATCTTCTTCTCATCTTCCGTAATCCCATAAAGTTCATAAACAAGATTATCGATTTCTTTATCCACTTTGTCTATTTGGATTTGAAGGTTTTCTTTTTGTTGCCCACTTGTAAAAATAATCTTGGTTTTCAATTCTAAAATTACATTTACTAATCCAATTAAATTTTTAAATTTTTCATCTTGTTTTGAATCAATTGGCATTATCGGTATTTGTTTTACTTGATTTATTCGTATTTTAGGGAAAATATCTGTATCTGTTTTATATTTATTCTCATAATAATATTGAATTAAACGAGAATTAATTATAGCCAATAAATATTTTAAATCAATTTTATCAGATCTAATGCAATATAAACTTCTATTTGTTATTATTCCACTTTCATCATAAGTGGCAGTTATTCTACTGCCTGTTTCTCTTATTATTATTTTTGGATTTTTAAAAATCTCTATAGTTTTTTTATTTTTTTCATATGTGTTTTTATCTATATAACTAATATTTTTTATTTGATATCTTGTTATATCTTCACCAAAAATTATTTTAATACCCTTCTTACTATTTTTTATTTTTTTTCTTCCTATTTCTAACCCTCTTGTTATTAATGCAAGATTCTTTAATTGAATTTTATCTTTCGAAATTTTTTGGCATAAATTAGGCTTTGAATAAATAAAATCTTCGTTATTAAAAGCTTTTTGTTTAACTTTATAATATATAATGTCATCTATTGTTTTTTTTGAATAAAAATTAACAATATTTTCGCCATTAATATCTTTTCTTAAAACCATAACACATGTAGGCATTTGTACTTTTTCAAAAACGCCATCTCCATAATCAAAAATAATTTCGATATTGGAATTTTTATAAAAGTATTTTCTACTTTGTAAATAATTGATACCTTTCAAAAATAAAGATGGAAAAATAAAGCCCATTTTTCTCTGTTTTTTTAACAACGTGAAACTTTTTTCTAAAAAAAGTTGAAATATATCAAAAAAACCAGTTGCACATTTATAATTTTCTTTTGCATATCTTTTTAATTCATCTGACAAATTTTCATATTTTATATATGGTGGGTTTCCTATGACGCAGTCAAATCCGCCGTCATTCATTATTTCCTTAAACTCCTCTTCCCAATTAAACGGCTTGACTTTGTAATAGTCATTCCCGAAATACCTCGTTAACTCAAGCACATTTCCCGAAATCAGCGAATTGCCGCATTTAATATTTTTATCCAGCATGGGCAGGACTGCTGTGCCTTTCACAAATCCCCACTCACCTTCAAGCATCTTGAGCATAAGTGAAAGTTTTGTAACCTCAACTGCCTGCTCATCTATATCAACACCAAAAATATGATTTTTTAATATTTCTGCTTTTTCCTGAATTGCTAATTTTGTCTCTGCTTCAGGGATTTCAATTGAAGTTTGTCCTTCTATGATTTTTGTTTTTACATTTTTCTTTAATTTCTCATAGTATTTCAACATCTCTTCATAAGCACGAATTAAAAAACTGCCCGAGCCACATGCAGGGTCAAGTATTCTTAATTTTTTTATCTTTGTTTCTGGTAATTCTTCAAGTAATTTTCCAACAGTATTTTTCACAATATAATCTACAATATATGCTGGCGTGTAATAAATTCCGCCTGCCTTTCGTACTTCTGGCTTGGGTTCATATTTTATACTATCTCCTTCAAACTTTATTGTATACCCGAGGTATTGTTCATAGATATTTCCGAGGACTTCTATCGGGATTACATCAAACATATATGGGTCATAGGTTTCCTGTATTATTTTATTTGCAACCTTAAAATCCAGAAACAAATCCCGTTCCCAGTCCTGACTTTTAAATAAATCACTGTTAAATACCGTTTCATATTCTCTGAATAAACCCGAAAGTATATAAATATACGTATTTATTCCTACATTTTCGCCCCTTTCATCAAACCTCTGTTTTATAGGTCTTATCTGTGTTAATTGCCTGTCCTCACAAAAACGTATGAATATAATTCTATCAAGTATTTTCTGCGTAATTTCCTTTAAAAATTGTGCGTCTTTTTCCCTGTCATTAGTATAAAATAAATTTTTATTATTTCTATAAAGATTTTTTGCAAGTGATTCTCGCCAGTTTTCAAGGTCTGATAATATTGTTTTATCAACAGATACTCTATCCTTTGGTTTTAAGGTAAAAAGTTTTTCAAGAGAACCTGCAATTACTTCCGGTTTTGATAATTGCCATAATTCATCGAATTTATCAATATATTCATTCCATTTAAGATTTATTTTTATTCCTTTTTTAATATTCCTTAATTCAGGTTTTACTGTAACATCAAAAAACATAATACCTTCAAAATCCGTTAATAACACAAAAGGCACGTCTTTCCTGTTAAAACAATATTTGACTGCCTGTGGAATTGCGTTTTCAAGTTCATATCGGATAGGCTTTGCTTCCACAAAAAATATGATTTTATTATTAAGTTTAATACCATAATCAACCCTTCCCCTTGAAGTCTTGTGTTCCATTGTGACTTCATCACGATTTGTTACATCCCAGCCAAGGACATCGCACAAAAGAGGAGTTATAAATGCCGCTTTTGTTTCTTCTTCTGTATAATTATCTGTTTTTCCTGCTTCAAATTCCGATTTAAATTTTGTAACAAGGCGTTCAAGATTCTGTTTTGCTTTCTCTTTATCCATTTTACACCTAAAAATCAATTTTTAAATTTTTTGCATTTTCAAAAGAAATGAATTGCCCTATTTTATCTTTGTCCCAGCCGGGAAATTCCTGATGTGTCTTTTCAGAAAGTTTGCCGGGCGTTAGTGAACCAAGTTCCTCTGATATTTTTTTTATGAGTTTTATATCTTTCTCGGAAAATAATGTCATATCAGGCTCTTCTTTAAAATAGTAGACCTTGCCACCGCCTGGATAATCAAGTGCACTATCAACAACACCGGTATCCACCAGATAACAAAATAACTTATCATAATTATCAAGAAATGGGCCATATTCGCCTATTATATATCTGCAACCTGTAAATGCTATATTATCCTGTTTAAATTTGATAAAATCAATATAACAGAGTATTTTAACCATATGAGTGGTATAAAGCATTTTGCAAAATTTCAATATCAATTTATAAATATTAACAACATAATCAAGGTTAAACTTTTTAAACCCGTTATATATATCCGGTTCATAATTAAATGCATCCTCTATTACTTCACGCAACTTATTTTTCTTTGTTTCTGCAAGTAAATCATATAATTTTTTTTCAAATGCAACTCTATCGCTTTCTGAAATTGCCTCTTTATTATCTTCATAAATTCTTTTGATATTTTCAGGGTCATCTGAAAGTTTTATCATTTCCATATGTGTCTCGTCCGGCAGAGCGCCTTTTTCATAAAGATGTATTGTTATTTCTCCAAAACCAAGCAGGCGTGAAAATGCTCTTTGAGCAAGTCCGTATTTTTCCCTGATTCTTTTTATCTCTTCTGGCAAAAGATAATTATGCTTTTTTCTGTATAAATCATAAGCCAATACTTTTTCGTCAAAACCTGGCGCACCTAAAGCAAATTCTTTTTTACAATTAGTGCAAATAGCTCTTTTAATTCTTACAATAAACTCTTCTTTTCTGACTGTGACTCTTTCTTCTTTTTCGACTATTTCTGGAATAATCCATTCATCACATTCGGGACATAATTCTTTTTTATTTATTTCCATTAAACGTCACCCACTAATTTTATTTAAATTTATATTCCATTCTATATTTGGCAAAGTGAAATGAAATGCAGTTTATATGACATATATCTTTTTCAAACAATACCCTGAATTTAATATATACTTCTTTTCCATTTATTACTTTGCCGAATTCAAAAACATATCCTTTCAATCCTGCTTTGTCTTTTTCAAAAGAACTTATACAATCATCTGTTTGTAATTCAAGTATTATTTCTTCTACAATACTATCAGTATAGCCCAGTTGTAAAAGCGTTTCTCGGTTTTCGTCTCTGTTTTTTGTTATTCTAAATATCCTTTTCTTATATTGTTTTATCTTATTTAATTCAGCATTTATTAATTGCCTTTCTATTTCATCTTTCATTATTCCCTCTATAATTATATGTTATTTTAAAATAATGTCAAATAATATTTGTTGTTATTATAAAATAATTGTTATATTCCATTCCCTATTGTTTTCCATTTATCTTTAAAATTTTCATAATCATTTGGTTGCAACCAATAACTTCTTTTATGTTTAATATTTACTTTAATGACTTTACGAATTTTTCCCATTTCTGCTATAAATAACACAGGTGAATCTAAAACATTTCTGCATATTATTAAATAATCTGCATATAAATTCTTAATATTATTACCAAATGGAACAGGATTACTTTTACTTAATGATTTTACTTGAATTGATTTTTTTTCCTTTCCATCCTGACTAAAAATAATAATATCAATTCCCCTTGTATTTCTTGAAGTGGGTAGAACATTCCATCCCCGTTTTGATAATTCGTAAGAAACATAAAATAATCCGGCATTACCAACAACTTGTTTTGGATATTTTTTAGGCATTGAATCCCTCCTTTTTAATAAGATTTGTATGCCATTTTGTTTATCATAATATAAAATATATAGTATGTCAATGTAAAATTTTTTTAATGCTAATCAATGTTAATTTTGTTTTATGGGCCAGGTATAGTTATTGATATTAAAAAAGTAATTTTTATTATATTTTTTTCAAATATAATTGCAGAAAATAATTAAAGAATACTTTTACAGACATGGTTTTTAATTCAAACCCTTAATAATAATGTATAAAAACCGGATCCCACATCTCCCGGGAATGACAAATTAAAAATATTGATTGGGAATTATATATCATACAGCACTTGGCACTTGGCACTTGGCACTTGGCACTTGCCATTTGCCTTATTTATTTTTTATTTTCCTTCAGCCATTCCCTTGTAAAATATCCCATGTAATTCTGTCTGTCATCCGGGATTTCCCATTTTCTGTTGAAAATTCTGGGTGGCCAGTCGGAATCAAAGCACCATGCGCACCATGACAATTTATTTTTTTCAATAATATTTTTAAAAGGCATGCCAAAACCATCCGTCGTTCCCTGCCATGGAATTTTACCCGGGTTTTCATATCCCCATTCAGTGAAAAAAACAGGATATTTTTCAATCAAATCCCCCCAGTTTCTTTCAAAATTTTTTAAATGATAGGGGTAACAATGTGCAGAATAAATTATGTTTTCAAAAGGGATTGGATTTTTCACGGCACCGGACATATTCTGGCACCAGCGTGGACCGCCCGCTAAAATTATTTTATCCGGACAAATTTTTCTTATTGACTCAATCCATGGAGACGCAGTATCCCTCCATTTATCCCAGTTATCCGGAGAAAGTGGCTCGTTAAACAATTCAAAAATAACGTTTGAACAATCCTTATAAACGGTGGCAACATTAGACCAGAAAGATGTTACAAGTTTATCCGTGTCATCAGAATCATAATCACAAATCAGATGTAAATCAATTATCAGATATATGCCGAGATCAATTGATTTTTTTATGGCTGCATTAAGGTCGTTATTTAAGTAATCATGGGGATTTGCTATCCATCCTTTCTGGTCATCTATGCCATAAGGATGAACCGGTAATCTTATTACGTTTACATTCCATTGCTTTACTGCTATTTCCATTATCCGGCTTAAACTTAAAAATCTGCCGCGAACATAATTATTAAGCGCCTGCGGATCTGCTATTGAAACCCCCCTTAAAATTATTTCTTTATCACTTTCTGTTTTTATTTTTTTACCAGAAACGCATAAACGTTCAGGAATATAATTTTTCATCTGATTTATACAAACGCGTCTTTGAAAAAATTTTCCACCTCGGATAACAATTTATATATTTCTTCCAGTTTGTTTTCATCTCTCGTTTGTGTAATTTCAATTACTACCTGCAAATTTTTTTCAGCAGAAGTAGCCCTGACGGAATCAGGTATTGTTATCAATGATGCTATCTTAAGCATGCTTTCTTTCCATTTTTTTAAATCTTCAGGTGATACGTTCCCGTTACTTTTCTGCATTTCAACATAAAAATTATTCCACATTTTTATTATTTCAACGACATCCTGGGTATCCATTTCGTCACCAGATATTTTTATGATTTTAATATCCGTAATGCTTCGTTTAATAAAGAAAACACCTCATCAATATCATCTTCGTTACCTTTCTTTGCAAGCGTTGCAGCCATTAAAATTATCACCTTAACATGCCGTATTTTACAATCCCCGGGAACGTATAAACCGGAAGCAACCCTTAACAAACCTCTTATCATTGACGGTTTGTTTTTTGTTTTTCCAATTGAATTATACATGTCAATCCAAGTTTCTATAACGTCTGTCATGTCACTCTTTTTCAAATTATATTTTGGTCCTATAACCAGAATTTTATTTGCCATTTATCATTGTGTCCTTGTTTTTTTTAAATAATCTTCTACTTGTCCAAGAAGAACATAAATGTCGTCAAGATTTTTTATGTCCTTTTGTTTTGCTTCGTGTATTGCTTTAACTAAATGTTTTTCTACCGGTGAACAGGCAATGTCATCTATTATATCCAAAACTGCAATAACTTTTAACATTCCTATGTTCCATTTTTTATGAAATTCCTCATCTTCTTTTGACCTTTCCTTATCAACGGATATACTTATGCTTTCATAAATATCACGCCACGTTTCTATAATTTCAAGTAAATAATCAGCGTCCATATCAACCTCACTTTAATTGTTTTCACATATTATGTATTTGTTAAAAATATAACAATTTATTTAACAAAAGTCAAGAGAATTTTGATGGGTTTAATAAAAGATATGCTATAAATTGACAAAATAGTTACTACAATTTATATAACATGTCTGAATAAGTTGGGGTTGGCCATATATCAGAAGGAACGAGGGTTTCAATTTCATCTATGTCCTGTCTTAAATCAGTCATTTTAGTAAAAACCTGGTCTCTAAACGTTTCTGCTTTTTTGATTATATCGGACATTGTTATTGCTTCATTTAGTTCATTTTCCAGTTCTTCCAGTTTAACGTTTGCAGAGTTAAACAGTTTTAATAATTTATTTAACAGATTTACCAATGCAGAAGAATCTGTTTTGCATTCATTTATTTTTACGATAACGTCTGATAAGACGTCAATGTATTTTATGGTTGCAGGTAAATATTGCCTTTTTACCATTCCGATGGCTGTTTTTGCCTCTATGCATAATTGTTTGGAATATTGTTCAACGTAAATTTCAAATCTGGAATGCAGCTCTTCTTTTGATAAAATTTCGTATTTTTCAAAAAGATTTTCCGACTTTTGTGTTATCATGTATTTATGTGCATCAACGGTATTATTTACGTTAAATAAATTTCTCTGCTCTGCTTCTTTTATCCAATCTCCGGAATAATTATTTCCGTTAAATATTATTCTGCCGTGTTCTTCCATTACTTCTTTTATTATCTGAACGGTTTCTTCATTTACGTTTTTTGCTTTTTCTATTCTTGAAGAAATTTCGTCAAGTGATTCGGCAACTATGGTGTTTAAAACAACGTTCGGGTCAGCGATTGACATTGATGAACCAACCATCCTGAATTCAAATTTATTCCCGGTAAAGGCAAAAGGTGAAGTCCTGTTTCTGTCCGTATTGTCTTTGGGCAGGGGTGGCAGGGTATCGACGCCGACCTTTAAAAAAATTTTATCTTTTCTGGTATACTTTTCCCCTTTTGCAATTTTATTAAGTAAGTCCGTTAGTTCATCGCCTAAAAAAATGGAAATTATGGCAGGAGGTGCTTCGTTCGCTCCGAGTCTGTGATCATTTCCGGACGTTGCACAAGATGCCCGTAAAATGTCTGCATGTCTGTCTATTGCCGTTATCAATGCACTTAAAAATAACAAAAAACGGACGTTTTTTTCAGGGGTATCACCTGGGTCAAGAAGATTTATTCCATCGTTTGTCATCAATGACCAGTTGTTGTGTTTGCCAGACCCGTTAACGCCGACAAAAGGTTTTTCGTGTAACAAACATGCAAGGCCGTGTCTTAATGCTACCTTTTGTATGATTTCCATCAGTAACTGATTATGGTCAGTCCCTATGTTTACGTGACTATAATACGGCGCAACCTCAAACTGAGCCGGCGAGGCTTCGTTATGTCTTGTCTTTGATACAATACCAACTTTCCATAATTCTTCGTCAAGGTCGGACATAAATTTTACTACTCTGTCTTTTATCGGTGCATAATAATGATCCTCAAGTTCCTGCCCTTTTGGCGGTGGTGCACCAAACAAAGTCCTGCCGCATAACATTAAATCAATCCGTTTCAGATAATATTCCTTTTCAATCAAAAAATATTCCTGCTCAGGTCCGACGGTTGGTATTACACGTTTTACGTTTTTGTTTCCAAGTGCTTTAAGTAATCTGACTGATTGTTCTGAAACGGCATTGATTGAACGCAGCAACGGTATTTTTTTATCAAGCGCCTCTCCTGTAAACGAATAAAATACCGTAGGTATGCACAGGGTAACTCCGCCTTCTGCATCCTCTTTTAAGAATGCCGGCGTTGTACAATCCCATGCAGTATATCCGCGGGCTTCAAAAGTACTGCGTAATCCACCATTAGGCAATGAAGATGCATCCGGCTCGCCTTTTATAAGATTCCTGCCTGAAAATTCGAGTATTATGCCGCCTTCACCGTCCGGCATTAAAAATGAATCGTGCTTTTCAGCCGTGGAACCTGTAAGGGGCTGAAACCAGTGGGTATAATGAGTTGCTCCCTTTTCAATTGCCCATTCTTTCATAGCCGCTGCAATTTCATTTGCCAAAGAATGGGTAAGTTCCCCACCTTCCTGTATTATTTTTCTGAACTGATTATATACGGAAGGAGAAAGACGTTTCTTCATCTCTTTATAAGAAAATACATTAATACCAAAAATTTTTTCTATTTTACTTTTATTATTTTTTATTTTTCCTGGTTTCTTTTTCATAACTTCAATCTCCTTTTATAAAATTATAAAATATTATAATAAAACAGATAAGGTTTTACAATAACAAACTCTGAAACATGTCATATATCTCACTCTAGTCCGTAAAAATAGATTTCATATAATCATTTTCAAATTATACCTTTATAAAGTTTTTGATTTGGTAGATATCAGATATTTGATTAAACATCAAATAAAAAGTGAATATTTTACGTGCGAGATAAAAAATAATTGTATCTGAACGCATCCGATAGCAGAAATGAATTACCATGCCCGGGATAACACACGGTTTTTTTGTCAAAATTTTTGAATATTTTTAAACTTTCCCGTAATTTAACCGCATCACCGGTTGGCAAATCAGTTCTTCCGACCGTATCATAAAACAAGGTATCCCCGGTAAATAAATTATTCCCGGTTTTTATTATTACGCTGCCGGCCGTATGACCGGGCGTATGAAAAATTTCAAAATTTTCAATTTCATAATTTTCTCCTGAAAAATATTTAACGTTTTTTAGGATTATTTTTTTATTTGTTGCATAAACCGACAAATTCAATTCGGCATCTTCAATTAATATTTTTTCGTCTTCATGTGCACATAAAACTGCATTTAAATATGGTGCAGATAAAATATGGTCATAATGACCATGCGTAAGTAATACGTATTTTATTTTTAAATTTCTTTTTGAAATTTCCGATTTTAACAATTCAGCGTTTATGCCGGGGTCAATTATTACAAGTTCACCGTTATTTATTAAAAAATACGTATTCTCCCCAAAATCTTCGGTAGTAAAATGGATTATTTCCATTAAAATTCATTCAATTGATATGGAATCAATGTATATGTCTCCGTTAAAGGTTGTTGAATTATCACCCATCCCGATTTTTAGTCCCCATTGCCATTGCTTGTTGATGTCATCCCCCATTTCAATATACGTTTTGCTTGTTCCGTTATCATTGTATTTCATTTTATCCACTTCAAATTTAATCTCATTCCAGACGCCTGCCACGCTTTCAGGAGGCAGTGTCAGATTCTGCCAGTCGCTCTGGTACCAGTGATAATTACCTGAGGTCAGGATAAAAAACGTAGCACCATAAGGATTATTACCGTCAAACATCCCTGCCGGGACCCATACGTATGCTTTCAGCGTTTTTCCTGCCATTTCTATTGTCGTATTACTTTGCGTAATCGCCCCGCCCCTGTAATTTTCCTGTCCTGAAAAATTGCAATTCACCTTTAAACAACTCTTCCCTTTATAAAACCTGTCATTTGACAATCCAATTGAAAAAAATGCCATGTTGTCACTTATTGTAGTATTACTAAAATTATGAGTGGATGTTTCAAAAGGGAAATCTGAATCATCCTGTCCTCCCGGTGATAATTCAAGGACGTAAGACGGCAGGGATTTTATTTTCCCGCAATTTACGATTATCATCATTAAAATTACAATAAGAAAAATTACCTTTTTCATTTTATCCTCCATTTTTTTAATTTTACTTTTTACAAAATTTCTTATTTATTTAGAACATTTCCTGTCTTTATAAAAATATTCATATATTCCGTTTGTGTCCAGTTTATTTCGTTACCGTCACCAAAATGATAAGTGGGGTCTATAAAGAACCAGTAATTTGCTCCATCCCCTCCATATTTAAAAAACGTATCAATCATAAATTCAATCCATTGTGCTTTTGGAAAATCAGGATTATTGTTCGGTATTCCAAATTCCTCCATAACTACCGGTTTCTTTAAAGTATTATGTGCCTGGTCAATAAATTTCTTTATCAGCCATTCGGTTGTACTCATGGAATAATTGTTGTATTCGCTTGCCGGATATATGTGAAACGTGCAAAAATCAATGTTTTTTGGTTTATGGCATAACACAAAATCACTGCCTGAATAATGTGTGCCGTCGTCTCTTAAAAAGAACCCCTCCATGCCCGTCGTTACCATGTGATTCGGGTCAACTGATTTGACGTAGGCAGACATCTCATCTATCCATTTTGCAAGAGTTACACCTGTCGGATCATCTTCGTTTCTCGGTTCGTTCATCAGGTCATAGGCAAAAATTGCCGGGTCGTCTTTATACAATTTACCGTTTACCGTATTTCTTCTTTTTACAAAACTGTCAATGGTTTGTTTGTAATATTTCTTACATGTTTCGTCAATCCAGAACTGATTTTTATTTGTAAGTCCTGCCCATTTTGTATACACCCTGACACCGCCATAATATTCCCAGTTATCCGTAAAATGGATGATTATCCTTATGTTATGCCTTGCCGCAGAATCAAGGACGTAGTCAAACTCTTTGTATGCATCTTCATTAAAATAATCCGGCCCTATCCTGAAAAATCTATTTTTATCCCTCTTGTCAATCGCATCCATGCTTTCCGCCTCTCCGTTCGAACCTACCCTTATCACTTTTATGCCAACGTTTGCCGCCTGTCTGAAAATCTCGTCAATAAGTTTTTTTTCTGCATGTCTTACGTAATAATTGTTTGCACCGATATATCTGTATTTTTTGTTTCCGTCAAAAAAAGAGCCATCCTTTGCTGTGATAAAATTTTTGCTCATTGTAAAAGGAATGGACACAAGTTTTTTTACCTTCATCGTAGTAAATGATTTAACGTTACTCACAAATGCTTTGTCTTTTGTTTTTGCTTTAACAACGAATAAATATTTCGTTTCTGCTTCCAGTCCGTCAATGTCAATCTTTACATTTTTATCAGGACTAAACTCTTTTTTCATTGTTAGCGGCAGAGACCTGCCGTAAAATATTTTTCCTTCTGCCGGCTCATCAAAATTAAGACTTATTTTAACGCTTTTAACGCCAGGGGTTACTGAAATTCCATTTAAAACAAGTTTTCCGTTTCCCTTTAATGAATTCATTTTTCCCCTTATTTTATTTATTTTTTCTTTTATAAGTTTATCTTCCAGGTCAATAGTTAATTCCGTTTTGTATTCAAAAAACCCTGCATTGTTTATGAAAAAAGCCGAACCGCGATTCTCAAAAAACACATCTGCCGTCAGTTCAACGTCTGATGGCTTTATACTTGAACATAATGCAACTGGTTTGTTTACGTTTTCAAAATATAATCCGTTATATTTTATTATATCGCCGGGCAAATCAGACGTATATCCGATAAAATCAACGTCCGGAATCAAAGCAACGTCATAGTCGTTTATTTTTCCTTCTGAAACGTCGGGATTTTTTCTGCTCATCATCACAAAATGATTTTTATCTTTTTCTTTTATAAAAGAAGAAATCTCATTAACCCATGAATACGTGACCGAGCCGTCCGTATCGCTTTTATTTTCCATTTCATTGCATAAATCCCATGCAAAAATTTGTGAATCACTATAATAATATTTTCCACTGACCGTATTTTTCCTTAAAATTATCCTGTTTATAAAATTTTTGTGATTTTCAATGCTTATCCTGTCCTTGAAAAAAATATCGTCATTGGAACCGCCAAGCCAGTTCTTGTAAACTTCTTTTCCGCCGTAAGTTGCGTTGTTGTCTGCCAGGGATATAACCAGGCAAACCCCGTATTTTGACGCCATTGCAACTGCTTTATCCAGTTTTATGAACATCTTTTCGTTAAATTTACCAAGGGAAGGCTGAAAGGAGTATTCCCTTTCCCCGTTAAAACAAGATAATATTTTCATATATTTAATATCTGTTTCTTTTAAAACATTCAGGACGTGCTCCTGCTGTTTTTCGTCAAGAATTAAAAAATATGGTATCTCAACGCCCAGTATTTTTACCGGTTTCCCGCTTTCAGAATAAACGTCCGGTCCATTAATGGCATAAGACATTACCAATTGGGGAAAAAGCAGAGCAACAAAAAAACAAAAAAATAATTTTAATTTTTTATCGTGCATTTTTCAGAACCTCCCGTTAAATAACAGCATGTATTTGTTTATCGTGTCATTGCAGTTGTCGTCAAGCCAGTAGCCGGTCAGTGGTTCGTCGCCGTAACTTATTCTCAAATCCAACATGCCCCACAGATTAACGTCCAGTTTTGCATATAAATTATTATGACTCTCATATTCATTGTGCAGATGTTTGTAATTTGCCGTTAATATTACGTCGTTCATTAATTTTATGCTTGCTTCCAGGAATCCCGTTAATTGCAGATATGATTTTGTCTCATAATTGTCATTTACCTTTACTGTACCATTTGTATCGTCAATTCTGCCGAGCAATTTAAACGTCAGAAAATCAAACAACAAAATTTTCGTAAAACCACTTAATTTTTTTGAAACAATTTTATCAGCATTGCCTTCTGTATTATGCCTGAACCAGATGTGATAATTGTATAAAGCAAGGGACTCGTCATTTTTCAGGTCAACCGTATATGTATCCCTGCTGTAATCGTCTATCGTTGATTTACCTGCATCGTATTCAAACATAAAAGACGTGTTTCTCACGAATGCACTCCAGTCGTCTGACCAGTATTTTATGATTGAAAAAGGCGGCAGGTCATCAACCACGTAAGTCAACTTTGCGTCTTTGTTGACAAATCCCGCCCGCAAATCAGGATTGCAATAATAGGCAGCAAATTTATCGTCAATCTGACGATAGTATGAATAAAGCGTAAGATATCCATAACGTAAACTTCCTTCAACATATGTAAACCATTTCTTATCGTCTTTTGAAATTGATTCAATTGCATACTGGAAAGGAGGTCCCTCAAGCATATAAACAGGATTTAAACTCTGGTAATACGTGGTTAATGCCTCTCCTTTTAGATTAATCGTCATTAAATCCATAATGGGAATGTTTATACCCGTATCGCCTCCAAAAATGTGAACCGACTGTTCAAGCGAGCCGTTTAATATGTCCGGGTTTTCGTCATAACCGCGCCTGCTGTTCATGTAAACTGCGCCTATGTAATTTTTATCAAGGAAATACGTTTTTAATCTGGCAGTTCCAAGAAAAGACGTTCCTATATGCCATGGCTGCCTGTTATCAAGGCTTATTCCGCTCAACAAATATGAAGTATTAATAGGATAAATTGTCCCGGCCAGCGATAGTCCCATCATGTTCGTTCCGGTTGCTTCCATATCAACAAGCCCGAAAATATCGTCAAAAACTTTTACCGGCTCACCGGAAAACAAGATTAATTCATTGCCCATACCGCGTAAAATCAGATGCCCTGATTTTACGTTCAAATCCGTATTTTGATTATAATAGTATGCAGCCCTTAACGACACTTTTGCTTCTACGTTATCGTTTGGCGTTACAAGAAGATTGACGTCCTGTTCCGTATATGCTTCCGTTGTCTGCAAATTATCTCCCTTGGTTCCCCATCTTACGTTGTCAAGGTATAAAGTCCCTTCATATCCGCCATAAAAAATAAAAAACATCTTATTCATGTCGTTCTTTGACGAGAGGGGCATCGGTCCCTGCTGACTGCCTGATATTATTTTTTTCCATATTGGTTCGTCAAATCTGACTGTGACGTTTTTATTCCAGCCCGGGTTAATCACTATCTGCTTGTTTATTTCATGCCATGCATAATCGTTTGAAGTAAAAGCAATTGTAAATTTCAGCGCTTTACCCGGATTATAGACGTCAAAAGAAATGCTCGTCCATTGCGAAATGTCGAGCGTGCCTGCCGCCTCATACTGACAGCCAAATTTATTACCGGTATCTTTATAAGTTATTTTCATTGATTTTTTGCCACGCGAAGCATAAAGTGAGGATAAGGATAATTCAGCAACTCCCCATGATGATTCCTGATGTGCTTTCCAGAAATTAAATGCGGTTTCATCTTCAAAATTTCCTACTGAACTGCCGTTATACCATAATTTATATTTTATTGGTTCAATTGAAACAAGCGAATTGTTATACAGCGTAAAACCGGCATATTTCCCAGCATCACCAAAAAGGTTATGACGTGCAAGTTTAAAATCAGTTACGTAAATTTGACCGGAAACCTTCTGGTCCGGAAATACGGAAAGAATTATGTTTCTGACATCGCTTCTTTTGTTGAAATATTCCGTGTAATTCCAGTTGCTCTCTGCCGATTTAAATGAATACGAATTAAAATCAAAATAAACGTCTCTGTTCCACCCGGGACCTATTCCTATTTGTTTTGATTCTATCCATGTTTCCTCATCTCCAACCTGAAAGGCAAGGGTAATTTTTACGCCATAATCCATCGGGTTATAAACGTCAAACTTAATTCCGCATGCTTCTGAAAGGTCAATTTTATTTCTATACGTATATGCCGCCTTGTCAACGTTGCTTTGCGTTGCAAAGACAAGTTCCATTCCCTTTACGTTTTCCCCTCCAAAATTAAATGCAGGACGCGCGGATAAACTACCTGACTGGTCTGACTGCGTCTGCCACTGGACGCCTTTTTCAAAACTGTTAAAAACGTAAAACGCAAGGTTGTTTATGTCAACCGGCTTTAAATTTGAAATTTTACCGGGTTCTTTCGTTTTCATTCTTACGTTGTCAAAAATAACGTATCCCTTACCCATATTTGCGGGAAAAAGCAGCAGGCTGATTCTTTTAACGTTGTTTAATCCTTCCGGATTGGTAACGTTTGCCCAGTTAACTTTTTCATTTTTCCATTGTTTGTCTTTGAAATAAAAAGTAACGTCCTTGTTCCATCCTTTTTTCAGTTTTGTGGTTTTGTATTCCTGCCAGACCCATTTATCGCCTGTTGACAATGAAATGGAAAGATTTGAAGGAAAATCATAAGGATAATAAACGTCAACTTTCATTTCATAAACGTCGGATAAATCAACGGTATCCTCTATCATAAACACTGCGTTTTGTCCCGGCGTCTTAAGATTATAACATGCTTTCATCGCTGATTTCCCGGACGATGCCGTTTCCGTCGTTGATTCCACGCCCGTTGCACATGACCATGTAGTTGCTGCCATCCATCTTAATCTGCCGGTTTCAAAATCGTCAATTAAAACTTCTTTAAGTTCCTCGGTTTTGACAG
The DNA here is from genome assembly GCA_018000835.1 of Candidatus Goldiibacteriota bacterium. Classification (GTDB taxonomy): domain Bacteria; phylum Oederibacteriota; class PGYV01; order PGYV01; family DSYL01; genus DSYL01. The sequence continues at coordinate 13,638 of JAGNJD010000017.1, read as the reverse complement.
TAGTTTCCGCCGGAAGAAGATTGCTGATTTTTGTGCCTGATATTCTGATATTATCTACGAAAATCTTACCGGTTCCGGTTTTTTCCGGAATAAACATAATGCCAAATCTTCTGACTTTGTCCGGTTCTTTTATGCCACCGGGACTAAAATCAGTTTTATTAAAACCAAATTCAACGTCTTTGTTCCATCCCGGCTTTAAATCTTTTTTTATGCTTTCATGATATACCCAGTTTTGTCCTGTCTTAATCATAAGGCAAACTTTCATGTTCATTAATGAAGAATTATAAACGTCAAATTTTATTTTTTCCACGCCTGACATATCACCAGTATCAAAAATCTGCACCATCCCGGTCTGGTTTTTATTTACCTGGTTTAAATTTACTTCGAGAGAATTTTTTCCTTCAGACACAAAATCAGATGAAATTACGGGATTTGATAACGAATTATTCTGCCAGTCAGAGGTTGTCCAGTTATTTACCGTTTCAAATCCTTCCCATAAAACAAAATCATTTACTTTTATTTCTTCCGGATTTGAATGAATTAAGAAAGGAAAAGAAAAAGCAAGAAATATTAATATGAATTTTTTTGTGTTCTTCATAATTCCTCCTGAAATTTTTTTACAGATTATCACGAAAGCGGTTTCAGGTCAACAAAATAAAGAGTCCCTGTAATAATTTAATGTGATTTTATATATTTTCCATGATTAGAGGAAAAAAAGGAAAGTAATTTCCCCTCTTTGAAAAAGAGGGGTCAGGGGAGATTTTATTCCATCAATTTCCCCTCTTTGAAAAAGAGGGGCCAGGGGAGATTTATTCCATCAATTTCCCCTCTTTGAAAAAGAGGGGCCAGGGGAGATTTTTTCCATCAATTTCCCCTCTTTGAAAAAGAGGGGCTAGGGGAGATTTATTCTTTCTAATCCCCCTTTAGTCCCCCTTTACAAAGTGGGAAAAAAAGAAGAAAACAAATCCCCCTCTTCCCCCTTTTTCAAAGGGGGAAAAGAAATAAAGTTTTAAACATGTAGAGACAGAGCTTGCTCTGTCTCTGAAAACGAATTAAATGGTGGAATTTTTTATAAATGGTTATGAAAACAAAACAGCGGTTTATCCTACGCCGGTCGCGTGGCACACCGTTTGAATATCCGCCTTGCTTATCTTTGAGACACAGCAATCTGTGTCTCTACGATTCGTTATTACACGTTTAGGATAATAAATACGAATTAATAATGACAACGGATGATTATATTCAATTAAAAACAAAAAAAAGGAAATATGGATGGAATTGTATTTTAACGACTGCATTATACCACCCATCGTTTTAAACATGTAGAGACAGAGCTTGCTCTGTCTCTGAATGCAAGGCAAACCGTGTAATATTTTGCAAATGGTTATGAAAACAAAACAGCGGTTTATCCTGCGCTGGTCGCGTGGCACACCGTTTGAATATCCGCCTTGCTTATCTTTGAGACACAGCAAGCTTAAGTCTCTATGAATCTTGTTATCTTACCTTGCGACGTGTATTACTAAAGAGGGTAAAAAGAAGAAAACAAATCCCCCTTATTCCCCCTTTTTCTAAGGGGGATAAAAATAAAATTTTAAACATGTAGAGACAGAGCTTGCTCTGTCTCTGAATGCAAGGCAAACCGTGTAATATTTTGCAAATGGTTATGAAAACAAAACAGCGGTTTATCCTGCGCTGGTCGCGTGGCACACCGTTTGAATATCCGCCTTGCTTATCTTTGAGACACAGCAAGCTTAAGTCTCTACAATCTTGTTATCTTACCTTGCGACGTGTATTACTAAAGAGGGTAAAAAGAAGAAAACAAATCCCCCTTATTTCCCCTTTTTCTAAGGGGGATAAAAAATAATTTACCCTCTTTGGAAAAGAGGGGTCAGGGGAGATTTGATTCCATCAATTACCCCTCTTTGGAAAAGAGGGGCCAGGGGAGATTTTATTTTATCAAATCCCCCTTTCTCCCCTTTTTCTAAAGGGGGAAAAGAAATAAAGTTTTAAACATGTAGAGACAGAGCTTGCTCTGTCTCTGAATGCAAGGCAAACCGTGTAATATTTTGTAAATGATTATGAAAACAAAACAGCGGTTTATCCTGCGCTGGTCGCGTGGCACACCGTTTGAATATCCGCCTTGCTTATCTTTGAGACACAGCAAGCTGTGTCTCTACGATTCGTTATTACACGTTTAGGATAATAAATACGAATTAATAATGACAACGGATGATTATATTCAATTAAAAACAAAAAAAATAGAAATATGGATGGAATTGTATTTTAACGACTGCATTATACCACATATCGTTTTAAATATGTAGAGACAGAGCTTGCTCTGTCTCTGAATGCAAAGCAAACCGTGTAATATTTTGCAAATGGTTATGAAAACAAAACAGCGGTTTATCCTACGCTGGTCGCGTGGCACACTGTTTGAATATCCGCCTTGCTTATCTTTGAGACACAGCAAGCTTAAGTCTCTACAATCTTGTTATATTACCTTGCAACGTGTATTACTAAAGAGGGAAAATAAAAAAACAAATCCCCCTTATTCCCCCTTTTTCTAAGGGGGATAAAAAATAATTTCCCCTCTTTGGAAAAGAGGGGCCAGGGGAGATTTTTATTCTTTCAAATCCCCCTTATTCCCCCTTTTTCAAAGGGGGAAAAGAAATGAAGTTTTAAACATGTAGAGACAGAGCTTGCTCTGTCTCTGAATGCAAGGCAAACCATGTAATATTTCGCAAATGATTATGAAAACAAAACAGCGGTTTATCCTACGCTGGTCGCGTGGCACACTGTTTGAATATCCGCCTTGCTTATCTTTGAGACACAGCAAGCTTAAGTCTCTACAATCTTGTTATATTACCTTGCAACGTGTATTACTAAAGAGGGAAAATAAAAAAACAAATCCCCCTTATTCCCCCTTTTTCTAAGGGGGATAAAAAATAATTTCCCCTCTTTGGAAAAGAGGGGCCAGGGGAGATTTTATCCTTTCAAATCCCACTTCGTCCTACTTTACAAAGGGAAAAAAAATAAAAAGACAAATCCCCCTCTTTCCCCCTTTTTCTAAGGGGGATAAAAAATAATTCCCCTCTTTGAAAAAGAGGGGTTAGGGGAGATTTTTATTCTTTCAAATCCCCTTTCATCCATCTTTTTCAAAGGGGAGAAAAGAAGGAAAAAGACAAGCATTACCGGGAGACAAGGATATAATGGCAAATAAATGGTGTTTGCAACCGCCGCGCAAAGTAATTAAACTAAAACCTGATGAAAGTAAGTAAACAATTTATTGCGAAAAAAATGCAACAATCCTTTCATTAAGTTTGTCGGATAGTAATGAGACAGCACTGGATTAAAAGTTCAACCGTTATTTTCATTTATGTATTTATCTATTGCTTTTGCTGCTTTTCTCCCGGCACCCATTGCAGCGATAACTGTTGCAGAGCCGGTAGTTATGTCTCCGCCTGCAAATACGCCTGGTATGGACGTTTTCCCGTTTTCATCAGTTTCAACGTATCCCCATTTATTTATTTTTAGACCCTGCACGTCGGAAGTAAGCAATCTATTTGCCTTTGTTCCGAGTGCTGGTATTACAACGTCAGTTTCCATAATAAATTCAGAACCCGCTACGGGAACCGGGCGTTTTCTGCCTGATGAATCCGGCTCACCAAGTTCCATTTTAATGCATTTTATTGCTTTAACCCATCCGTCTTCATTGCCTATAATTTCAACCGGATTTGTCAGTAGATTAAAAATTATGCCTTCTTCTTTTGCCCTTTTTATTTCCTCAATTCTTGCCGGCATTTCTGCCTCTGTCCTTCTATATACTATGTGAACCTCTTCCACGCCTTTTAATCTTCTTGCCCATCTGGCTGAATCCATTGCAACGTTACCGGCACCGACAACCACTACCTTTTTTCCGAGTTTTACGGGAGTGGCATATTCAGGGAAAAGATATGCCTTCATTGCATTTACACGCGTTAAAAATTCATTTGCAGAATAAACTCCTTTTAACTGTTCACCAGGTATGCCAAGAAATACAGGTGTTCCTGCACCAACTCCGATAAAAACTGCTTTATATCCCATTTTAAAAAGGTCATTTATCGTATACGTTTTACCGATTGCAACATTTAATTCAAACCTGACGCCGAGTTTTTTAAGATACGTAACCTCACGTGCCACTATGTTTTTTGGCAGGCGGAATTCAGGAATACCATAAACAAGAACGCCACCTGGGATATGCAGTGCTTCAAAAATAACCGGTTCATATCCCATCCGGACAAGATCACCTGCAACGGTAAGTCCGGAAGGGCCGGAACCAACTATTGCAATTTTTATGTTATTGCCCTGCCTGTCTTTTTTCTTACTGATTTCCGGAATCTCTATGTTTAAATTTTCCGCTTCCCAGTCGGATGCAAACCGCTCAAGCCCGCCGATATTAATCGGATTTTTTGTTTTTTGCATTATGCATGCTTTTTCACATTGCGCTTCCTGCGGACAAACCCTGCCGCATATAGATGGTAAACTGTTATCCATTTTTATTGTTTCAATTGCCTCTTTGAAATTATTCATTGATATTTTATGAATAAATTCTTTTATATTTATGTTCACCGGGCATCCTGAAATGCACGTCGGATTTTTGCATTGCAGGCATCTCGATGCTTCTTCAATTGCTTCTTTTTCAGAATAACCAAGAGGGACTTCAAGAAAATTCCGGATTCTTTCGTTTATTTCCTGTTCCCTCATTTTTATTCTTGGCTTTTTTCCCGCCGGAACGTTTTTTTCAGCCATTTCCGCCTCCATTTGTTTCACTGCCGATACTGTAACGTTTGAGTGCCTCCTGCTCCTTATCCTTATAAGCGGATAAACGGACCATTAACTGGTCAAAGTCAACGAGATGACCGTCAAAATCAGGTCCATCCACACATGTAAATTTCGTTTCACCTGCAACCGTGACCCTGCATACGCCGCACATACCCGTGGCATCTATCATAATTGCATTTAAACTCACAATCGTTTTTATGTTATGCTTTTTCGTAAGTTCAGAAACTGCCTTCATCATAACAGCCGGGCCTACTGCTATGACAAGGTCTATTTTTTCCCTTTTATCAATCATATCCTGCAAAACGTCGGTTACAAGACCTTTGCTCCCGTAAGAACCGTCATTTGTCGCAATCAGGACTTCGTCAGAAACGCTTTTCATTTCATTTTCAAGTATTACGAGGTCTTTGGTCCTGTAGCCGGTTATTGACGTTATTTTATTGCCGTTATTTTTCAGTTCCCTTGCAATCGGATAAATTGCAGGAGTCCCTACCCCTCCACCGATAATTACTACGTTACCATAATTATTAATGCAAAATGGTCTGCCAAAAGGTCCTGCAATTGCATATAAAGAATCACCCTCGTTCATAAGCCCGAGTTTTTTCGTTGACGCTCCTACTTCCATAAAAACCATGTAAACAATGGATTTTTCCTCATCCCAGTCATAAATCGTAAGAGGGATTCTTTCACCTTTTTCGTCTGCTATTACGACTATAAAATTTCCTGCTTTTGCATTGTAAGTTATATGTGGAGCACGAACACCAATTAACTTAATGTCTTGTGCAAGAGTCCTTTTTTCAACTATTTCATACATCATCTTCCTCCGCTAAATTATTTAGCCGTAAAGTATAGCATATATAAATATAAAAGGCAAAAAAATTAAAAGTGTAAATAATCGGGGTGAAATATAAAAATATTGCAGTTTTCAGATGATTCTCCAATGGGGATAATTTTTATTTATTCCTGTTATTTTCCAAATCCATAACAGGACTATTGTTGCCTAAAATTTTTCCCATACCAGTATGTCTTTTAAAGGTGGTTTTGGTTTTTCTGGTTTTTCATCAGGAATACCGCACGCAATAATGTTGATGAGTTTATATCCTTTTGGTGCATTGATAAAAGACAAAACCCTGTCACAATATTCTTTTTTGTCTCCGGCTACCCAGCACGTTCCTATCCCTTTTGCATAAGCAGCGAGGAGGATGTTTTGTATAGCAGCAGAGCCATCTTCAAGATAATATTTCGTATCTTTGCAAATAACCACGATTGCCGCCGATGCATCTGCAATGAATCTGCCGTTGCTGCCTGTAATTTCTGCAAGTTGTTTCAACCTGTCATTTGAAGTAATAACGACAAATTTCCACGGGTATTCTGCACGTGCACTTGCTGCATATTTACCCGCATCAACTATTTCTTCGAGAATTTTTTTGTCAATAACCTCATTTTTTTTATACTTTCTTATGCTCCTTCTTCCTTTGATTGCTTCAAATACATCCATGTTTCTGCCTCCTTTGTTTATTTAATTACTGTTTCATAAGCATTTTTTTCACAAAATTTATTTCCTGTTCCCTTGTTTTTATCCTTCCGTCAATTTTTTCCTTAAGAAGTTTATCCAGTATTTCCCTGTAAACGGGCCCCTGTTTTATCCCGAAATTTTTCAGGTCCTCACCGGTCAAAAAAACTCTTATGTTTTTTATGGTTGAAATAAATTCCTTTACGTTGTTTAACACAACGTCGTCGTCGTCCTGAAGGGCAAAATAAAAAAGCACTTCCATCTTTAATTTTTTCAGGTTCATGAATATCTTACTTTTATCTGATTTTATGTCCGACAATTCTTTTAATACTTTTGTTTCATTTTGTTTTAACTGAACAATAGCATCTTTCCATTTGTTTTTTAATTTTAAATCCGCACATAACTGTTCTGCACTTTTAGCGTCAAGTGAACGCATAAAAATCATAAAATGTATGCAGTCCTTATCAACGTTTTTAAATAAAGGATCGTTTATGAGAGCAGCAACTCTGTCAAACATTTTTCCGGTTTTTTCGTCAATTGTAAGATTATTGTTTATCTTTTCGATTACCCCGAGTTCCTGCATTCTTGTAAGTATATTAAAAACTTTCTCCTCGTTAAAAACCAGTAAAAGTTCATCCCGCAGTCTTTCCCCAGGCAGATTGTTAAAAATGTTGTAACGCAGCGTTTCTTTTATAAACCTTAACGTATTTTCCTCTATGTTGAAATTAAATCTCTGTTCAAATCTGATTGCACGCAAAATTCTTGTCGGGTCGTCAATAAAACTCATGTTATACAGTGTCCTTATTATCCCGTTTTTTAAATCGTTGAATCCGTCAAAATAAACAATAAATTTACCGAATTCATTTTTGTTTATCTTTATGGCCATTGCGTTTATCGTAAAATCCCTGCGGAAAAGGTCGTATCTTACCGGTGTAAACTCAATTTCAGGCAATGCCGCAGGAAATTCATAAAACTCTGCCCTTGCACTCGTTACGTCAATCACCTTTTTATTTTTTAAAAACACTTTTCCCGTCTTAAACCGTTCAAAGCCCTGAAACGTGCCGTTAAATTTGTCTGCAAGAAATTTTGCAAATTTTATTCCATCGCCTTCTACGGTTATGTCCACGTCTATGTCTTTTTGTTTTAAAAAAATATCCCGGACAAGTCCACCGACAAGATAAGCGTTTATTTTGTATTCGTCTGCATATTCACCGATCTTTTTTATAAGTTCGTACATCTCAGGCAAAAGCTGCTTTTCCATTATTTCCTTTATGTTTACGTCATTTTCCTTGAATACTACCCTTTCCTTTTTTAACAGGTTGTCTTCGTAAAGATACGAAAGCACGTCGGTTCTCGTTAAAATGCCGGTTAAAACCCCGTTTTCAACTACCGGCAGATGTCCTATGTTTTTCTCAAGCATCAGTCTCTGGGCTTCGTTTATGTGCGTATCCGGACTTATGGTGATGACGTTTTTTGTCATGTAGCCGGAAACCGGTATGTGTCCTAATTTATGCAGGATGCCTTTTTCTATGTCCTGCTTCGTAATAAAACCGGTTAATTTGCCGTCTTTTACGACGGGAAGACCGTTGTTGTTAAACCTTATGCAGATTTTATAAGCTTCTTCCATGGATAAAGACGGGGAAACTGCCCTGACCGGAGACGACATTATGTCCCTCACCCTGAATTTGTCTTCAACGCATTCATTCAGGTCCCTGTAAATTTCATCCCTTATCTTTTTTATTGAAACGCCCTTTTTAATATGGACGATTGCAGATGCTGCGGTCCTGTGCCCGCCGCCGCTGTATTTATCAAGCAGTTTTTTTACATTGATTTTTTCGTTCTTGCTTCTTGCCGTGAGAAAAATCTTATTCTGCATCTGCGCTATTGTTACTATTGCATCCCCGCCGTTTATGGCAAGAATCTGGGTAGTTATGTCGGATAACTGTGATATGTATTCCTTTACCTTTGCAAAAGAAATTATAATCCTGAAACCTTTTATGTTATATGTCTGTAAATTTTTTAATAATCTATTTAAAAGCTGCGTCTGCTGCGTTTCAAAATTATTTTGTATGAGGTCAACAAGCAGTTGGTTATTTATCTGCCTGCCATGCAAAAAGGACGCTATTTTCAGGTCATCCGGAGTCGTATTAGGATATAAAAAATTACCGGTGTCAGAATAAATGCCAAGCAGAAAAAGCAGGGCATCATCCTGGTTTATTTCCACGTTTTTATTTATTAGTTGTTCGACAAAATAAGTCGTGCAGGCGCCATATTTAATATTGATTACTTCTGCATCTGGTATGTCGGTTTTTTCATCAGTTGGATGATGGGTATAAACGCAAACCTTTACTTTTTTGTTCAATATAACGTCTTTTAATCCAAAAGGCAAAACCCTGGGCATTGCATCTACTATTACCACCGACTGTATCTTGTTAAAATCAACGTCCTTATCCCTTGATAGCGAGTAACGATATTTAAAAAGGGTGTGAAATTTTTTTACCACAGGGGATAATGTCCATGGCATATACATAACGGAATTTTCATATAATTTTGACGCGGCCACCATGCTTGCAAGTCCGTCAAAATCAGTGTTTGGGTGTGACGTGATTAAAATCATAAAAAAACCTTTTTCAAATCAGATTTTTTCCGCTGCCGTCTTATTTTTATCAATCTCGGCTTTCATTACAAAAAATAAAATCAATGCTACGATCTGTAATGCCACGATGAGCCAGATTAAGTAAGTAACGGATATGTCGTATAACAAACCGGCCAGATAACTTCCGATAAACATAGCAAGGCCAAAAGAAAAATTAAAAATCCCATATCCGGTTCCGCGCTTTTTTATGGGCGTTATGTCTGCTATTGCTGCTTTCATAATGGTTTCCTGGCCGCCCATTACGATACCGAGCAGGACTGATGCAACAAGTGCCATGACAAAACTATTCGCAAATACAAAAAATGGAATAAGAATTGAAAACACGGGCAAAACTATGAGCGTTATCATTCCGCCTGCGTTGTTTTTAACTTTTAGTTTGTCGTAAATCATTCCCATCACGAATGCTGCAAGTCCGTCAACTGCCATTGCAATTGCATAAAAAACCGGAATCATGGCATCTGATACTATTGCTTTTGCCTTAAAATGATATCCTATAATTGCAAAATTTAAAAGGCCGAGTGCAGTTACAAATGAAAAAATATTGTAAATCCAGAACAACGGGGTTATTTTATCAGGCTCGTTTTCTTTCTTTAATGGTTCAAGTTTGGAGGGGTTTGAAACGTTCAGAAATGCTATTACGACGAATATCATGACAAGCAGATAAGGTATCCAGAAAAGTGCATAAGCATTTCTGTAATCCTGTGCATTTTTTACTCCGCCGCCGGTTAATGCAAAATATGCGGTAAAAATCAGGGGCCCTATTAAAGCCCCGAACTGGTCCATAACTTCCTGAATTGCAAATCCCTTTCCTGTCCCTATTCTTTTTGCAGCACTCGATACTATGGTATCCTTTGCCGGTGCCCTTATGCCTTTACCGAGTCGCTCAGTAACCATTAAAACTGCGGCAATCTGCCATACGCCGGTTAATGAAAGCATTGGTATGGAAATAATCAGGCCATAGCCAATAAAGGTAAAAACCCAGTATGCCCTTGTTTTATCTGCGAAATAACCTGTTATTAACCTTAATGCATAACCTGCAAATTCACCTATACCCACTATAAGTCCTACAACACTTGCGTTAACTGCCAGACTTTTCAGGTATGGTCCGTTTACCGCCCTTGCACCTTCATAAACAATGTCGCCAAATAAACTCACAAAGCCAAACAAAAAAATGAGTTGAAATGCCTTTTTTGTATCATCAGTCATGGTGTCTCCTTTTAAAAGTCAGTTTTTCAATTTTATTTTTATGTTAAAAAAAGACAAAACAATATTACCACATTGAAACTGCATTTTCAATTTTTTTATGGAAAACAGAAAAGCATGGCACATTGCAGGTTTTATTGCACCACGCCCAAAATTTCACATGTTTTTCTTGTAAGAAAACGACTTTTCCGTCTTTCGTTTTCCTTTATTTTCCCTTGTTTGCATCATACTTATCTAATCCCGTCGTTTCACTTCTGTGTTTGATGTTTTTCTTACAATCTGCATTTTAACACATGTGAATGATGGGACTTCTATTTGTTGCACTTCATTTTACAATTTTTATAAACAAAAAAAATTTTATTGAAATAAATGCTTTACAGCGTTATAATATATAAAATTTTGATATATTATAGGAGCATTTTATGAAAATACTAATGGTTTATCCGGAACACCCAGATACATTCTGGAGTTTTAAGCATGCGTTAAAATTTGTTAATAAAAAAACTTCTTTACCGCCATTGGGGCTGCTTACAATTTCATCCTTATTGCCTTCATCCTGGGAAAAGCGGCTTGTTGATATGAACGCTACTAAATTAAAGGATAGTGATATTGAGTGGGCGGACCATATATATATTTCAGGGATGATAGTCCAGGAAAAATCCGCACGTGAAATCATATCAAGGGCTAAATCAAAGGGTAAATTTGTAGTTGCTGGAGGGCCTCTTTTTACCACCGGATACAAGAACTTTGACGGCGTTGATTGTTTTGTGCTTGACGAAGGGGAGGTTACTATTCCCATGTTTTTAAAGGATTTGGAGGCAGGGCAGATTAAGCATATTTATCGGTCTGATGAAAAACCTGATATCACAAAAGTTCCGATACCGGATTGGAGCCTTTTGAATTTTAATAATTATGCGTCAATGGCAATGCAGATATCGAGAGGATGCCCTTTTAATTGTGAGTTTTGTGACATCATTGTAATGAACGGAAGAATCCCAAGAGTAAAAACACCAGCGCAGGTTATAGCGGAATTTGATGCGATATATAACGCGGGATGGCGCAGCAGTGTTTTTATAGTTGACGATAATTTCATAGGAAACAAGGAAAAGGTAAAAATAATATTAAAAGAGATTGGCTCCTGGATGGAAAAAAAAGGCAAACCTTTTACTTTATATACGGAGGCGTCTATCAATCTTGCCGATGACCAGGAACTTATGGACCTTATGAAAAAAGCTAATTTTAATATGGTGTTTGTAGGTATAGAAACTCCGGATGAGGAAACATTAAAATCATGCGGTAAAGTCCAGAATACAGGGAAAAATCTTGAAGAAAAAGTAAAAATTTTACAGAGGAACGGCCTGGAAGTGCAGGGCGGATTTATTCTTGGTTTTGATACGGACACGCCTAAATCGTTTGACAATATGATAAGATTCATACAAAAAAGCGGCATAGTAACTGCGATGGTGGGACTTTTGAACGCATTGCCGGAGACTGCGCTTTATAAAAAACTTGAGAGCGGCGGCAGACTGTTAAAAAAACTTCCAAGCGGCAGCAACACTGATTTTACTATAAATTTTATTCCTAAAATGGAAATGGACAATCTTATTTCAGGATATAAAAAAGTGGTAGATACTATATTTAAACCCGAAAATTATTATAAAAGAGTGATAACATTCCTTAAAGAATATCAGAAAGTAGCCGCTGAAACAAAAATGGCGTTTTTGGATAAAGTTAAAATTGTAAGCCGTGTAATATGGAAAATCGGAATATGGGGCGAAGGCAGACTGCATTTCTGGAAGATGATAATCTGGACGGCTGTAAATAGACCCGATCTTTTGACGGAAGCAGTAAGGCTTGCTATTTTTGGATTTCATTACAGGAAAGTAATGAGTATAGAAGATTAAAATAGATTATAAGCGACAGCAGAGGCTTATATAAAAAAAATTATCATTTCTTTCGGTGTTTGCCTTTTCAGCATGTTTTTTTATATGCTGTACATATTGCAGATGTTATTAATCTTTTTAATTCTGATTACGCCGGCTTTTCAGGTGTTTATTCCGCAAAATTAGGCGATGTATCTGCCATAGAATGCAACCCGACTTCTATTTATGTTGGCACATTGCAAGTTTTATTGCACCACGCCCAAAATTTCACATACTTTTCTTGTAAGAAAACGACCTGTAATATTATTTTCCGCCTTTCGTTTTCCTTTATTTTCCCTTTTTTGCGGCATACTTATCTAATCCCGTCGTTTCGCTTCTGTGTTTGATGTTTTTCTTACAATCTGCATTTTAACAAATGTAAACGACAGGGCTTCTACTTGATGCACTTCATTTACAATATTTAGATGTCATGGTAATAAGGATAGACATGGCGGACACGTGGTAAGATTGAAAATAATGAATAATATATTTTTATTTTAAAATTATCAATATCACCGGTTTACCGTCTGCTTTTTCTCCTTTGTTATTTATCACACTCATTATCAGATAATACGTTCCGTTTGCAAAATTTTCTAAATATCTTTTGTCTATCTTTATTCTGTTTCCTCCTACCGTGTAATCCCCTGCCAGCGTTATCTCCCTGATTAACCTGAAACTCACTGCATATATCCTCACCTTTACTACTTTGCTCGCCTGCGTTATCTCAAATCCTATGTGCAAATCTCTTTTGGTAGGATTATACGGATTAGGATATATGACTATGTCTTCTATTTTTAACTTTTCTTTATCAGGTATTATCTCTGACGTTGCAGTCGGCGTTATCGTCATTGTTGAAAGCAGTGTTACAGTTTGCGTCCGTGTCTGAGTAATAGTCAGCGTAAACGAAGGCGTGTTTGTCTGTGTGAATGTCCGCGTCCCCGTCTGCGTTAATGTTGACGTTATTGTTTCTGTCCACGTTGGTGTCCATGTCCTTGTCCACGTGAACGTGCCTGTCGGTTGTATTGTGTTCGTCCGCGTCACCGTCCCAGTTGCCGTCTGCGTCATTGTAGGCGTCACTGTCGGTGTATTTGATGATATCGTATCCGTAACCGTTAAACTCGGAGTGATTGTCCTTGTTCTTGTGAACGTGTTTGTCGGCTGAACTGTGTTTGTCCGTGTTGCTGAACCAGTTGACGACTGCGTTGCTGTCATTGTCCGTGTCCACGTGAACGTGCCTGTCGGCTGTATCGTGTTTGTCTGCGTTGATGTTGCCGTATTAGTTGTCGTAAACGTTGAACTTGCAGTTGACGTTGCTGTCCGCGTCATTGTCTGCGTTACTGTCCTCGTCCCAGTGAACGTGCCTGTCGGCTGCACTGTATTTGTCCGCGTCGCAGTCCCTGTCCGCGTCATTGTCGGCGTTATTGTCCTCGTTCCCGTCGCCGTCATCGTTCTCGTCCTCGTTGCTGTCGGCGTTGCAGGCTGCGGTATTATCTGTATGGCACATATCTTTGCATTATCCGTCCCTG
>JAGNJD010000054.1 GCA_018000835.1 Candidatus Goldiibacteriota bacterium | reverse complement strand
GCATATTTAACATCTGGTCAATTATTGATAAAAGCCTCACAGATGCGTCATACGCTCTCTGATATTCTTTGGCACGAGCCATTTCTTCGTCTTCGTTTACTTTTGTAATGTTTTCCTGCAGTTGATGGTAAATTTCCAGTGCCGCATTATGTTGTTGTAATATGTTCTGGCTTGTTTCCAGTTCCCCTTTCAGCCTTCCCACGATGATTGAATAATACTCGCCAAATTTAATGTTTTCAGTAATATTCATTGTCTGAACTAAATTGCCAATTTTATCATTAAATATAAATGGGAGTATAATCGCATCGGCATTGGAAGATGAACTGGTAGCAAAAGAAAATTTCTGACTATTTGCATCAAAACCAAAATGCGACATGCCGATACTTCCTACAATATTGCCAATCGTAGCAATCATCAATTGAAGGTCATTCCATGATACTTCATACGTTCCGCCGTTATAATTAATTACTACCGTTCCACGTTCAGTTGGCTGCATGTTAAAAATCAGATTGTCATTTCTCCACGTATCGGATGATAGGTCTATTATGTTTTTTAATAAAGTTCCGGTATAATTTGCCGGTCCCGAACTTACTTTTTCTTCCCTTAACAAAAATTTATTTAACAAACAGCTGCTGTCGCTTGATTTTGCCACAGTCCCGTCGGGATTAAATTCCGTTATAGTTATCAATTGATTTGAATAAATATTAAATTTATGCATCGTATCGTCAAAAATTGCAGAAACTTCAGATACATTGGTGTTTATTTTTTTTACCAGATCAGCAATGGTTTCGGTGCTAAAATAATTAATTTTTATTCCGTTTATCTGCAACGAACCGTTTCTTCCTAATTTAGAACTCGAAGAATAAGCCAGCGACTGTGTGGTCAACCAGTTATTTACTACTTTGTTTTCAAGATTTGCTATTATGTCTGCAATATCATTGGTTCCAAAATGTTTATAAACAATGTCTGCGCCGGACATCAACTGCGGATTGACGATAATATCAGCTGCTCGCGTCCCAATAAAAAAATCCTTATCTATCTGATTTCCATCTGCATCCAAACCGGTCCTGAATATCTTATTTATTACGGTTACCATACTATTGGCTAAATTGTCAAGTTGGACCTTGAACCAGTGCAATGTATTATCTCTTGTCGTTAAAATGCCGCCTAACTGGCCTCCCGTAATATTTTCATTAATTTTTACCGGAGTATTTGAATTCCCAATTAAAATCCCTACATCCTCAAGTTTTGAATCCCTCATTGACCCCATCGTTGCAAGACGGTTATATCCATCTCCCCCGTTTACGAGGGTATACCCTCCAAGTAATATAACAACCGAGCCGTCCGCTTTCGTTGCAAAATCATAATTAATTAATTCTGCAAGGTTGTTCATGGCTTCATTTCTCTTATCAAGTATATCGTTTGGATTCTGTCCGGATGCATAAATATTTTTAATTTGTTTATTATATTCGTATATTTGTTTTAAATATTCATTTATGGAGTTGACCGTTAAACGCAAATCCTTGGTTAATTCAATCTGCATGTTTGTTAACGTTGAATACTTTGAGTTAAAATAATTAGCGATACCTTCAGCCGTCTGATATATTTTTCTTTTTGCCGTCTCTACTTCTTCCTGATACTGGAGTTTTATTGTTGCGTCCGTTTCAGTTTCTGCTTTGTCAGCAGCCACCGCAAGCTGTTCCCATTCGTCATAAAATTCCTGTAACAGAGCATCAAAACCTGAAGTTACTCCGTATATTTCAGGGAATACCGCTTTTAACGATTCATAAATTTTATTCTGTACATCCCAGTATCCTATGTACTGTCTTTCATTAATCATTTGTTTATCCAAAAAAATGTCTCTTATCCTTTCTATAAAACTGATTTTTGAACCAGTCCCTATCTGTCCTGCAATGCCCGGGAAACTTAAAGGGTCTGTTGCAGATATGTTGGCCAATTGTCTCGAATACCATTCATTATTCATATTTGCGATATTATGCGTAACCGTATTAATGGCTATGGTATGCGTCCTCAAAGATGTTATTGCCGTATTTAATACTGAATTAATCGTAACCATTTTTAATCTCCTTTCGCTCCTTAAATTGTTTTGTCAATTTTTGAATCTTTGTCGGCTTTTATTTCTTTCTTATTACCATTTTGTGTATAAATAGCAGTTTGCGGCTGCTCAATTTTCTCTTTCATCTTCATTACAAAATCAACATAATTAACGTAATTTTTTATCAGATTCGTATTCTGCGCATTTATGGATGCGATCTCTTTTACTATTGATATCAATTCCACGACGGCTTTTTCTATTTCCATCGCATCGTTTTTATCAATTCTTTCAAGCACGTCTTTTAATTTAATTAAAGGACTTTGTGGTAATCCCGTCTCCTCAATCATTAAATTAAAAATCGCATTTTTTTCATCTTCAAGTTTTTTTATGGAAAAAACAATTACGTCCTGCTGTTTTATTATCCCGTCAATTTTTTTAATGTCTTTATCCGTCAATACTTTGCTTTCAGTGCCTATCAGTTCTTTCAAAGAGCCGTATAACTTTTTTTGCTCGTCTATAATTTTTAAAAATTTTTCCTTTGTTTGTTTTTTCATTTACGTTTATTGATCTTCCAGTAATAATTTCGCTGCAAGTTCATAGGCAGGAACTCTCTTATTTTCCACTATTCTTTCCTGGATTGCCTTTTCAACCATTTCTTTTCTTATGTCCGACATCTGATTTATGCTTACAATTGCCTTGCTGATAATTCTTGCCTGCCTTGATAGTTCTACCCTATCGTTTGCTGCTCTTTGCTGGTCTTTTTCATTAATTTTCTGAATAGGGTTGTTTTTGTTTGCGTTAACGTCTGTAATGTTCTGTGGCAGTATTGGTCCTATGTTTCCTGCATTATTTATCGCCATGTCAATTACCTCCTTTTCTTTTTTTTATATATATCGTATTTTTCCAGAAAAACTTTAATTTTTTTTATTTTGAAATAAAAAAGTTGTTTATCAATGGAAATTGACGCAGGATATGGACCGCTCCTGCCCGGTAAAAAAAATTATTAATTTTATATAATTCCTTTTAATTATATGCTTTTATGAAATTTTTAATTGTGTGGACGTAAACTACAATAAAAAGATTGATATCTACATTGCAAATTGCCTGCCGTTTTTCTTTTCCAATCAACAATATTTTTATTTGCCGTCCGGCATTATTTTTTATCGAACCCCTTTTCTATTTTTTCCCTGCATTCTTCACATAAATTTCCTTTGCTAACCGGCTTGCCGCATAAACGGCATTTTAATCTTTCAAACGGCTTTCTTATTTTTAGATTACCGTCATTTATGAATCTTAAAATCTGTGCCTGCGGCACCGCTGTTTTTTCACACACATCCATAACGCTTGCAAGAGGATTCTTGTTTAAATAATCTTTAACCTTTTTTAGTTCCTTTTTATCTTCTATGTAACATTCGGGACAGAGAATTTCGTCGTTTTCAAGGTCAAAAACCCTGCCACATCTCTCACAATTTTTAAGCATTTAAATACCTTTTTATGTTATTTTTTTACGAATGAAGAAGTATTACAAAAATCATTTGCTTGTGTCGTTGATTTTTGCTTCTTCTATTTTGGCCATTTGATTATAAAGAATGGAAGCGAGTCCGATTCCACCAGCCTTTGATAATTCTCTGGAAATAGCATCGTTATACATGTCATAAAAAATATCCTTGGCAATTGAGTTGCCAAAAATCGGATCTTCTGGAACGGTTTTTCTCATCTGGTTTAACATATATGAAAGAAATATTGATTCAAATTCACGTGTTACCTGCTCAAGTTGTTTCATATTTTCCGTTTTATTTTTATTTTCAACCTTCTTGGCCTGTAATTCTGCCTGCTGGACAGAATTGGATAAATTAATCATCTCTTTTTTTAAAACTATTTCCGAACCACCTAAAAAATCCATTATGCTGATTTCTCCTTTTCTTACATTATTTCTATGTCTGCGTGCAGAGCATTTGCAGCCCTTAATGCCTGTAATATGGCTATTATGTCCTTTGTAGAAGCACCAAGAACGTTTAATGCATTCACAAGATCCTGGACGTTTACTCCCTGTGGCAGCACGACCATCTGGTTGCCACCGCCTTCAACTTTTATGTTTGAATCTTCATAAACCATTGCGGATGCGCCTGGTAAAAATGGATTTGGCTGAGAAATCTGTTTTGTTATATTGATATTTACGTTGAAATTCCCGTGTGATACGGCACAGGAATCAATTGAAACGTCCATTCCCATTACTACAGTACCGGTTCTTTCGTTTATTACGACTTTTTCAGAACGTTCTTCCGTTTCAACGTATAATCCTTCAATGGCTGCTGCAAATTCAACGTAATTATTCTGAAAATCAAGAGGAACGCTGATTTTTATGGTTCCCGCATCAACCGCATTCGCAATTTCTCCCCAGAACTGTGTATTAATTACGTCCGTAATCCTGTATGCCGACGTAAAATCCGGGATAAATAAAAGTAAATACATGTTATTTTTGTCGTCAACAAACGTTACAGGGACTTCTTTTTCCACCATTCCGCCACCCGGGATCCTTCCTACTGTTGCCCTGTTTTTTAATGAAAGAATAGAAGACGTTGAAATATCGCCAGGTCCGGTTGAAACTGGTCCCTGGGCAACGGCATAAACGTTGTCGTCCATACCTTTTAAATTAGTCTGTAATAAGACCCCGCCTTCCAGACTTTTTGCATCACCCATGGATGAAACAACGACGTCTATTTTATCTCCTTTTTTGGCAAAAGCCGGAAGATTTGCAGTGACCATCACTGCTGCAACGTTCCTTACTTTTATCTGGTTTGCTGCATCAGCAATGCCGTAATTTTTCAGCATATTGGTAATTGCCTGATTGGTAAAAATAGTTGTTTTCGTATCACCGGTTCCTTTTAAACCAAACACAAGGCCAAAACCATTTAACTGGTTGTCCCTGACCCCTTTAAAACGAGCCACATTTCGTACTCTTAATTCAACGCCAAAAATTTCCGAGACCACAAAAATAAATAGTATAAAAAATAAAATTGTTTTTTTGCTTCCTTTCATATTACACCTCAATGTATGTTTATAACTACAAACTTAAAATATGCCAAGCCAATCAAGTATTCTCGTAAAAATACCAGGAGATGCTTTTTCTCCTATCGGTCCAAATCCTTCATACTCTATCTTTGCATCGGCAACGTAAGTTGACAAAACAGTGTTGTCCGAACTTATGTCCTGAGGCCTTACGGTTCCGCTTAAAATCAGATTTTGTTTTTCGTCGTTTACCGTTATCACCTTTGAACCACGAACCTGCAACAGTCCATTTGACAAAACCTTTTCCACACGGACTGAGATTTTTCCGATGATTGAGCCGGACCTTTTTGATTTACCGCCACCATCCTGATATTCACCGCCGCCCATTCCCCACGAACTCGGAAATGAAAGAGTTTTTCCTCCATTCCATGCAGACATTCCCATGCCTCCACCCATGCTCTGGCTCTTGCTCGTCTGTAAGGATGCTTCCTGTGAGCCGGTTACGGATTCAACGACTATGACTGTTAATACGTCCCCGACTTTTACTGCTTTATGATCAGCAAACAATGATTTAGCATCGTTTGAATCGTTTATCAGGTCATCTGATATTGCAACTTTACCGGATAATAGCAAAAATCCAATAAAAAAAACAACCATAAATGTTTTTTTACTCATAAACTTTACTCCTTATTATTTTAAATTACTGTATTATTACTTTACCGTCTGATAGGACTCTTCCTTCTATAATTTTACCCGTTACGAGTTTTACTTTTACTATGCTTCCTTCTTTTCCATCTTCCATGGAAATTCCGGTTGTTTCAACGGTTATGTTTCCGCGCTTCACGGCAACGGTAACGTTGTCTCCTCTTTTAAAAATGGGCATTGAGTCAAGCATGGAATTTAAAATTACGGTGCCTTTTGCTATTGCATGTCTGGAAATTTTATTTCTTACAGTTTCAACGTCTGTAATTACATCGTTGGGTAAATACGTTATATCTGTTTTCTGTAAAATAACTTTGTCAATAACGGGTTCTTTTATTTTTATATTTTGGCCTGCCACCATGCAATCTGTCGTTACTTTTATAAGCACGGAAACAGGGATAATCCTGTAAAATTTCCCGTCTACCGTTACTTCAACCGGTATTATTTTATTTCCCTTAAAGTTCTTTATCTTTTCGTCTTTTATCTTTAAAAGAACGTTACCATTTAACGTGCTTATATTTTCTTTTATATCCTTGATTATTATTTCCGTTTCTTCTTTTTTCCACGGCATATTTTCAAGAATATAATTTTCTACCGTTTTCTTTATATCATCTATTTCAATGGTTGCCTTTTCAGTTACTACTTTAACCGTCTGGGGTCCTTCTATGTCAATTGTCTTATATTTTTTACTTAACTGATTTTCTACGATTTCTCTGGTTATAATCACGCTATATCCTGGTGAAGCTGCATGTTTAATATAGAGAGTTGAAATCTCATTTAATAAATCCTCACCTGCATTATAAAAATCAGCAATATCGCCAAGATATATCTTATCCCTTGAAATATAAACTGTTGAATTCTTTAAAACAACTTTTGCATTATCGGCAAAAATTAAAACCGCCGAAAAAATAAAACAAAATAAAAAAAACCTGAATTTCATATTAACGTTTTAAATCATTTGCAATGCCCAGCATGTCATCCGACGTCTGAATTGCACGTGCATTTATTTCATACGCCCTTTGTGAAGTTATTAGGTTTATCATCTCTTCTATTACCTTTACATTTGATGACTCAAGGTATCCCTGTGATATCGTTCCAAAGCCCTCATATCCCGGAACGCCTTCTATCGGCTGACCGGATGCTTCCGTTTCAGCATATAAATTGTTGCCTATTGATTCAAGCCCTGTGGAATTTGCAAATCTAACAGTGCGCAACTGTCCTATTGTCTGTGCTTCTGCTTCATCTGCAAGAACAACCAAGACGTCACCGTTTTCCCTGATAACAACGCTTTTTGCTTCCGATGGGATAACAACATCTGGTTGCACAAAATATCCATTTGAAGTTACAAGATTGCCCTGTTCATCAATTTTAAACGACCCGTCTCTCGTATATGCAATCTGACCATTTGGTAACTGAACCATAAAAAAACCTTCTCCTTGTATTGCCAGGTCAAAAGGGTTATTTGTCTCAACCGGACTTCCCTGTAAAAATGATTTTGTAGTTGCAGCAAGCCGTACTCCATGCCCGATTTCAATGGGCGTAGGGTATTGCGTTCCAAAATTATTTGTAACGCCGGCCGGCCTGATTACCTGGTATAAAAGATCCTGAAATTCTGCCCTTGACTTTTTAAAACTCGTAGTATTCACGTTTGATAAATTATTTGAAATAATGTCAATGTTGTGCTGCTGTGCAACCATTCCTGATGCTGCCGTCCATAATGCTCTTAACATAGTTAATTACCTCCTTTTATTATATTTGAATGTTACCAACGTTATTTACTGTTTTATCCAGCGTCTGGTCATGGGATTGTATTGCCTTTTGCGCTGCTTCGTATGCTCTGTATGCTGTTATCATGTCAACCATTTCCCTTACCACGTTTACGTTTGATGATTCGAGATAACCCTGTTTTATTTTTAAATAATCAACGTAACTATCTTCGGGTAAAAGATTTCCATTAACCGTGTAAAAAAGGTTGTTACCCTGCTTACGTAAAACGTCTTCTTTTGTAAATACCGCCATACGGAAAGTGTCTATTTCATTGTTATCAACGAATATTCTTCCTGCTTCATCTACATGCACGTCCTTGCCGTCTATTGTAATCGTTCCACGCTGGCCCAATACCGGAAAACCATCCTGCGTAACCAGTGTGCCCTCTGAATCAAGGGAAAAACTCCCGTCACGGGTATAACGCACACCCTGTGGAGTCATAACCGTAAACATCCCGTTTCCTTTTATTGCAAAATCCAGAGTATTTCCAGTTTCCATATAAGAGCCTTCCGTCGTAATGTCCGGCCTTATTCCATCAACCCTTAACTGGACGCCTTTACCAACCATGCCAATAGGAACGTATGCATCCGCAACCCCGCCTGGTATGGGAACTTTTGCGTCATTTATCCTGTATAAAAACATTTCAGGAAAAGGGACGTAAAGAGCCGTATCCTTTTTATAACCAGTAGTGTTTACGTTTGCCATATTATTTGCTATGACATCCTGCTGTTGTAACTGTGCTATAAGTCCTGATGCTGCCGTATATAACCCACTAATCATACAAACCTCCTTATTATAATTTATTTTGTTTTTTCTGCCGGAGCCGTTCCAATGGTTTCTTCCGGTTTTGCTATAAAAGATAATTCTCTTGAAAATTTACTTTCTATTGGTGGAATGTCTTTTGTTACGGACGTCATTACTATATAATATTTCTTTCCTACTTCCAGTCCTCTTATCGTATATTTAACGTCATTAATAGGCGATGGATTTACTTTTGTATAACCTTTACCAGGCGTTTCTGTAATATAAATGTTATAACCTGCCATGTTTGATGGCGGCATTTTACCCCATTTTACTTCTATTGTACCGTTCTTTTCAACCGTTGACTTTTTTGCTATCGGAAATATTTCAGGAGTTCCTGGGATTACGGGGGCAGGAACCGCATTTGTTTCGTTTGAATACGGACTTTCAACGGATGGATAAGTGTTATTAATTGCTGTAACGACGAAATAATATCTGGTACCGTTATTTAATCCGTCTATGGTCACGTAATTTTCTTTTATCCTTTTAACTACCGGTATATACCTCGTTCCAGGAGATTTGGACATATAAACTGCATAACCAATGACGTTTGGATCCTCACTTAGTTCCCACGTTAAGTTAACGGAATTGTTACCGGGATATGCTTGCAAATTTTTCGGAGGACGAACCACGCTTATTGCTTTTATTTTGCTCTTTTCCTGTCCAAATCTGAAAGCCAGGGAAAATCTATGTGAATCACCAAGATGTTCTGCATGTCCTATGTAAGCATAATCAACCTGCCATGTATCTTCCCTATACGTGGCACCACCCGTAAACCTTCCAGGCATTGTCACAAAAGAGGTATATCCGCCACGCAATCCTAGATGCTTTTTGAAAAACCAGCCTTCAACGCCGACATGAACCCGTAATTCTTCCGGCGGTAAAGAAGATATCGTATTTCCCTGTGCATCGTATAAAACCTCTGCAATTGGTTTTCCTGCTATGTTTAAATCAGAAAAAAATTCAAAATCAGAAGTTATAAGAAGATTGTCTTCCAGATAATAGGCTGCGCCCAATCTGAACGACGTTGGTATCTTTTCATCCGCCAAACCACCATCCCAGTTAAGATTTGTATCGACATCCTGGATAAAAAATCCTAGATTTACTTTTTTGCCCCATTGCGGAAGTGGTATCTGATATAGCAAACCGAGGTCCAGCCCAAGTCCGTTTGCAGTTCCATTTAAAGTTGTGGATCCGAGTGGATACGTTGCAGAAGACATGTAATTCAGATATTTCAGGTTTACGCCTATTGAAAACGTTCTTTCAAGATTTAAAGATGCGGCAAAACTACCCACAACTGTAAATTCTTTCGTAGTATTCGCGTCGTTATGAATGAGTGAAATTACGGATAACTGCCATGCCGTGTCCTGAAAAAATGGTGAACCGAAGGAAATATATGTATAATATTCCTTTCCGTTAAGCAGGGGTCCTACGAATAAATTTAATTCGGAACGCTCAAGTTGTACAAGCCCTGCCGTATTCCAATAAATGCAGCTGCCGTCATCGGCAACGGCGGTAAAAGCATGGCCCATTCCCAATGCCCTGCCACCTATTCCCAGCACGCCGCCTTTATCAAACGCACCGGCGAAGAGTGAAACGTTAACGGCTATCGTTAAAAATAAAATAAAAAATATTTTTTTCATTTTTTGTCCCCCTAAAAATTAGGATAAATTATTTCGCCGTTCAAGTTTATGCTTGAACCCCTCATTAACTGTTCATCCGTTATTAAACCACGGGAATAATTCTTAGCCGTTGCAACCGGAACAATCAGAGACATTGAACTACCTCCGCCTAAAAGTGCATTTATTCCAACCTGACTAATAGAATATGCAGAATTTTCTGCAAAACTTTCCGCAACCGTTCTTACCATTAAAGCCATCTCCTTTAGAACGTATTTAGGTATGGTATTTTCGGTAACGTAATCCACGTTAAAAAGTTTTGTTCCGTCCTGTCGTGTTTCAAGATACGCCGACCTTATTGCTCCTGACTCTACGTTTGGGAAACCAATGACTGAAACCGGACCGGTTCCAGCAGAAGAAGTTACCTGTTGTGGCAATATGCCAGGCAAAACCGCAGTTGTCCCATAGCCAGGAAGCGTTTCTGGGCCTGGCGGCGGCACGGGCGTTGGTTTTGCTTTTTCCTTCTTTAGTTTTTCTATATCTGATTTTGCGAGTGCTGCTTCTGCGTTATCTTCCCTTAAATCCCTGTCTTTCAACCGATTTAAAAGTGCCTTTAACTGGTTTAATGCCTCTTTGTTTACCGAAGGCAATACTGGAGTATAAATTTTTACCGATTGCACGGGTGTGGATGATGTGGAACCAAGTTTGTCTGTCGCTTCAAAAACAAAAATATATTCGCCGTCAGGTAATAACTGATATTTATTGTCGGTTCCGTTCCATATAATCTGTGAAGGGGGTAAACCAATGTCCACGTATGACTTTACAAGATTGTTATTTTTATCAAGTATGTTTAAAACCCATCTGTCTATGCCCGCTTCTGATGTTGCATTTAGTTTGAACGTCACAACTTCTCCGTTTCTTGGAGCAAACGAAATCGGGTCAACTGCAGCGTATACTT
>JAGNJD010000053.1 GCA_018000835.1 Candidatus Goldiibacteriota bacterium | reverse complement strand
TTCGTAGAGACAGGTTTTAAACCTGTCTCATGCATTCAAAACGCAGGGCGTCCATTTCGTTTAGGCAGGGATTATATCCTGCGACGCGTGTCCTCTTGAGACGGGTTATAAACCCGTCTCTACGTATCTTCTGAAGGCAATCATATTTTAACTGCGAGATTGCTTCGTCCCCCTTTTTCAAAGGGGGATAAATAAGAAGACAACGGAAAGATATATTATTTTCTTTCGTAGAGACAGGTTTTAAACCTGTCTCATGCATTCAAAACGCAGGGCGTCCATTTCGTTTAGGCAGGGATTATATCCTGCGACGCGTGTCCTCTTGAGACGGGTTATAAACCCGTCTCTACGTATTGTTTAGGGGAGATTTTATCCTTTTAAATCCCCCTTTGTCCCCCTTTTTCTAAGGGGGATAAATAAGAAGACAACGGAAAGATATATTATTTTCTTTCGTAGAGACAGGTTTTAAACCTGTCTCATGCATTCAAAACGCAAGGCGTCCATTTCGTTTAGGCAGGGATTATATCCTGCGACGCGTGTCCTCTTGAGACGGGTTATAAACCCGTCTCTACGTATCTTCTGAAGGCAATCATATTTTAACTGCGAGATTGCTTCGTCCCCCTTTTCAAAGGGGGATGATAAGAAGACAATTGATTGACCGGGCAGGAAACGCATCGCGTCGTATTGTGAATTTACGGGGTGATAATGATGACGAACGTGTCCATTCCATTTAAAACACGAATAATTAATGAATCGCCCATGCAAAACGTTCGTTTCAATTGCCGGTTTTAAAATACATTGCAGATTGCCGGCTGTTTTTCTTTTCCAGCCACGAACCAGCAGTCGGCAACCTGCAATGTTTTTAATGCCTTTCTCTTACCCTTTCCCTCTCCCAAAAGGAGAGGGAAAACGTCATATACCATGGAAACATGGCTCTACGTATTTAAAAAACTAATCTTTCATAAAATCCATAAGTTCGGCAGTAACGAGTTTTTTATAAATTTTCCCATACTCTTCCCTATTGTCCCAGATAACTTCATCCAGAATTTTTTTTATGTCTGCATCTTCCTTTTCAAGAAATTCTATTTCAACGTCAAGCCCGGATTTATACATTTTTATGACTTCTTTTTCTTCAAGTTTTGTGCATACGTCTTTTATTTTGTTGATAGGAATTTTTAATAATTCAGATAATTTCGTGCAGTTTATTCTGCCCTCAAGGTGATGTTTTGAAAAACAAATAATACTCAATGCTTCGTTTGTTGATAACATGCTCTTTATTTGCTCTGTTTCCTCTGGTCTTATTGGTGTCATTTTTTTTCACCATTTTTATTTTCTCTCTTAACAATTATACATTATAAAAATGTTTTTGTCAAGTATTTTGTAATTTTTTTATCTTTGTTTCATAATAATAAACGTTTGTTTCATAAATTTCCCCTCTTAAAAACATTTTAAACCAGGCTA
Organism: Candidatus Goldiibacteriota bacterium; assembly: GCA_018000835.1. Taxonomy (GTDB): domain Bacteria; phylum Oederibacteriota; class PGYV01; order PGYV01; family DSYL01; genus DSYL01. Next base: position 9,877 of record JAGNJD010000053.1, on the reverse strand, counting down.
TTATACAATTTTAGCGAATTTACGTGTATTTTTCTGTTATTTTTCAATAAATAACTTAGCTTTTCTTTTAATACAACTATAACCATTTCATCAAGAGACAGGTTTCTTTTTTCCAATAGTCTTGCTACTCTTTTTGATTCTGCATATTTTCTGCCATCCTCAGTAAAGTCAGCAACGTAGATTATTTTTGCGAGTTTACCCATTTTTTCAGAACCAATCGTATGATTTTTTATTGCGTTTAGTATTTCTTTGTCTTTTATTTTAAAAATTTCCCCTGCATATAAATATCCCGTCCATGCATGCCAGATTGCCGGATTTTCTTTTATCAAATCGTCAGCCCTTAACTTATCCAGATATTTTTTTGAAATTCCTTCCGGCAGCATCTTTGCACAATCATGTAAAATGCCTGCCAGTGCTGCTTTTCTTACGTTTACCTTAAATCTATACGCAAGCGACACGGCTGCTTTCGCAACGTTTAAAGAATGAACGTATCTTTCTTTATCAGTTATCTTTTTTAACTTATCAATCGTTCCGGGGTCAACGAAATCCAGAACGTTAAATCTTTTTATTTTATTATTTTTGTCAACCATATCAGTAAAACGACAACTAATGCCGTAACCAGCAAAATTCTTAATACAAATTTCGTTACTCTGTCTGGGAAGCCGAGCATTTTCAGCCTGGAATCGTGCTCTGCCATGTCCAGTTTTTTTTCGTAATTTTTTTTCTTTTTTGGCATGAAAAATTACCTCCGTAAAATTTTTATTCCTGCAATGTGGTAAACACCACGCCTAACATAATCTGTTTCTGGAAAAGCATGAACAGAATTACGTTGGGAATGATTGAAATCGTTACCGCGGACATAACGACGTTCCACGGTAATCCATCTTCTATTATTTTATAAATCCCGAGCATAAGCGTAAATATCTGCGGGTCGTTCGTAACGATGAGCGGCCAGAAAAAAGAATTCCATATATTGACGAAATTAATTATCAACAGCACCACTATTATCGGCTTTGATATCGGTAAAATTATCTTATGGAATATTTTTAACTCCGAACAACCGTCAACCCGCGCAGACTCAATAAAATCGTCCGGTAGTTTGTCAAAGAAACTTTTAAAAATGAAAATGTTCACCGCATTTGCTATCGGCGGCAGTATCAGTGCCCAGTAGGTATTTATCAGATTGGTGCTGAAAATGCCCGGCAGAGAAAAATCCTTTAATGAAAGATAAAGAGGGATGGCAATGGTTTCAAACGGAATCAGAACGGTTGAAAGAAAAAGGATGAGGGATGCATGATAAATTGACGGTTTTAATTTGGATAACGAATACGCCGCCATTGAACTTATGACAATCTGGACGACGACCACCGCTATTGATACAAAAAAACTGTTGAAAAAATAAAGGGGAAACGGGACCGTCTCCCATGCCTTTTTATAATTGTCAAAGTTAAAACTGAAACCTTTTAAGGCCTCATTTATGGGGGTAAATATCTTGTCCATGGGCAGCATTGTGGTTATCAGCATCCACACGAAAGGAATCGTCATTAAAATCGCAAAAGCATAAACGAGAAATCCCCATACGTTAAAAATTATTTTTGACTTCGTCTGCTTCATCTCATAAAAAGGAAAAAGATAACGCGTCTCTTCAACTGAACCCTTGATTTTATTTGCCATTGCTCATCCTCTTTTAAAATTAACGTTCATTCTGAATAACGTAATTGAAACGAGTATGAAAAGGAAAAATACCGCTACTCCTGCTGCATAACCAATGTCCATGTATAAAAATGCCTTTTTGTATATGTAAGTTGCAATTACTTCGGACGACAACCCGGGACCGCCATTTGTCATTATGTATACCTCCGTAAAAACCTGCAGTCCGCTTATCATCTGCAGAAACACGACGGTTGCAATCACGGGAACTATGGATGGTAATATGATTTCCTTTATTTTCTGCCATATAGACGCTCCATTTAAAGAAGCATCCTCAAACAACGTTTTTGGTATGTTTTGTAATCCCGCGAGATAAATAAGCAATGCCCATCCTATGTTTTTCCAGATAAAAACGGCAGCAATTGAAAATAACACGATTCTCGGGTCCGTGAGCCATCCTATGTGAACGTCACCGGGCACGAACAGGGAAATCAGCGAATTTAACATGCCAAAACCCTGATTGTATACCCATTTCCATAATATTGCAGCGGGAACGGCCGGCGTTAAAAACGGGAGAAAATAAAGAACTTTTACCAGGCCTGACCCCTTTTTCATTTCGTATACATAAAGCGCAATGAAAAAAGGAATCCATGCCCCAAAAGCAATGACCAGAAGAGACAAACCTACGGAATGTCCAAATGCTTCCCAGAATTTTACGTCGGTAAGGATTCTCAAAAAATTGTCCATCCCTATGAATTCCACGGAATGCATTGAAGTAATTTTTTGCATGCTTATTATGAACGTTTTTATGATAGGTATCCAGCTAAACAATAAAAAAATTATGAGTGCAGGCGTCAATAATTCGACTCCTGCCATTTCCTTTTTAAATCTATAAATTTTTTGTTTTTTGACTTCTTCTTTTTTTAATACGGGCAGGGGAGTCTGCGGCCTTTTTAAAGGATACGTTTTTAACGGCTTGCCAAATCTGTGATAACGTCTGTCCTTTCTCATCTCCTGGGTTATGGTAACGTAAGGGACTTCCGTTTTTGACGGTTCTTTTTCTTTTACTTCGGATTCCTTTAAAACGTCAAAAATGGATTCTTCCGGTTTCTTTTTTTCCTTTATTTTAACTACGGACTCTTTTGGCGGCAGTTTAAGTTTTATTATGGGTAAAGAAGGCGATTCCTTTTTATGCACCTTTATCTCGTCGTCAAGCATCGACGTAATCGTCGTTTCCGTCAGATCGCTGCCAACTTTGTTAAAAATGTTATCTGCCATAATACTCCTTTTTTATTTTTACCGAAAAATTGTAAAGAAGCGTTTCCACGTCAATTTCCTTTTCAATGAATATTTTTTCCAGAACGTATTTGTTAAAATCCTCTTTTATCATCGGCCATTTATAAAAAGTCGGCTCGGAATGCGCATATTCAAGCAGTCCTTTTACCTTTTCAAATTCAGGCATGTTGATTAAATTCGTAGCACAGGAAAAATCACCGGGAAAAATTATCATGTTAAGTTCCTTCATCCTTTTCCATTTCCACAACTGGTTTAATGGAGATAAAACAAATTCTATGTAAGTCCATGCCACTTTTTTTCTGTCTTCCGGTATCCATGCATTTATTATAAATGCATCACCGCCGGCATGCCATGCTTTTATACCGCCGGGACCTTCCGGCAGCGGAACTATTTCAACGTCGTTTAAGTCAAACCCATACCTGCGAGCCATCTTAGGTAGTTTATTTGCCACTCCAACCATCATCGCTATTTTCCCGGTTGAAAAAAGCTGCTCAACGTCATAATCATAAAAAATGTTCTGCGGCGGCATTATATGATAACGCCATTTGACGTCATGCCAGAATTTCAGCGTTTTCGCAACCGTCGGATTGTCCAGAGTTATTTCGTTATTTTCAAAAAAATTCCCGCCATGCTGCCAGATAAAATCCATGAATATGAACATGTCCGGCTGCAAAGCAATGCCCCACACGTTTTTAAGTTTTTTGTTTATTATCTTACTGTATTCAACTACGTTGTTCCAGTTTTTCGGCGGTCCATTTATGCCGCATTTTTCAAAAATTGAACGTCTGTAAAAAAGCGTAGTAAAAAAAGAATCGTAAGGGATGCCATATATGCCGCCCTCCACGTTTACGGAGTTCCACATTATTTCGGGCATATAATCCTTTTGTGCCCAGTTGTCCGTCATGTCGTTTAATCTGGAAAGAAAACCGTATTTTGCCATAAGGGGAATGGCTGCTATGGGAATTCTGACTATGTCAGGTCCTTTTCCGCTTGCCATAACGCTCACAAACTCCTGAGGTTTGTATTCCCTTGAAATGCCGTTTATTTTAACCGTATTATTAATCTGCTCAAAATTTTTTACTTCTTCATTCCATACCTGCCTTTGTAATTTGTCCGCTTCTATCGGCATGTTCCATACGTTTAATACGACGTCTGAAAAGCACAAATTATAAAACAAAAAATAAACCAAAAAGAATAAAAAAAATTTCATTTTTCTCCCATTAATTCATATAATTTTTTTACGGCTTTAACCGGGTCGTTTTCTTTTACTATTCCCGGTAAATCATAAGTATTTATTCCGACGACCGGTTTTTTTCTTTTTAATGCAAATGCAATTTCCGACAGGGTTCCTTCCCTGCCGTCGACTGCTATAAAACCGACTGCGGTATTTATTATTACGACATTTCTCGCTTCGCCTATGCCGGTCGGTATTGCAATGTCCACGTATTTGTTTGCATCCTTTGCCCATGACGACGGCAATATCCCAATGGTCAGACCACCTGCTTCCTTTGCTCCTTTGCATGCAGCTTCCATCACGCCGGACAGCCCCCCGCAGACAACAACATCACCGCGTCTGGCAATTTCATTGCCGACGGTTCTTGCATGCTCATAAATTTTTCTATTAACCGTACTGCCGCCTATCACTCCTATCAATTTCATTTCTATTTTATTTCACTCAGAACGCTCATGGCGAGTCCGTACCAGTATGTGCCATCTGTATCACGAATGTCCTGTAAAACCGCTTTTGCAGAATTTACGTCGTTTAATTTTAAATAGCATTGTGCCGCTTTGATTTTTGCGTCGTGTATGCTTATGGTCTGCGGATATTTTTCTATGACCGTTTTTAAATCCGAAAGCGCCTCGTTAAACTGTCCCTGCTCGTAATATGCGAGTGCTCTTCCAAACAACGCTTCCGGGAACAATTCGTTTTTTGAAAATTTTTCTATAAAAGTGTTGTAATATTCTATCGCCTCTTTGTATCGCTCAATGTTAAAATAAGCATTTGCAACGTTAAGATATGCCTGCGGCAGCATCTTTGAACTTTTATATGTCTGGATTATTTCCTGATATGCGGCTATGGCCTGTTCGTATTTTTCTTCCTTTGATTTAAACATGCCGTACATGTTTGCATCTTTTGAATCAACGACGGGTCTCGTCAATATAAAATTTGCCCGCGTAATAATCTGCTGTGCTTTTTCTTCGGTTGACTTCCTGTTGTTCACGAAAAAAATTGTCCCTGCAATCAGGACAACAATGATTATACCCGATATGACGTAATTATCCCTGTGTTTCGTAAATGATTCGCGTGCCTTGAAAATCATTTCATTAAATTCGTTGGTCTTTAATATCTTTTTTACTTCCTTGTGCTTTATCTTTTGTTCCATCAAGTGCCTCCTTTTATTATTTTACGGAAACTACCAGGCCTGCGTTAAAAGTAAAAAACTGATAATTTTCTCCCTGACCGCCATGCAAGGAAACCTGATTATAAAGTATTTCAATGTTTGCGGCAAATAAATTTGAAATCGGATAATTTAATCCGCCGCCCAATATGATTCCAAAAGCATTGTCGTTTGCGCTGTTTGAAACATATTCTCCGGGTGTCCCTGTTGGGTCGGTTTTAACATAATTAGTCATGAACAAGCCGAGCGCAAATTTTGCATAAGGCCATATAAAAAAATCAGGCAGATAAGGTGCATAAACCACTTCAACGTCTATCAGAGTGGAAGAAAACGGTGAAGGTGCATCTTTGTTTTTGTAAGCCATATTGATGAATGAAATGCCGCCGCCTATGGACATTTCAGCGTCAAAACCTTTTCTTACCGATAATCCAAAATCAAATCCCATGTTAACGTAATTTGCCATGTCGCCAAGCGGATATGCAATTCCTCCGTGCGGATGTATTATCCAGTAATCAACCACAACCTTTTCCGCAAAAACGGAATTAAAAACAAAAAACATAAACAAAATTATGAATGCAAATTTTTTATTCATGATAAATACACCTCCTAAAATTTATGGTCCGCCTTTTACCTTTACGGGTAGCGCCTTGAAACAAAAGAGCCGTCACGACTCATGATTTCATCCGCCAAAAACGTCTCTTTTCCATGAATAACCCCTTTTGTTGTTTCCATTCCCCTGAGAGAAGGACATGGACGGGAGGATATTCAGGAAATGACTTTTAATCTGCTCCTGTGCAACGAAGAATTTTATTATGTGACACATCATTTATATATTAACAAAAAATAAAAATTTATCCACAAAAATTTTTATGAATCATTTTTTAACATTTTTTTTACCATAATTTCCGAATTTTTTATTACCGACAAAATTTCATCGTCGTTTAATCCTGATTTTTTTAAAATTTCCTTACGCCGGTTATCGGTTACAATGTTATTCGGCGTGTGCGTGTCAGTATTAAAAACAATTTTTGCTCCCATTTTCCCGGCAATGGATGCAACATGATTATTTGTTTTATTATGGCCGTCCCTTGCGGTAATTTCCAGAAAAACGTTTTTCTTTGCCGCAAGCAATGCATCCTCAGGGGTTATCAATCCCGGGTGTGCAAGTATGTCTACACCTGCTTCTATCGCGGCACGGTTGGAGCCCGGCTCAACCGGCTCCACGACAGTTTCCCCGTGAAATACGACAACGTCTGCGCCGAGTTTTCTCGCCTTTAAAACCATGGCTCTGACGAGAACGGGAGCAACGTGAGTAATTTCAACGCCGGTAAAACATTTTATGTCTTTGTATGCTCTGTTTGCATCTGCACATGCTTTTTTTACGCTCTTTATAACCTCTTCTATGTTTGAACTATCCACGTGGTCGGTTATGGCTATGGCCTCATAACCTGCTTTTCTTGCCCTCTGAATTAGTTCCGACGGCAGCAAATCACCGTCACTGAAAAAAGTATGCGTATGTAAATCAATCATTTTTATTTTTCTCCTTAATCCGGCATTTTTTTTGCAAAATCTGTCGTGTGATATTCTGACGTATAAATTTTGCTGGCGCCCCCAGCATGAATCGAACATGCGCGCAAGGTTTAGGAAACCTATGCTCTATCCACTGAGCTATGGGGGCGCATTTTAATTTATAAAAAATCGGCTGTTTTTTCGGCGTCCAATTTTTCAGTTTCCCTGACATTATATAATTTAAATACAGATTTTCAAGGTAAAAAATAAAAACTATAAAGGGGGATGAAAATATTGCCGTCTGCCTGCTGCCGGTTGGTAAATACGTTGCAGTTTGCAGGCAAAAGCCCGACGCATACAAAGATAAACAAGACAAATTATTTTTCATTACAACAGGCAGGGATTACGTCCTGCGGTGCAGGTCCTCTTGAGACGGATTATAAACCCGTCTATACGTTTATTCCAAAGACAATCGTATTTTAACTACAGATTGCTTCGTCCACCTTTTACAAAAGAGAATGATAAGACAAGTAATTTCCCCTCTTTGAAAAAGAGGGGTTAGGGGAGATTTATTCCATCAATTTCCCCTCTTTGAAAAAGAGGGGTTAGGGGAGATTTTATTTTTCAAAGGGGAAAAAAATAAAACAAATCCCCCTCTTTCCCCCTTTTTCTAAGGGGGATGATAAGACAAGTAATTTCCCCTCTTTGAAAAAGAGGGGTTAGGGGAGATTTTATTTCTTTCAAAATAATTTCCCCTCTTTGGAAAAGAGGGGTCAGGGGAGATTTTATCCTTTTAAATCCCCCTCTTTCCCCCTTTTTCAAAGGGGGATAAAAAATAAAGTTTTGAACATGTAGAGACTTAATCTTGCTCTGTCTCTGAATGCAAATTAAATGGTGGAATTTTTCGCAAATGGTTATGAAAACAAAACAGCGGTTTATCCTGCGCTGGTCGCGTGGCACACCGTTTGAATATTCGCCTTGCTTATCTTTGAGACACAGCAAGCTGTGTCTCTACGATTCGTTATTACACGCTTAGGATGATAAATACGAATTAATAATGACAACGGATATTTATATTCAATCCCCACCCATTGTTTTAAAAATGTAGAGACAGTTTTTGCTCTTCATTCCCTTTTTAAAAAGAAAAAAACAAATAATTTCCCCTCTTTGGAAAAGAGGGGCCAGGGGAGATTTATTCCTTTTAAATCCCCCTCTTTCCCCCTTTTTCTAAGGGGGATAAATAAGAAAACAAATAAATTCCCCTCTTTGAAAAAGAGGGGTCAGGGGAGATTTTATCAATCAATTTCCCCTCTTTGAAAAAGAGGGGTTAGGGGAGATTTTTTCCTTCAAATCCCCATTTCGTCCCCCTTTTTCTAAGGGGGATAAGAAATAAAGCTTTAAACATGTAGAGACTTAATCTTGCTCTGTCTCTGAATGCAAATTAAATGGTGGAATTTTTCGCAAATGGTTATGAAAACAAAACAGCGGTTTATCCTGCGCTGGTCGCGTGGCACACCGTTTGAATATTCGCCTTGCTTATCTTTGAGACACAGCAAGCTGTGTCTCTACGATTCGTTATTACACGCTTAGGATGATAAATACGAATTAATAATGACAACGGATATTTATATTCAATCCCCACCCATTGTTTTAAAAATGTAGAGACAGTTTTTGCTCTTCATTCCCTTTTTAAAAAGAAAAAAACAAATAATTTCCCCTCTTTGGAAAAGAGGGGCCAGGGGAGATTTATTCCTTTTAAATCCCCCTCTTTCCCCCTTTTTCTAAGGGGGATAAATAAGAAAACAAATAAATTCCCCTCTTTGAAAAAGAGGGGTCAGGGGAGATTTATTCCAATAATTTCCCCTCTTTGAAAAAGAGGGGTTAGGGGAGATTTATTCCTTCAAATCCCCATTTCGTCCCCCTTTTTCTAAGGGGGATAAAAAATAAAGTTTTAAATATGTAGAGACAGAGCTTGCTCTGTCTCTGAATGCAAGGCAAACCGTGTAATATTTCGCAAATGGTTATAAAAACAAAACAGCGGTTTATCTTACGCCGGTCACGTGCCACACCGTTTGAATATTCGCCTTGCTTATCTTTGAGACACAGCAAGCTGTGTCTCTACAATCTTGTTATGTTGCATTGCGACGTGTATTACTAAAGGGGGATAAATAAAAAGACAAATAATTTCCCCTCTTTGGAAAAGAGGGGTTAGGGGAGATTTATTCCTTTTAAATCCCCCTCTTTCCCCCTTTTTCAAAGGGGGAAAAAAGAATACAACAAAAAGATATATTATTTTCTTTCGTAGAGACAGGTTTTAAACCTGTCTCATGCATTCAAAACGCAGGGCGTCCATTTCGTTTAGGCAAGAATTACATCCTGCGACGCACGTCCTCTTGAGACGGGTTATAAACCCGTCTCTACGTTTATTCCAAAGGCAATCGTATTTTAACTACAGATTGCTTCGTTCCCATAAGACAAAAACGGCACCTCGCAATGACATTTTCACCGGCTATGTCATTTCACGCGTTAGCGAAGCAATCTGTCTTTGTTCTTTTAAAAACAAAACTGGTTCCCGATTGCCCGGGAATGATAAAATAAAAAATCTTAACTGATAATTGTCTTTATGCATACGCAATGTTTTATTCAATCGGCAATCTATAACGTTATTTTACTATAAAAATTTTTCCCCGTATTACCTGCTTGCTGTATTTGTTTAATACCACGTAATAATATATACCTGACGATACTTCTTTTCCTCTCCTGTTTTTGCAATCCCATACTACCCGTGCTCCTGCAAACGTGTTTAACGCAACCACGCTTTCCCCTGATACCGTATATATCTGCACAGTGCAATCCGGCGGTAAATTTACAAACTTTATTCCTTTGCTTTCCCCGCTCTTCTTATACGGGTTTGGATACGCTATTATCGGCCCTTCCGGATACTCGTTTACGTTGCTCGTTATCACCGGATGTCTCCCGTTTCCATATTCATCGTTATAATATCCGTCCTGATAATCTGCACT
>JAGNJD010000016.1 GCA_018000835.1 Candidatus Goldiibacteriota bacterium | reverse complement strand
TTGGCATCTCCCACGTTACTACTCCTGCCTCTATCACCGGGTTTACTACAAAATAATTGCTCACAAATTCCACTTCTCCCGGCAGAGTATCCCATACCTTTATATTATAGGCGCTTACTTTGCTGTCTCTGTTCTCTATTATTATCCTGTATTCTATTATTGCTCCTGTACCTGCATTCTCCCCGTCCGACGTAAGCGTTATCTCCAGTTGTGCAGGATGCATGTCAGGCGTTATCGTCACTGTCGGCGTCATTGTGCTCGTTCTCGTCTCTGTCGGCGTCTCCGTTGACGTGCTCGTGTCCGTCGGCGTCATTGTTTCAGTTGCACTCATTGTTATTGTCTCCGTCGGCGTCCCTGTCCGCGTTATCGTTTCTGTCATAGTTTCCGTTAATGTCCTCGTTACTGTCGGCGTCATTGTTGCAGTGTTCTGCGACGTGTCCGTCGGCGTTAACGTGTCTGTGCGCGTGCTTGTGCTCGTCCTCGTTGACGTTGCCGTCGGTGTTATCGTATTCGTTGCTGTTTCAGTGCGCGTTGACGTTGCCGTCGGTGTCCATGAATTCGTCGGCGTGTTTGTCCAAGTGTTAGTCCACGTCGGCGTATTTGTCGGCGTGTTTGATGATATTGTGTCCGTGAAAGTAAAGGTTGGCGTGTGAGTTCTCGTGTCCGTTGACGTCATCGTGTTTGTCCACGTCGGCGTTTCTGTTCTTGTGGCAGAAGGACTTGTGGTTGCAGAAAACGTCGGCGTGTTTGTCCTCGTCTGCGTATTTGTCCATGTATTTGTCCATGTCGGCGTATTAGTAGGCGTATTGGACGATATCGTGTCCGTCCAGGTGAAGGTTGGCGTCCGCGTCCGTGTATTTGTATTTGTCGGCGTTGGCGACGGCGTCCGTGAATGCGTCGGAGTTGGCGTCCGTGTGAACGTCGGCGTTGGAGATACCGTATTTGTGTATGTTGACGTCCGCGATGGTGTTGGCGTCGGAGTTCGTGACGGCGATGGCGATGGGCTTGGCGTCTGCGTCCGTGAATACGTCGGCGTCGGCGTCCGTGAAGGACTTGGCGACGGTGAAAATGAGGGCGTATAAGTCCTTGTCCACGTCGGCGTCGGTGTTCGTGATGGAGTATACGTATTTGTTCTGGTAAACGTCGGAGAATTCGGATTTAAAGTAGGCGTATTTGTAAATGTGCGTGTGGGTGTAGAGGTAGGCGACCAGCAAAGCACTTCCAACTCTGTCCAGTTTGACGCAATGGTTACAAGTCCTGTGCCGCCCATCAACGCCTGGTTTGAAATAAACGAGCAGCCTGTTACCTGCCCCCACCATGTTAAAGTCCCGGACGTCATTGCAACGCTTCCTATATTCCACCTGACAGGACTCGTAGATGAGCATCCATAACACCCGCCGTAAGTAACATTTGTCGGCACAGTATCCCAGACATTGGTTGATGCCGCAGTAGTCCTCACTTCATAAGTCGTAAAATTATCATAACTATCCTGAACACCTGTTCCTGTCGTGTTCTGGCTGATACCTGGTCTCCAGTCATTATATGTGCCGGTGCCATCACAACGCCAGTCAGCAGAGCCAAGATTTGTATTAAGATGGTTAATATCCCAGTTTGGGACTTCAGGGTCACCGCGCGCCCATATTTTTGCCTGTATTCTCTGGCCGCCTCCTTCATTTGTCACAAGTATCTTTACCCTGTACCATTTTTTAGCGGAAATATTGCCTGTCTGGGGCGTATTTGTCCATGTCCCTGCGGGTCCGCCGCTGCCCGCGGCAGGACCGCAAAACTCGCCTGTACCGCCGCACTGCGCATAATAAAAACGTGCGGGAAATTCATCTATTGACAGGACCACATTAAGCGACCTTCCGTTTGACCCGGAAATGTCGTTTGTCCTTACCCTGATTTCCGCATCAGCACCTATAAAAGCATTGTCATTTATATATACGTCTGTGACTATCATACCTGTGCAAAACTGGTCAGAATTATTTGTAGAACTTCCGTCTTCAAGCAAAAGAGCCGGGAATACATTCAAACCAGACGTTGAACCGGTAATTATTCTTCCACCGGTATTACATGGGTCAGATACTGTCCATGTCCCATATTCCCCCGTTTGTCCGTCAGGTTTGAACCTCCATCCGGAAGGCGCTCCTGAACCCTGGGTATAAGTACCTGTTGCAATCGAATCAAACGGTTGGAATGACCTTAAAGCATATCCATTTACAATATATGAAAGATAATAGGTAATGTTGGTCCCTGATAAAACAGAATTAGATGATTGATATTTTTGAATAGTAATAGCAGGCTGTCCGACTGTAATAGATGCAGATGATGACGTTGTCGTGCCACGCGTAACTGATGCCGTGTTGGTATAAGTCGTGCCTGCAGGCGGAGTGCCGCCGGTATAGCGTAACAGCAGCCAGACCGTTCCTGATTGCTCACCGGCAAGCGGTGAATCCCTGGACGGGAATGTCCAGGTAGCAGTGCCTGAAGTGGCGCCCACTGATATGCCGGACACAGAGCCGCTCGGTATATTTGTGGGACCATAAGCAACTACCGTGAAATTGCCGCCGCCTGGTATTGGGTCTGTTATTGTAAATGTGCCAGTGCCAGCATACGTATAATCCACTGAAAAAAGCACCAGATCATTTGCTGCCTGCAAGGTGCCTTCTACTCTTTTTGCGATGCGGTGGTAAGGGGTTGGAATTGGAATAGGTATGGTAACTGTCCCCACCTGGCAGGAAGACAATGTTGTCCAGTCACCTGTCGCCATATAACTATTTTTAATTCCGGCAATTATATAAAGATTTGAAGGATTACAAACAGTATAATAATCTGCAGTAGGCATATGAAGCGTAAAAACTCTTGTTGATAAAACTCCACTACCACCCGAGCATTCCGTGCAATCAGGCGGATTTGAATTTGCAGTAAAAGTCATTCCCAATGGTGCATTGGAACCAAAGGTCACATCTTTCCTGTCGATTCCATCTTTATCAACTAAAAAAACCTGTCCGGCTGAACCAGGCGCCTGCGGCGTGCTAAAAACAGATGCAGCTATAGCCAAAGACGGCGTTTGCCACTGTGTATCACATGAAACAATAGTTACAACGACTAAATCTCCATAACCGGGATTAGTCGGGTTTATTGAAATAGAAACTATTTTTGGTTCAGCATATGATGACATAAAAAGAAAAAAGATATTTAGAAGGGTAAAAATGAGTATTAAAACACCTTTTTTCATTTTGCCATCACCTGTTACGGGGATTTTAAATTTAACCGTTTTACTTTCGAAAAATTAAAATTCAAATGTTACGATTCATTTTATACATTAATTATAGTTTAAATTATGTCTTTTGTCAACAAAGGTAATAAATTATGAAAGCGTTTTAGTAAGTTATTAATAAATGCAAATGTTTCATATAATAAAACATAGTTGTTATTCAGTAAATTTAATTAAAATGTTGCTGCACTTTTTACCGGATAGAAGTGATTAATTTTAATCATCAAAAAAAAATATTTAATTATTTATTTATTTTCTCTATCGTGAGTTCTCCTGCGTCAAAAGAGACAGGATAAATTCCGGAAGATATTGGTTCTATTTTTTTCCCTGCCTGGATTATCTTATTCCCATCTCCACCAACTTTAATTTTTAATACGACTCCATCCGGGAATGGCTGTGGCCTATTCCATTTAAAAACAAAAACATTTTCTTTTTTTACCGGTTTTACTGCTTCAAGCACCTTTTGTGCTTTCCAGTAAGCGCCAATCTCACCAAATGGAGCGATCCATATTTTTTCCTTATTCTTTTCAATATAATCAAGAAACTCCGTAAAAACTTTCTTTGGCATTGGTTCATACCAGTTTGAACCTTCTATTGCATGTATCATGAAAATAGTCCATGCCCCTAAACTTATAGCAGTATCTACCCACCACTGATATGTTTCAAGCCCGGTTTGTGTTTTTGTCATTTGAGAGTGAATATCATACCAGTCAGGTTCCATATCAGGCGTATAATATAATTCTCCGGAACCTCCGCCCCTTGCTATAAAGCAATTTTTTTCAACCTGCTTTCTTAGTTCATCCGTTATCTCAATAAAAGGATATGCAAAAGCCAGGACGCTTTGGCCGGAGAGTTCCCTTAAAATTTCGCCGGCTTTATCCACTTCATCTTTTATATTATCCGCGTTCAATTCATATGCATGCTTGTGCGTCATAGAATGATTACCTATTTCCATGCCCGATTCCGCCGCTTTCTTCCATTCGTCTGGCCTCGTGAAAGTACCTGCCATCAGGAAAAAAGTCCCCCTTATTTTACGTTTTTGCATTTCAGGGACGGCTATGTCAAGATGTATGGGGTCGCCATCGTCAAAAGTAAGTGATACTGCCGCCTTGTATCCATTCCATGGCATAACGGTAAACAAAGAATCATCCGCGTAAATCATAAATACCGCCGGGAAAAAAATCGTAAAAAAAATCGTGATTTTTATTTTTTTCTTCATGGCTTAACTCCTTGTCTTTTTTCACCTCTATAAAAAGTAAAAAGTATGAGACGTTTTTTACCAGCATCTGCCGTTGTATTTTTAATTTTCCATTTTAAGTTTCAGCAAACCTATCCTGTATGGCAGCATGTGATATGGCATGCCATTGCTTGCCGGGTCGCGTCCCTGAAAAAGCATCTGTAAATTTTCCATATCAATTTCCATTTTCTCGTCATAACCGGCCCGTATGAGTTCTCCATGACTTATGTCTCTCGTCCACGGCTTTACGCCTTTTTCAAACTCAACGTTCATCAAACCTGCAAACGGGTTTTCCCACGTTGCCGCAAGTTCTTTCCACTCACCATCAAGAGAATCTGCAACCCAGCTTCTATAAAACCTGTCCCATGTAGGTGCGCAAAAGGCCTCTACTATCGTCAGGTATTTTCCCGTGCCTTTTACTTTATACGTAACGCTGCCTTCAAATATCATTCCCCTTTCTTTATCATATAAAACCACGACAGGGTTGCTCATGCCATTTGGGAAATCCTCTATTTTCGTTCTGCTGCGATAAAAACGGCCGTTATCACCGGTAAAAAAAAGATAGCAGTATTTATCGTCACAAATTACGTGAAAGTCGAGCCATTGCGGGCCCCACTCTCCTTTTTCCAGGCCTTGTGGTGCACCTTTGAAAAAGTCAACCGGCTTTGTCCATCCCATGGGATTATTTATGTCGTCGTTCGTTGAATACTGCGGCTGGCCTGACTGGAAAACCATATACCATTTTTTATGAGGCGTAAAATAAAACACGTGCGGTGCACAGTGATAACCACGTAAATTAGGATTGTCGTCCTTTGGAAATGCTTTTGCCTTTTTTGCATCCTTCCAGTCCTTAAAACTTATAAACTGCATACTCCAGACGCCTTTGTCATCGCATGTAGTATAAAAAACGTGCCATTTACCGTCATAAAATACGACCGACGGGTCCTTTGCAGAAACGACGTTGCGTCCTTTTTCCGGCTGTGGCAATATAACCGGCTCTCCCGTAACCCATTTAAAACTTTTTGGCAAATCTGTTTTAGAAACTACGTTTTTTACCGTTTCCCTGCTGCTGCAGGACAACAAACACGACAAAATAATCGCGACTAAAATAAACGTAAAATATTTTTTCATTTTTTCCTCCTTTTCATTTTACTTTATATCCCTGAATGCATAAACCGTTTTAAATTTATCACTTTCTACGTCAGTTTACAATCTTTATAAATATTAAATTTCCATTATTTCAATTCAAACCAGACGTGAATTATTTACTGTTTTATTCCATAATCAGCTGTTCATACCTCACGATTTTTATGCTTTTATTTCCACGCCGGAAATTCATCATAGCGATTATATTATAACACAAGAATCATAAAAATATCATTAACCGGAATGTTAAAAAATCCGCAGAAGTATATCTTTGATGTAAAGCCACTAAAACCGGCATTAAATTTTACAAAAAAAACCCTGTATCACGTTGTTATCCATGATACAGGGCAGACTGATAAAATTTCAATTAAGTTCTACGTCCTTTATTGAAACGTCAATTGTATCGCCATCGGGGCTTGAGAAATGCCAGTTAATATTGTGTGCGTTTTTCAGCACGTCATCAATTGACACCTGTTTTTTTGCCCATTTGGGCTGTTTCAGGTCCTTTCGCAAATCAATCTTTACCGTGGTCCAGTCCTTTGTAACTTTGGGGCTTATTCCTACTTCATAATCAGCCCAGTCAGTAAGCGTTTTTGAACCATACTTACCTTCCTCACATTTATTTTCCATATAAGGAATTATCACGGTAAACCTGCCGCCTGAAATCTCGCCTTTTATTTTAAAAGAAAGCGTTGTATATTTTGACAGGTCAACAGGCACTGCTCCACCAGGGCATCCTGATTTTTCGGACAACGTAACTCCCATTCCAATAAAATCCAAGCCAAGTTTATTTCCTGTTTTTCCTTTCATTCTTGCAACAAAACCTGCACCATCTTTCGTTTTTTCAAATGCCTGTGGCTGGGGCAATACTTCGGAATTGCCGCCCGATTCAGCGTCATTGTAAGTATACCACCATCCGCCGCACGTTGCCTGATTCTTACCCGTTGAGCCGTCTTCTATTACGAATTTTTCGGCAGCAAACAGGATAGCCGTGAACAACAGAACAACAAACATCGTCGTTATAAGTTTTTTCATGTTTTTCACCTCCTTTCTGAATTATATGCTGTCTTTTTATGCATGGCATCTACGAATAGTTGTCCATGCATATAATTAAAAGAACTCTACGTCGTCTATCCACAAATCAATCTTTTGCCCCTGTCCCCCGCTGTATTGCCATTTAATAAGTTTTGCATCCGAAAGGACTTTTTCAATGTCTATGCGTTTTTCTTTTGCAACCCATTGCGGCTGTTTCAAATCTTTTCTAAAAATTAATTTTACTTCCTTCCATTCAGGCGTAATGTATCTGGTGATGTCCGCTTCATAATCTCCATAACTCGTTAAATTTTTACATATCCCGCGGACCTGGTCTACAGCACGCGCTTCATAAGGCAGAATAAATTTAACTTCCCCTGCTTTTATCTCCCCTTTTATCTTAAACTTAATCCCCTTAAATCCGGTCAGATTAATACCGACGCATTCGGGGCAGGTTGAGTGCTGGCTTAAAAAAGTGTTAACTCCGATAAAATCCAATCCTTGTTTTGTTCCGGAAACGCCGGTTATGCGAACCGCATAACCTTTGTCCCTGAAGCCGGGTGCACTTTTTATAAAATTATTTTCCCCTTTCGTGGAAGCCGGCGGCCAGACAATGGAATTCCCGCCATAATAATGGTCGTCATAAGTACACCATATACCGCCCAGGTCATTAATACTTCCTTGCTTTTCGTTATAATCTATTCGCATATAAATACTGACTGCTGCCGTAACGATTATGAAAGCAAAAATTGGTGCAACCTTAAAAAAAGCAAACCCGCCTTTTTCAAACTCTTCAATTAATGCATTTCTTATCAAGTTCTTATTTTGCGGCATTAAAAATTCCTGTCTGCCTGCTTTCCTCATCTTTCTTATTAAATCTTTCTCATCCATTTCCATTCATCTCCTTTTTGAGCCATTCACTTTCACATTTTTAACGGACATACCGACGGAAGGTTGCATAATCTGCTTTAATAAAACTATGCCGCGTGAAATCAGCGATTTTACCGTCCCTTCCTTTTTATTCAGAATTCTGCAGATTTCCCGTATCTTATGTCCTTCTATGTATCTTAAAACAAGGACTTCCTGATAAAGCATTGGCAATTTAAAAAGGCATTCTTTTATTTCCGCATAATCCCTGTTTCTTTCCAGTTCTTCCTGCGTTTCCGTTATTTCATTTTCAATGTCCCTTATTTTTAACGGCCTTTCCGTTTTCATCTGTTTCAGGACGTTTTTCATAAAAACGGCTTCAGTTTTTCTGCCCCTGAAATAATCAATCACCAGATTTCCGGTTATTCTGTAAAGCCATGCAGAAAAGGTCGTGCCCATCCATCTGAATTTCCACAGATTTTTCATGGCTTTATAAAACGTTTCTGAAGCAATGTCGCGTCCCACCTCGGCGTTTCCTGTCCTGAAAATTGCATATCTTAAAATTTTTGGATAATAGATTTCAAAAAGTTTATCAAATATTCTGCTGTCTTTTTTCGCCAGTTCTACAAGTTCCTTTTCTTCTTTATTTTCCACTTCTCCTCCTGCAATGTTTACATTATATAACGGGAAGCCATAAAAAAGTTGCAATACGGCAGATTCTTTTATTACCTGTTTTGCCGCTTTTTGATTACTGATTGAAAAACTACATTGTTGGTTACAGGTTACCAATTGTTTGTTATTGATTGATAACTACATTAAGTTTTGTTTTTTAATTTCTATTATCTGCTCTCTCTCATGGCACCTGTCATTGCCTTATTTTGCTTTTAGACGGATAAACTTTATGTTATATTATACGTCAAATCCAAAAGGAGCAAGAACATGAAAAAATTTTTTTATTTTGTTTCAGTATTTTTTCTTACTGCATATACGATAATCGCTTCTTCACAAACGGCCCGGGACGTATCAATAACCACCGACGTTTCAAATCCCGAATACTGGAAAAGCCAGGCACTTACTGATTTAATACCGTTCTGGGAAAATACCATTGACAGGGACGATGGCGGTTTTTATACGGACGTTGAAGAAAACGGCTCTGTCTGGGGACCAGGTAAAAAATATCCAAGGATGATATCCCGCGTAATTTTTGGTTTTTGTACGGCATATCTGCTTTCCGGAGACGATAAATACCTCGAATATGCAAAACATGGAATGGATTACCTTACGAATTATGGCTGGGACAAGGAAAATTCCGGTTGGTTTACGTACGTAGATGAATCAGGAGAACCGGACGATTGGGATAAAAATTTATTTGACCAGGCATATTGCAATTTAGGTCCTATACTTTATTATTTTGTAACCGCCGATAAAAATGCTCTCTCCCTCGTTGAAAAAACGCATAATCTGATGCAAACAAAGGCCTGGGATAAAAAAAACGGCGGTTATTATTCAAAGGTAGGAAAAAACTGGGAGAAAACTACTTCAACAAAATCCTTTAATGCACAGATAGATACGTGCACTGCATATCTTATATACTATTATTTAGCGACCAAAAACAAGCAATTATTAAACGATTTAAAATCCATCTCCGACGTTGTAATAAAACGCATGGTTGACCCTGTTACAGGTTTTGTGGGAGAATATTTTGGGGAGACATGGGAACCGCTTGAACATACGTTATGGACCGGGCATAATCTGAAAACCGCATGGGTTTTGGCGCGGATGTTCTGTCTTACGGGAAACGAAAAATATCTCACAACTGCCAAGAAAATCGCAGACAGTCAGATAAAATATACCTGGGATAAAAAAAATTACGGCTGGTTTTTTAAATTTAACGGTAAAAATCCTTCATCAATCGACGATTCAAAGGACTGGTGGACGCAGGAAGAAGGAAATAATTTAATGGTTTATTTATATCATTGCACGGGAAACAAGGATTATTTTGATAAATTCCTGAAAGGCGCTTATTTCTGGGATAAATATTTTATTGACAGAAAATACAGCGAATGCTACCAGACGTTATCTGCCGATGGCACGCCAAAAGATAAAGTAAAAGGCACGCTGTATAAATCCGCATATCATTCCATGGAACAGGCATTTTTCCTTTACCTTTATTTGAGTTTATTCGTAAACAAAGGCGAAGCAACTCTTTATTTTAATTTAAACGCTGATGAAGATAACAAAATTCATTACGTGAATCCGCTGGAAGATTCGTCCGTGTATGTTAAAAAAATCGAAATAAACGGCAAAGAATGGAATAATTTTGACAAAGAAAAATGTTGTGTTTTACTTCCGGCAGGAAAAAATTTAAAGTTAAAAGTAGTGCTTGGAGTAAAGTAATTTCCCCTCTTTGGAAAAGATGGGTCAGGGGAGATTTTATTCCATCAATTTCCCCTCTTTGAAAAAGAGGGGTTAGGGGAGATTTATTCCATCAATTTCCCCTCTTTGAAAAAGAGGGGTCAGGGGAGATTTATTCTTTCAAATCCCCCTCTTTCCCCCTTTTTCAAAGGGGGATAAAAAATAAAATTTTAAACATGTAGAGACTTAAGCTTGCTCTGTCTCTGAATGCAAGGCAAACCGTATAATATTTCGCAAATGATTATGAAAACGAAACAGCGGTTTATCCTGTGCTGGTCGCGTGGCACACCGTTTGAATATCCGCCTTGCTTATCTTTGAGACACAACAAGCTTAAGTCTCTACGATTACGTTATTACACGTTTAGGATGATATATACGAATTAATAATAACAACGGGGGATAAGAAGCAAAGTAAATTCCCCTCTTTGAAAAGAGGGGTTAGGGGAGATTTATTCCATCAATTTCCCCTCTTTGAAAAAGAGGGGTCAGGGGAGATTTATTCTTTCAAATCCCCCTCTTTCCCCCTTTTTCAAAGGAGGAAAATAAAAAGTAAATAAAACATTTTTAATGTGTGCATTCATAAAAACATATAATTAAAAAATATCCAAAATTTATTTTTTATCGGGCAACAGTGTATGAAAACGCATAATTATTTTTTACATAACATGTATGACCGTCATTTTTAAGGGGCGCTTTTATTATATGAGCATTTTCATTATTATTCTTGATAATTCCTCCGGTTCAATGTCCTTTGTTACATACGCATCTGCACCTGCTTCTTCTGCTTTATCCTTTACTGCATAAATCGGCAGGGCGGTAAATAAAATTACTTTTATTTTTTTCAGTTTATTATCGCTCTTTATTATCTTACATACCTCATATCCGTTCATTTCAGGCATCATAATGTCAAGCAAAATAATGTCGGGCAGTTCATGTTTGTTTAACGTTTCAAGCAAAGCCATGCCATTATGTATCTCGCTTACTTCATATCCAAATTCAGTAAATAGTATTTTTATTAAATGACACACTCCGGGTTCGTCGTCAACTATGTATAATTGTATTTTTTTCTGCGTTGTCATATTTTACTCCGGTAATAAAACGTAAAAAATTGAACCTTTGTTTAATCCTTCTGATTCACACCATATAACGCCGTTATGGGCATCAACTATTGCTTTTGCAATGCTTAACCCGATACCTGCACCCTGGTATTTCCTTATCAACGGGTCCTCCAGCTGGTATAATTTTTCAAATATTTTTTTCTGATATTGTTTTTCTATGCCAATACCATGATCAGTAACGGAAAATAACAGATATCTGTTTTTTAAATAAATCACGCTTTCCGTATAAAACGGCACTTCTATTTCTTCCCCTTTAACTACCTTAAGGTCTACTATTATTTCAGAATTATCAGGTGAAAATTTAATTGCATTATTTAAAATACCGTTAAAAACTCTGATAATACGTGATTTGTCAAAATTCCACTCAAGTGGTTTATCGTCGTATCTTTTCAAAATTTTAATGTTTCTGCCTATGATGGATGGCAGAATTTCTTCAATGGTCCTGTCAAGGACATCGGTTATGTTTCCTTTTGATTTAACAATGGTAAACACGCCCGTTTCTATTTTTGACAAATCAAGCAAATCCTCAATGGTTGATTGCAATCTATCTACGTTATTTTCTATAATTTTAATTAATTCTACGGTTTTTTTATTATCTTTTAAAAGAGGGACGGACCCTTTTATTAATGTCAGAGGAGTTCTTAATTCATGTGATACCATTGAAATAAATGCTGTTTTTAATTTATCCAGTTCCTTTATTCTCCTGTAATCATCATTTAACTGGTTATAAGCATTTTTTAATTCCAGAGCCATTGAATTAAAAGCATCGGCTAATTTTTGCATTTCATCATTGCTTTTAAGGTCAATTTTTTCAAAAGGAGCGTTGTTTTTTATCTTGTCAACAAGGTCTGTCATTTCTTTGTATAATTTATCCACGGGGCTTAATAAACCACCGGCAATAAAAAGCGAAATAAAAACGACGATTAACGTAATAAAAATCAATCCGATTATTATTAATCTTATGATGACGGATAGTTCCCTTGTAACAATTTTTTCGGGAACTACAGCACATATTTTCCATCTTGAATCCGTATCCGTATGAAAAAACAAATAATCATTTTCTTTTTCACCTTTAAATTTAAAGTATCCCTGCTTTTGTTTAAAAATAGAATCCATGCCGTTTATTTTTAAATCATCCATCTTTTTATATAACAAATTTTTATCGGGATGAACGAGTATGTTTTCTTCGTCGTCAATTATAGTTATGTAACTGCCTTTTAATAATACAATGTTTGAAACGAAATTACTAAATCTTTCCAGTGTAATGTCTGCTCCAATAACGCCATAAAAATTATTTTTTTCGTCAATCAATGCTTTTACGACACCTATATTCACGTCGTCAGAAGTTATGCCCGTATAAGGTTTTGTTCTTATCACTTTATTCTGATTTTCTTTTGCAAGTTTATACCAGGGCCTTTCACGCGGGTCGTATTTTGTAGGTCTGGGCCTTGGATGTGACCTTACAAAAGTTCCGTTTTCCCTGCCCATATATACCGAATTTATGTGCGGATGGGTTATCAGGTATGAATTAAAAACTTCAACTATTGCTTTTTCTTTTGGTCCTATTTTATATTTAAAATTTTTTTCATCTGCATTAAGAAAACTGGTAAAATCACTGTCGTCTTTTTCCGTAACAATCTTATTGTTCGCCAGATTTTGTATGTCATATTCAACCGATAAAAACAGATTGTTTATGTTGGAACCAATCTGATAAAGTTGCCCTGTGTAAAATTCATACTCATGGTTAAAATGTTTGTTATATACGTATCTGTATGAAATAAACGTAAAAATCAATACGGGAAGCAAGCCCATTATAAAAAAACTTAAAATAATTTTATATTTTATTTTCATAGTATATCCCCGGCATCAAAGTTTTATTAATATAATTATATACGGGAAAAACAATAAAGTCAAATAAATTGATATATTTATAACGTTTCCCACGAGACGTTATTTTATAAAGACGTCTTATCATAGAAACCTTTATGGTGTTTGAATAAATTTTTATCAGGCAGGAGCGGGTTTTATTATATATGGTAATTATTCTTTATAAATTTAATTGTTTCTGATTTTACTTCTTCAAAACCGATTGAATCCGTACCGTCACGTTTTGACCTTATCACGACGTTTTTTACTCCAACCGGCCTGAATGAAACAAAATTCCAGTATGGTTCAGGATATAATCCTATAACCGGCGTGCCAAATGCACATGCAGCATGCACGGCAGACGTATCAGGTGAAATAACCAGGTCAGACATTGCAATTGCAGACAAAAAATAATGCAAATCATTATTGGTAAATTCCATAACTCTTTCATTCCCATTTTCATTAATTATTCGTTTCCTTATCTTTACGTCTTCCGGTGAAGATAAAACCAGTATCTTTATCTTAGGAGATAATCGTAGTAATGTTTTTATCAGTTTTATCCATTTTTCAACTGCCCAGTATCTTGAAGCATGTCCTGCTGAAACGTTTACTGAAATTAAAATTCTTCTGTCATTTTTATAACGACTTTTTAATTCGTTGATTATTTTTCCATCGGTATAAACGACGGGTTTTAACTCACTTTCCTTAAAACCGATTCCAAACGCTTTTAACATGACTGAAAGCCGTTTTACGACGTAACTTTTATCCTTTGCAAAAGTTTTTATCGTGATTTCAAAATTTCCTTTTGATTTTTCATTATAAAATGCAATGCTGCGTTTGGGTTTTATCAATTTAAGTGCGAGCACAGAACGTCTGGACGCATCATCATTCAAATCAATAAGCAAATCCCAGTGACGCAGACGTTCCGTCAGACATAAAAACGGGAGAGATACAGGCTGCCATATTAATAACTTATCAATATCACCGTTGTATTTGAACAGATTCCTGCTGCCCGGCAGCGTCAAAAGTCCTATTTTAAGATGCGGGTGTGCCTGCCTTATCTTCTTTATCACAAAACTTGCAGCCATCATATCCCCGAGTTTTCCAAGACGGACTATTAAAACCGACTTTATTTTATTTAAATCAAATTTTTTAATTGCCCTGCCTCCTTATGTGCCTGTAATTAATCTTAAAATTTTCAGGCATACTTTTTTATTTAAAACCCAGGAGTCTTCCTGCCTGAAAAATAATTGTAGCAAAAATAAGGGCAATAAGGAAATTATAAATTGCAATTAAGGTTACGTATTTTAACCCGCCTTCCTGTTTCATGACTGCAAGTGTCGGCAGGCATGGAGTATATAGCAATGAAAATATCATGAATGAAAATGCGGATAAAGGAGTAAAATAACCTGACAATATAACTGAAAGGTCTGCACCCTGGCCTGAAAAAAGTGCTGAAATGGTTCCAACCACTATTTCCTTTGCAAATATTCCGGTAATAAGAGCAACCGCTGCCTGCCAGAAGCCAAATCCCGCAAAAGCAAAAACAGGAGAAATGAATCTTCCTATTATTCCAAGGATACTGTTTTCAGATGCATATTTAACGCCCAAAGGAAGATTTGCAAGAAACCATGACAGAGTTACGCCGAGTAAAATTACGGTCCCTGCCTTTTGTAAAAACATTTTCCCGCGGAACCATGCATGCCTGATTAGTGAAGATACCTGAGGCAGTCTGTATGGAGGTATTTCAATTATCAACGGCATTTCCTCTTTTTTAAACAATACATTTTTTGCTATCTTCGCGGTTAATATACCCGTTAATATTCCAAATAAATATAACAGCCATACGACCAATGCCTGATTTTTCCTGAAAAACAAGGAAGTAAATAAAATATATATGGGTAATCTTGCAGAACAGGACATAAATGGTATTATCATCATCGTCAATATCCTGTCTTTTTTATTTTCAAGAGTTCTTGTTGCCATAACGGCAGGCACGTTGCAGCCGAATCCAATTACCATCGGTATAAATGATTTTCCATGCAGTCCTATCAAATGCATGAACTTATCCATGACTACGGATGCACGAGCCATATATCCTGAATCTTCAAGAACTGCAATCAGAGTAAAAAGTATAAGAATGTTTGGCAAAAATATTACGACACCGCCAACGCCGTCTATTATCCCTTTCGTTATAAAAGATATAAATAAAGGATTAACCGACATTGAATTTAGCCACACCGCAATCTGCTCTCCCAGAAAATTAAAAAAAATATCAAGAATTTTAACAAGCGGATTGCCGAGATAAAAAGTCAGAAAAAAAATCAGAAACATAACGAATAAAAAAATAGGCACCCCTAAAAAAGGATGCAAAACGAATTTATCAATTTTATCAGAAAGTTCCATGGTATTTTCGTATCTTTTCATCTTTATATTTTCAGTGCGTTTTGGCTTAACAACCTCTTTTACAAGACCTTTTAAATATGAATATTTAATGGCTACAATATGATCCATTACTTTTTCACCTGCGTAAGTTTCAATTGCTTTTCTTGATTTATCAACCTGTTCTTTTACCTGACTAAACCATTTTTCTTCTTTTAATTTGTCAAAAACGTCGCTTTCACCTTCCAGAAGTTCTATTGCAAGCCATCTTAATGGATATTTAAAATTTTTATCCGTGGATTTTTCAATCAAATTCGTTATTTTTATTATTTCATTATTTATGTAATCAGGATAATTAAACTGCATTTTCCCGGGCTGGCAGCCACTTCCGGCACATTCAATTATTTTGTCTTTTAGCAAATCCATACCTATCATTTTTCTTGCATTGGTCTGGACGATGGCTGCACCAAGATATTTTGACAATCTTTCAACGTCAACGGATAAATTTTTATTTTCAAGTTCGTCAATCATGTTTAAACAAATTATTATAGGAATTCCAAGTTCCTGGAATTCAATGTTTAAATACAAATTTCTTTCAAGGTTGGTTGAATCAACGACGTTTAAAATTATATCTGCTTCTTTTTCCAGCAGGAAATCCCTTGCTACCTTTTCATCAATTGAATATGATGAAAAGCCATATATACCCGGCAGGTCAATCAGGATAATTTTATATCCTTTGTGTTCAAATTCACCCTGTTTCTTTTCCACGGTAACGCCTGGCCAGTTACCAACATACTGGTTTTCTCCCGTTAAATTATTAAAAATCGTCGTCTTACCTGTATTTGGATTTCCTGCAATAACTACCTTTATTGTTTTCTCATCCATTTACGTCAACCATCACTTTTTCTGCCATTCCCCTTCCAATTGCAATCTTGGTATTTCCTGCTTTTATAACTACGGGCCCTTTTTCTATTGAATGGACAATGGTTACGTCAACGCCCGGAAAAATTCCCATTGTCTGTAATTTCCTTTTTGCGTTCATTCCTCCGTCTATTTCTAAAACTCTCGCCTTCTTTCCTTTTTTTAAATTTGTAAGTTTTATCGCCATGTTACATCCTTTCATAATGTTATATATGTCTAACATTATAAATTATATCTAACTTATAAATGTCTGTCAATAAAAAAAGCGAATGGGATTTATGGTCGGGCAAACTGAAATATTATTACACTTACACCGCTCCTTTTCTCTGCACTGCTTCTGCACCCTTTTTGTTTGCAAATCCGGCTATTTTAGTAAGTTCTTCGTTCGTAATATTTTTTAATCCGTTATTTTTCAAAATCCCAAAAATTACACCTGCCATAAATGCATCTCCTGCGCCTGTGGTATCCTTAACTTTTACCTTATATCCGCTAACGTATTTAAAAAAATTATTACGATAAACGTAGCAGCCTTTTGCGCCTGCACTTATGAAAACAATCTGATTTTTTCGGAAAATTCTTTTAACTCTGTCCGGTTCCGGTTTTGAATCAAACAAAAATTGCAATTCATCGTCACTTATTTTTATTACGTCTGCATGTTTAAAATAATTTTTTATTTCCTGTCTTGCCTGAGTATGTCTTCCTTCCCACAAATTTAACCTGACGTTCGGGTCATAAGAAATAAAAATTTTGTTATCCCGTGCAACGTTTATGGCCTTTAACGTTGCCTTTCTGGAAATCTCGTTCATCATGCCAATTGAACCAAAATGCAACATCTTTGCCTGTTTTATGTAACTTTTTTTGATTTCCTTTTCATTTAAAAACTGATCTGCCGATGGTTCGCCATAAAAAGAAAAATCTCGCTCACCTTTTTCATCAAGGAAAACGAAAACAAGCCCTGTTTTACGTTCTATATCTCTGTAAACGCATGCCGTGTCTACTTTGTTCTTTTTTAAAAAATCAAGAAGGAAATCCCCGATAAAATCATCTCCGATTTTTGAAATAATGCCTGATTTAATACCCCATCTGGAAAGATTTATTGCAACGTTGGAAGGTGCTCCACCAGGATTTAGCCTGTATTGCAAAATTTTTTTCCCTCCGGCAGGAACGAAATCTGCAAGAATTTCCCCTACTGTAATTACTTCAGCCATTTTTTATCTGTAAATATGGTCAGATTCTTCTACTACCCATTTTGTCTTTTTTGCTATCATTAATTCCTCATTAGTAGGGATAACCAGCACTTTTATTTTTGAATTGCGTGCAGAAATAATTTTTTCCTTTTCTTTTGATTCATTCGCTTTTTTGTCAATTTTTAATCCCATAAATTCAAGCGGTTCAAGAGCCTGCTGTCTTATAGCCGGCGCATTTTCACCTATACCTCCTGTAAAAACAACGGCATCAACCCCTCCCATTGCAGCAGCATATGATCCTATGTATTTTGTAATTCTGTAAGTAAATATATCTATTGCATATTGTGCTCTTATATTGCCATTTGCAGCTGCATCCATTATTTCCCTCATATCATTTGAAATTCCGGATATTCCCTTTAATCCACTCTTTTTATTTAACAGATCGTTCATCTCTTTTGTATTTAAATGCTCTTTTTCCATTATATATAAAACTACATAAGGGTCCATATCTCCGGTTCTTGTCCCCATTACAAGACCTTCCAAAGGAGTAAAACCCATGGACGTATCGGTTGACTGACCGTTTTTTATCGCGGTAATTGAACATCCATTTCCAAGATGGCACGTTATGATTTTTATTTTTTTGTAATCTTTTTTCAGAATTTCTGCAGCCCTCTGCGAAACATATTCATGTGACGTTCCGTGAAAACCATATTTTCTAATGTGGTATCGTTCGTATAATTCGTAAGGCAAACCATAAATGTATGCTTCTTTATGCATGGTCTGATGAAATGCCGTGTCAAAAACTGCAACCTGCGGCACATCCGGGAATATCTTTTCTGCTGCAACTATGCCCTGATAGTTAGGCGGGTTGTGAAGCGGTGCAATGTCAAAACATTCCTGTATGACCTCTTTTACGCCTTCCGTTATAAATGCAGATTTTGAAAATTTTTCACCACCATGCACAACCCTGTGACCAACTGCATCAACCTGTATCTTATCCTTAAAAATTCCTATTTTTGAATCAATGAGCAGTTTTGCAACCTCCTCAAGTGCTTCTGTATGATCTTTTGCTTCAATTTCTTTCGTAATCTCTTCATCTTTTTTCATCTTTTCGTTTTTATAATGTAGTTTTGAAGTTTCACGACCTATTTCTTCTACCAGACCTTTGGCCATAACGTTATTTTTCTTATCATCTATGTCAAAAATCTGAAATTTTAACGATGAACTCCCACAATTAATAACCATAATTTTCATAAATAATGCCTCCTGTTATTTTATGTTTGCAAGACGAACTACATTAATGGCAACGACGTTTAAAATATCCGTTGCCTTGCATCCACGGGATAAATCGCTACACGGTCTTTTTGTTCCCTGATAAATGGGGCCATAAGCTTCTGCTTTTGCAAGCCGCTCTGTAAGTTTGTATGCGATGTTCCCTGAATCAAGGTCCGGGAATATAAGAACCGTTGCTTTACCCGCGACAGGCGAGCCTGGTGCCTTTTTTGCACCGACGGACGGAACCAATGCTGCATCTCCCTGTAATTCACCATCAATGATGAGAGTCGGATCTTTTTGTTTTGCGAGTTCAAGTGCCTTTAATACTTTGTCAATCCTTGGGTGCTTTGCACTGCCTTTCGTTGAAAACGAAAGCATTGCTATTTTTGGCTCTTCACCCATTAGTTCCCTGTAGGTTGCCCCGGTCGTCACTGCTATGTCGGATAATTGATCCGGGTCCGGTTCTATTACAAAACCACCATCGGAATAAAACAAAATGCCGTCTTTTCCAAACGACTTATCAGGTAGTATCATAACAAAAAAACTTGACAACGTTTTAATGCCTTCTTTCATCCCTATCAGATAAATGGCAGCACGAGATACGTCGGAAGTAGTATTTACAGCACCTGCAACAAAAGTATCTACAATTCCTTTTCTTACCATCATTGCCCCATAATAAACGTCCTTTTTCATGATTTTTTCCGCTTCTTCATGAGTTATATCTTTCCCCCTGGATTTTCTTAATTCATAAAATTCATTAACGTAATTATCAACGTCCGGGAGATTATTGATGTCTATAATTTCAATTCCATTAAGTGAAAAATTTCTGTCTTTTGCAATTTGTTTCATTCTGTCAGGCGTTCCTATCATACTAATTTTTGCAATGCCCATTTGTGTTGCTTTTACTGCCGCTTCAATCGTCCTCTCGTCGTCACCTTCCGGCAATACAACGTTTTTTGGATTGCTTCTGGCTTTTTCGTATATGCTTTCCATAAAAATCGACATATAAACCTCCTTTTTATTTTTTATATTTTATTACGTAACTTCAGATATTACAAACATATTTTTATTTTAAATATTTATCGGACTTTAAGAAATAATTTTTTACATAATCTTCTATGCCATCTTCAAGCGAAGTAATTGCCCATGGATATCCCGCTGATTTGAGTTTATCCATCTTTGCTTCTGTAAAATACTGATATTTTTCTTTTATCTCGTCAGGCATTTCAATGTATTCTATATTTTCTTTTTTATTTAACGCTTTAAAAACGGCTTTCCCAAGGTCTTCAAAACTACGCGCCTTTCCTGTCCCGACGTTATATATGCCTTTTAGATTTTTTTCAAAAATATAAAGCACCATATCAACAGCATCCTTTATGTAAATGAAATCACGTAACTGGCCACCATCTTTATATTCCTTTTTATACGATTTAAAAAGTTTTAATTTCCCTGTCGCAATTATCTGCTCATACGCTTTGTTAACTACGCTTCTCATATCTGCTTTATGATATTCGTTCGGACCATAGACGTTAAAAAATTTAATTCCCGTTATTTTATCCAGTAAATTATTGCGTAATGCCCACAAATCAAATATATGCTTCGAAAAGCCGTATTTATTCAGTGGCCTTAAATTTTCAATCGCTTCATGAGAATCGTCAAACCCGTTTGTGCCATCGCCATAAGTCGCAGCAGAAGATGCGTAAATGAATTTTTTATTGTTCCTTATGCACCATTTAGCAAGAACCTGGGTATATTTAAAATTATTTTCCATTAAAAAAGAAACGTCATTTTCCGTGGTTGAACTGCATGCCCCCATGTGTATTATTGCCTCAACCTTATCCTTTAATATTTTATCGTCAAACAATATTCTCTTCAGAAAAGGATCTTTTTCTTCGTAATCAACGAATTTCAAATTAAGCAGATTTTTCCATTTATTTTCATCCTTCATCCAGTCAACGACATGAACATCATTTATGCCTTTTTTGTTTAATCCCCATACAATGGCACTGCCAATAAATCCCGAACCGCCGGTTACGACAATCATTAAAAACCTCCGTTTACAATGTAATTATCTCAAAATAATTTTCTTTTTAAAATCCTTTTCGTATTTTTTTAAGTTATTAATAAATTTGCTTTGTAATTCCTGTTTTATTTCTGGTTTTAAATCAAAAACGACCTCACTTTTCTTTTCCATCTTACAAACGTATTTTATCTTTTTTAATTGTTCTATGCAAATGCTTTCTTTCGTAGGAACGATGCCTTTTCCGTCACAAACCGGGCATTGATCAAAATATACTTCTTCGGTTCTATTTATCGTTCTTTTTCTTGAAATGACGAGAAGTCCGAACTCGTTTATTTCAATGGTCTTAAAATACACTTTTGATTTTGAAAGTTCCTTTTCTATTTCCTTCCTTAATATGTTTTTATTTTCGTCCGTCTGCATGTCAACAAAATCTACCACTATCAAACCGCCGATATTTCGTAATATTATCTGCCTTGCCACTTCCCTTGCTGCGTTTAAATTAAGCATCAGGATGGAACTCTCGACGTCGTTTTCTCCTTTGAATTTACCGCTGTTAACGTCTATGACGGTCAGTGCCTCGGTTGCATCAATCTTTAAATATCCACCCTGTTTAAACGGAACAATTCTGTTCTTTAAACTTTTTATCTGGTTTATCAATTTATAATATTCAAATATATTTTCAGGCGCTTTATGTAACCTGACCTTAACCCCATTCATCTTTGTATTTTTCAAGTATTTATCAACGTCCTTTAAAACGTCTTCGGAATCGGCCATAATTTCTTTTACTGAGTTGTTTAATATATCCCTTAATATTTTTAGATGAAATTTTTCTTCTTCGTATAGCAGTGCCGGTGATTTTGCTTTTTTGGACATTTTCAGAATGTTCTGCCATTTATTGAAATTTTGTTTTATCTCTTCTTCTATCTGTCTTTCTGATACTCCTTCCGACGTCGTTCTTGCTATTAATCCGACGCCGCCTTTTATCTTTTTTTTCATGTTCATAAGAACGTCCCTTAATCTGCGTCTTTCTTTTTCATCAATAATTTTTTTTGATACCCCGGTCTGATCTGAATAAGGCGATAAAACGGTATAATATCCGGGTATTGCAATGTTCGTAGTTAACCTTGAACCTTTTGTCTTATAAGACGTTCTTATTACCTGAACAAGGACGTCCTGTCCTTTTTGAAAAATTTTTGAAATTTTGTCTTTGTCTGAATTAATCCCGGCTTTATCTTTAATAATACCATTTTCAATCAATTCAGAATATGCTTTTTCAGATAAAAAACCCGGCTTTTCATCTCCTATGTTTACAAAAGCAAAATTCATATTATTTACGACTTTTTCAATTTTACCTTTATAGATATTGCCGGATTTTGCATAAATGTTTCTTTCTGAAAAAAAATTTAATAATTTTCCATCTTCTGCCACTGCTATGTTTGTTTCAAAATCTTCCTTATTTATATATATATTTTTCATTAGAAAATTATATTTCTTCTCCTTTCATATATTCCCTGTAAATATTCTGCGAAATTCCTATTATTATCATAATAAAAATTATAGATGATCCGCCATAACTCAAAAGTGGCAGAGTAACGCCGGTAACCGGCAAAATCCCGATTGTCATGCCCGTATTTATGACGAACTGGACGAAAATAATGGTTGCTGTTGCAGCGGCAAGCATTTTACCTCCCGTAAACTTACATAATTTAACTATTTTTAATATTTCCATTATAAGAACGTAATATATCAAAACGACAAACAATCCGCCAAGGAAACCAAATTCTTCACATATAACCGAAAAAATAAAATCTGTATATTTTATTGGAATAAAATTTAACTGACTCTGCGGCCCATGCAACCACCCTCTGCCTGTTAGTTTACCAGAGCCAATTGCTATTTTTGACTGTATTACGTTATAGCCCGCACCAAGCGGGTCTATCTGCGGATTAACAAAAACGAGCAATCGTTGTTTCTGATAATCCTTTAACATCATATACCCAGCAGGGAGAATAAGAACCAATATTATAATAATTGAAACGAATTTCTTCATGGGTATGTTCCCGATAAATAAAACAACGAGAGCAATTGGTATGCTTATGATTGCCGTTCCCAGATCCGGCTGTTTTAAAATTAATAATACCGGAATTATGGTAATAAAAAAAATTTTTAATAACGATTTAAAAGTCCATTTTTTCTGATTATTAACAAGTATGAATCTGATGATAACAAGCGGAATAATTAATTTCATGAATTCACTCGGCTGAAACTGAAATATGCCTAATTTTAACCAGCGTTGCGCACCAAGAGCCACGTGTCCAAAAACAAGAACTACGACAAGAAAAAAAAGAAATAAAAAATAAAGTTGATTGGCAATGATGATTAAATTGTTATAATTAATGTTTGCAAAAATTAACATTAAAATCAATCCTATAACGTACCATATAATCTGTTTAATAAAGATTTCGTTTATCGTTCCGCCGGTTGCAGAAAAAATTGAAAAAGCACCAATAATTATAAGTAAAAACGTCGTTGCCAGTAAAACAACGTTAAAATTTTTAAACAAACCTTTTAATGTAATTATCATCCTTTTCTGAAAATTCATTTTTATCTCTTTGACCTGAAATAATATTCAAAAATTTTACCTGCAATAGGAGCGGCTACTTCTCCACCACCGCCGCCATGTTCTACAAGAACAAAAATAACAATTTCCGGATTGTCAAAAGGGGCAAAGCCGGCAAACATTGCATGCGTTTCGCCGTGAGGATTTTCAACCGTTCCTGTTTTACCCGCTGAAATAATTCCTTTTATCCTTGCTTTTGTCCCGGTTCCTCTGTCACTTTGAATTACCAGCCGCAATGCATTTCTCATGATGTTTATTACTTCTCCTGAAACTTTGACGTCAAATAAACGTCTGGGTTCGGTTAATTTTACAATTCTCCTGTTCTCAGCCGTTATGGCTTTTACCACAAAAGGTTGCATGGCATATCCCTTATTTGCCATAACCGCCATTATGTTCATTATTTGCAAAGGCGTAGCCGTGATGTATCCCTGTCCGATTGACATCATAACGGTATTGCCCGGGAACCATGGCGTCCTGTCTATTCTTCTTTTCCATTCTCTTGTTGGAACCAATCCTGCTTTTTCTCCTGGTATATCAATACCCGTTTTCTCGCCAAGACCAAACATAACTCCATATTTATATAATAATTCAACCTTCATTTTCAAGCCCAATTTATAAAAATATATGTCGCAGGATTCCGCTACTGCTCTGTAAAAATCAACGTAACCATGTCCTGACCGCTTCCAGCATTTATATGGCCATGTTTTTATCCAATATATGCCTTCACATAAAAAAGAGGTAGTGGTATCGATAATTTTTTCATTAAGACCGCCTGTGCCAACTGCAATTTTAAAAATGGAACCCGGCGAATAAAGTCCCTGAACGACCCTATTATTCATTGGATTGTCTTTATTTCTTATCAATTTCTTCCATTCTTTTATATCAATCGCTCCGCTAAAATAATTCAGATTATAATCCGGTTTTGAAACCATACACAGGATTTCACCGGTTTTCGGATTGCACGCAACAATTGTTCCTTTATAATTATTTTCATCCATTAATTCTTCTGCATATCTTTGCAAACTATGATCAATGGTTAAAACAATGTTGTTTCCCTGCTTTGGCTTCACTGTATTTATTATTTCTTTCTGCCTGCCAAAAGCATCCGTTAATATATACATTACTCCGTCTTTTCCCCTTAATTCCTTATCATAAAAATTTTCAACACCCGTCTGTCCGACTATGTCGCCAGGGGAATAATCCTTTTTGTCTTTTAACTGGTCCTGCGATATCTCCCCTGTATAACCAATGGCGTGAGAAGCGAGTGAGTCATAATTATAAAACCTTATGGGGTCCTGAGATATGTAAATTCCGCTGATCTCTATTGCTTTTTCTTCAATCATTGAAATCTCATGTTCGTTGAGATTTCTTTTTATTACTATTGGCTCAAGCATGTATTCCCTGCATTCATTTAATTTTTCTTCAATCACTTCAACTGGGATCTTAATAATTCCGGAAATTTCAATTAATGATTTCTTAACGTCTGGATTTTTTCTAAAATAATACGGAGTTATGTTCAACTGATAGGCTGCTTTGTTTATTACAAGAGGTTTATAATTCTTATCGTAAATATAACCCCGCGGTGCCCTTATTTTAACGATATTTACGCAATTTGAATCGGCAAGTTTTCTGTAATAATCCCCTTTTATTATCTGAACGTAAAATAATCTTAATAAAATTATTATGACAAAACCGGTCGTTAACCACGCCAGAATTTTTATTCTTAAAAATCTGCCGTAAATATTTTTTATGTTTTCTATTACTTCGTATTTTGCCATCTTACAATTCCACTACGGAGTAAATCTATTATCCAGAAAACTGCTGCACCCGTACAAATGGTAAAAACAATCTGCAGGAAAATCCCCGTAGGTAAAAAATAAAATCTCCCGTCCCAGTAAAAGAAAAATACAAGCAACGTATAAATTAAATTTTTAAACAAACAGGCAACAAACAGTATAAAAATTTCAGTCAGCAGATTATCGGTATTCATATTTTTACACAAATAAAAAAGCACCAGCAATACCAGCAAATAACACATTACGTTTATCCCCAAAAAATTCATAAAAATGGAATCGAGAATAAGCGAATAAATAAAAGTAAAAATAAGACACGTCCATATCATGCCGGAAAACATCAGTATTGACGAAGTAATCAATAAAACATCTATGTTGCGAAATATTTTAAAAGTGCTATGACTGAAAATTGAAATAAAAATCACCACAAAAAGAATTATCCACATAAAAAAATTTAAAATAAACTTTCTCAAAAAATACCTCGTTTTATTATAGTGAAGTCCACCGGATAAACGTCTTTACAATGTTTAAATGATTACCTGCGAGAATGATGCAAGGCTTTGAAAAATCATTTAATTGATCAATGCGGAAATTTATGTTATCATCGCCGGAACTAAAACTCCAATTTCTCCTAAAAAAATAATCTCGCATGCCAAACTGCCTATTTCTGGTGTTTGCTTACGACAAATACTTCCTGAATCCGTGAAACATTTACAAAAGGTTTTACCAGTATGTCCATCGTAAGTTTTTCCGCCTTTTTGTCTGCTGAAATAATTTTTCCAACCAATAAACCTTCCGGGAACGACGCACTCAAACCCGAAGTTACAAGCACGTCCCCAACTGATATGTCCTCTTCTTTTGATATATATTCAAGTTCACATAAATTGTATCCTTTGCCAATCAGGATACCTGCTTTTTTGTTACGCTCTACCCTGACCGGAATCCTGCATTTTACGTCCGTTAAAAGCAGCACAAGTGAAGTTTCCGGGAATACTTTCTGCACTACGCCGGCAACGCCCTCGTCGGAAACGACTCCGTCTCCGATTTCCAGTCCGTCTTTCTGCCCCTTATCAATCAAATAATTAAATATAAACCCGCTCTCATTCGCGCCAATGACGTTAGCATAACATTTTGTAAATTTTTTCACTTTATTATTGTCGGTTAATTTTAACAATCTCTTTAATCTTTCGTTTTCTGCTTTTAGTATCTGATTTTCATTGACAAGATACGTATATTTTTGGTTTATCTCTTTGATAAACTTATTTGAATCCTTTATATATTCGGATGCAGTAAACGAATCCCTTACGTAAAATACACTCTTTGAAACATTTTTTTGTAAATCCGAAATAAAAGAACTCAAAAAATCAAAAACGGTTTTCCTTTTGACAAAAAAAATAAAAACAATTATACAAATTAATATGATTATTAAATAAAATTTTTTAAAATTTTGCTTAAATTTAATTTTCATTTATCAGGCAATATAGGAATCATCGCCCTCAAATGAAAGACGTCTTAGCACTTCCATCTGCTCTTCCAGCATCTTTCCTGCTCCTAAAACTACGCAATCCTGTGGATTTTCTGCCAGATGAACAGGGACGCCTGTTTCATTACTTAATTTTATGTCAAAAGATTTCAACTGAGAGCCACCACCGGTTAAAACTATTCCTTTGTCAATAATGTCCGCCGCAAGTTCCGGTTTGGTTTGTTCAAGCGTAAGTTTTATTCCCTCTATTATTTTTGTTATTGGTTCCTCAAGGGCAACCGCCATCTCATCTGACGTTACTTTAATAGTTCTCGGCAAACCGGTGGTCATATCGCTGCCTTTTACGTCCATTTCAACCGTATCTTCAAGTTTTAATGCGCAACCAATATTAATTTTTACTTTTTCAGCCGTGCGTTCACCGATATGAACATTATATGCCTTTTTAAGATATGACATAATAGCTTCATCAAATTTATCGCCGGCAGTCCTGATGGAATTAAAAACAACGAGCCCACCCATTGAAACCACTGCAACTTCCGTGGTTCCGCCTCCTATGTCAACCACCATATGACCCGTAGGAACTTCTATGGGTAGTTCTGCTCCGATTGCTGCTGCTATTGGTTCATCAATAAGGTATACTTCCCTGGCTCCTGCCTGTAGAGCAGATTCCCGGACAGCTCTTTTTTCAACGGGAGTGACGCCCTTTGGTACTGAAATTGCAATTCTCGGGGATACAAGGGAATGTCTGTTATGAACCTTAACAATAAAATATCTTAACATTTTTTCAGTAACGTTAAAATCGGCTATAACACCATCTTTCATAGGTCTGATTGCTTTTATTTCACCAGGCGTTTTGCCGACCATTTCTTTTGCAGCTTCACCAACGGCTATAACTTCCTTGCCTCTATAAAGTGCAACAATTGATGGTTCTTTTAAAACAATTCCTTTATTTTTCAGATAAACAAGGGTTGTAGCAGTTCCAAGGTCTATTGCCATATCATTTGAAAATAAGCCAAGGACATAATCAAAAATCATTACTTTTTCCCCTTTCTATTAATCTTTTTTGTTTTTGTTGAAATGACTTTTTCTTTTTTGATGTCTTCTTTTTTTGTAGATTTTTCTTCCTTTTTATTTTTATTCATAATTTTTTCCGGGTCAAATCCACCCCACTCTATTGCACCCTGCAAAACAACTAATCCAATTAAAAGGATTAACAAAATAACACCTATCGTTACTCCAAGCATACAAACCTCCATAATTTAATATAATATATATTATTAAATTTTGTGTTATTATATCAAATTAATGCTTTCCTTGCAATGATTTTTAGGCAAATTTTAAGGCGTTGAAAAGTTACACTTTTTTCCGGACGTGCAGGTTTTGATTTACGGATTGTTTTATTTTTTAAAAATTAATACGTGTGCCTGGGTTATCTGGGGGTCAAGAATTACAAAATTCCAGTGTCCTTTCCATTTATACGTAACGTCATTAAAGAGGTCAGCGACTTCATATTCGTCGTCCTGTGAAATACCAAACCAGTCAAAAGGTATTTCTACCCAGGCTGATTGTTTGTGATATGTGTCAAAATTAACCACAGTCATTACTACGTTTGTGTGGTCATCCGTTGCCTTTGCATAAGCAATAATCTGCGGATTATCACATCCCAAAATCCTAAAATTCCTGTTTGACTGTAACGCTTTGTTGTCTTTTCTTATCTGGTTTATTCTGGTTATTTCCGGTTTTAAATTACCGTATAAATCCAGATTCCAGTACTTTATTTCATACTTTTCATTATTATTATACTCTTCTTTACCGGGAAAAGGTTCGTTCATACATAATATGTATGCAGGGCCGTATATACCATAATTTGACGACAGAGTTGCCGCGAGTACAAGTCGCGTTACAAATGCAGCTCTCCCGCCTTTCTGCAGGTATTCATGTAAAATATCAGGAGTGTTCGGCCAGAAGTTGGGCCTGAAAAATTCACTGACCTCGGTTTGCGTGAGTTCTTTCATGTATTCTTCCATTTCATACCTTGAATTGCGCCAGGCAAAATACGTGTATGACTGGGTAAAACCTGCCTTGGAGAGCCGATACATTATTTTTGGTCTTGTAAACGCTTCTGATAAAAATATTACGTCAGGATACTGCTTTTTTACTTCCGGAATAACCCACTCCCAGAATGGAAATGGTTTTGTATGCGGATTATCAACCCGGAAAATTTTTATGCCTTTTTCCGCCCAAAAAATAAAAATTGATTTTAATTCTTCCCATAATTCTTTCCATTCATTACATTCAAAATTAAAATGAACTATGTCTTCGTATTTCTTTGGCGGATTTTCAGCATACTGTATCGTTTTATCAGGACGCCATTTAAACCACTCGGGATGTTCTTTTACGTATGGATGGTCAGGAGAGCACTGGAACGCTATGTCAATTGCTATCTCTATATCAAGTTCTTCTGCCTTTTTTATCAATCTATCAAAATCTT
Organism: Candidatus Goldiibacteriota bacterium; assembly: GCA_018000835.1. Classification (GTDB taxonomy): domain Bacteria; phylum Oederibacteriota; class PGYV01; order PGYV01; family DSYL01; genus DSYL01. The sequence continues at coordinate 16,194 of JAGNJD010000016.1, read as the reverse complement.
CAAAATTTCCGAGTTCCGGGTGTATTGATTTGTGTCCGCCTTCTTTTGAGCCTATGGCCCATGGACTTCCGGGGTCATCCGGTCCTGCTGTCAGGGAATTATTTTTACCTTTTCTTTTTGTAACTCCTATAGGATGTATTGGCGGGAAATAAAGAACGTTAAAACCCATTTTTGCAATTTCAGGCAAAATTTTTTCACAATCCATAAACGTTCCATGTTTTTTGGAATTTCCATAGCAGGAACGTGGGAACATTTCAAACCACGTTGAAAAACCCGCTTTTTCCCTGTCAACATAAACCATTAAATTTTTCTCGTATTCGGATATTTTATCCTGCTCCGGATATTTTTGCATAATTCCCGCAAGTTCATTGCTAAGTGCTGTTTCAACGCTATTTTTGTCGTTTTTCCTGATTTTATCCATGTATTCACTGAGTTTTTTTGCATCGTTTACTTCTGCCGCACTTATTGTTTTTTCAATCAATTCAATACCTATGAGCAAATCAATGGTAACGTCCTGATTGTTTTCAATTCTCTTTTTTAAATCCATCTGCCACGTTTTAAAGTGGTCTATCCATGCTTTTACAGTGTAAAAATAACAACCTTGTTTTTCAACGACAAACTCAGACAGCCATTCGTCATTATAAAGCAGTTTCATTTCTTTTTTCTGCCAGTTCACGTCATTTTCATGCTTATAATAAAAAAAGCATGCCTTTTCATCATGCCCGTCGGAAATAATGTGCGATTTTATGTTTATTTTCTCACCAATCACCCTTTTTATTGGAAATCTGCCGTTGTCTATTTCCGGAAATACCTTTTCAATTACGACTCTTTTTTTTCCTTCCATAAATTATTTTTTCTTTCCGTTTTTTTCCAGAATGTGGTTGTAAAAATCCAGTGTCCTCGCGGCTATTGACGTCCAGCTGAAATGTTCTTCTACTCTTTTTCTTGATTTTATCCCCATCTCTTTTATTTTGTTTTTATCTTTAAGCAAACTGTTTATGGCATCTGCCATGTCTTTTGAAAACTTTTCTGCATCTTCCGGTCCCGTTGTTCCACTGCTTTTAAAAGGAACGAGGAGTCCGGTTTCGTTATGAACGATTACTTCCGGAATGCCGCCGACGTTTGTTGCAACTACCGGCGTTTCGCATGCCATTGCCTCCAGATTTATTATTCCAAACGGCTCATAAACGGAAGGACAGACAAAAATTTCGGCACAGGAATAAAGCACGATTACTTCTTCTTTGGGCAGCATCTCAGGTATCCATATAATTTTATTTTTTGTTTTGCTTTCTGCTTCTTTTACCTTTTGTTCCATTTCAATTCCGATTTCCTTTGTATCAGGTGCTCCCGCACAAAGAACTATCTGGATGCCTTCTTTTAAATATTTTATTGCATTGACAAGATGAATGATTCCTTTTTGTCTTGTAATTCTTCCTACGAACAAAATAAAAGGAATGTTTTTGTCTATTTTATATTTCTTGAGAACCGCGTCGTTAAAAGTCGGTTTATATTGATTTAAATCTATCCCGTTATGGATGACTCTTATTTTTTCAAAATCAACGCCGTATAAATCGTGCACGTCATTTTTCATTGCCTCAGAAACGGCAACTACGCCATCTGCATTTGCATAAGCAGTTTTTTCAATCCATGAACTTCCATAATACGCAGTGCCAAGTTGTTCTGCTTTCCATGGTCTATGTGGTTCGAGAGAATGAGTGGTAAGAAACAACGGCACCTGCAACAGTTGTTTTATAAGAAGCCCTGCAAAATGACTATACCATGTATGACAGTGAACTATGTCTACGTCGCTTAACCTTCCTGATATTACTATATCCTTTAACATCGTATCCAGAAACTTTCTGTGCTTTTCGTCTTTTACAGAATATTTGAATTCTGCATCTATGCCTTCTACTATTAAATTTCCGTCGTTTTCTTTCTGATTGCCAAAACAAAACACATGAACCGTATGTTTACCATTATCCAGTTTTGACAATTCTCTGGTCAGATATTCTACGTGCACGCCTGCCCCGCCATATACGTTGGGAGGATATTCATTAGTTAAAATACCTATTTTCATTCAATTTCTCCTGTTTAATTTTTTAAATAAAAAGAATTATAACCAAATATTTTAAAATAGGCAATGCTTAAATTTTACTTTGATGATATCAAAGATAAACACGATAGAACATTTTTGTCTGGTAAAAACATAGATTTCAGACAATTCATTTAAAATTATACGGCATAAGGATATAACATGAATTAAAAAAAAAGGAAAGAGAATACCCGGATATAATTCAAAGGGACATATTACAGGTTGCTGATTGGATAACTACATTGCAGATTTTGTTTTTCTACTCTCTACTCCCTACTTTCCGCTCCCTATATTCTACTTTTTCATAAGGGCACCTGCCGCTCGTTATCAGTCAATAATTCTTAATTTTACAGGGCTGCAATGATACCCGGCTGTAAAATACGTTAAAATCATATTGAAATTTTAAGCATGATATTTTAATATTACACTTATGGTTTACATAACAACTTTATTATTATTTTACATTTTTCTTATTACTTTACCCCCTACGATATACATAGGTGACAGCGGGGAATTGATTGCTTCTTCATGGACGCTCGGCATCGGCCATCCACCGGGTTATCCGTTATATTTACTAATTGGAAAAATCTTTTCAGGTATTCCACTTGGAGACATTGCTTTCAGATATAACGTTTTATCTGCCGTCCTTGCAATACTGATTTTTGTTTTTTTATACAAAACTTGCGTTTTGTTCTGTAAAATTATATTTAAAAACGTAAATAATTTTACCTTAAAAATATCCTGCCTGTCCATTTCAGTTTTCTTTTGTTTGTCTTATATTTTCTGGTCTCAGGCAGGTAACGCAAAAGGTGGAATTTACGTTTTATCCCATTTATTCATAATTCTTACCGTATTTTGTTTTTTTAAATATTTATACCAGAAAAAAGATAAATTTTTGATTCTTTCAATTTATCTCTCCGGCTTTCTGCCGGTGTTACATTTCACAAATTCAGGAGTAACGGTTTTCATAATTCTGATTTCAATTTTTTTTCTTAAGAATTTCTCATTCAAAAAAAATTTTCTTACGCTGATTTTATTTCTAATTTCCTTTTTGTCTCCTTTTCTATATTTGTTCATAAGGGCAAAACAAAACCCTGTTATACACTGGCATGAAATAGATACCTTTTCCCAGATTATCGGATACATTTTGAGAAAACCATATACTTTAAAAACCACGGTTCCGTTTAATTTTGACATCGCACTATTTAAGATAAAAAATTACGCCGGTCAATTAATAAGGTGTTATAATTTCATTATCATTTTTATTGTATGGGGTTCTTTTATTTTGTATAAATATAATAAAATATTTTTTTACGTCTTTATTTCATTTTTTGTATTAAATACATCGGGCGTAATTTTTTTAACCGGCAATTCCATGTCCCCTTTTACGCTTTACGTAAATACTAATTTTTACGTTTTTATTGACGTCATCCTGCTTATCGTTTCTTCTGCGGGATTATATAAATTTTTCACCGCAACAAAAGCAGAAAACGCAGGTTTTCTTTATTCGTTCGTCGTTTTTTGCATAATTTTACAATTATTGCTAAATTATTCTTCGCATAATCATTCCAGAAAATATCTTGCTTATGATCACGTTTTGAACGTTGAAAGGACGTTAAAGCCAGGCGATAAATTATTTGCGGAAGAAGATTTAGACGTGTTTAGCATATTATATTTTAAATACGTTAAAAACAAATTCAAGGGGATTGACGTCTATGACAAAAATGCATCCTTTCTTGACACGTCCATATTCAGGGAAGCAAGAAAAGCAGACGTCCAGATAAAATTTAAAACCGGCGAATTTTCCCAGCCACGACTAAAATACATGAGACAAAAGGTTAATCAATATCTGCAAAGCCAGGCAGAGTATGACGTTTTCAGAAAGAATCCTGATAAAACGTATTATACTTCTTTTACTGAATTTTCAAACAAAGAGCAGGAAATTTATTCTGTCCCTTATGGAATAATATTCAAATTACAATCCAAAAAAGAATTAATTAAAAATTCCCAGATTTTAATGCAGTTGTATTTATTAAGATATTTAAACGAAAATTTTGATTTGTATTACAGGGATTTGCTGGCGAGATATTACGTCCAGGCAGCAAGATATTCTGCATATCTAAAAGACGAATTCTGGACAAAATATCACGTTTCAAAAGCACTTGAAGTCGCATCAATAAGTCCTGCAATTTTAAATCTAATTGCTTCAATTTATTATTACGAACTTGACGACAAATTTACGGCTGTAAAATACATGGAAAAAATAATGCAGCTGGACCCTTATGATTTTACTACCTTAAACGTTCTGGTGCAGATGTGTCTTGAAACCGACAAAAAAAAGGCATTAAACTGGATGTGGTATTTCTATGATAAAGTCCGCGACGCTGACGTTAAAAACAGCATAATCGGATACATAAATAAATTAACGGTGGAATTAAATCCTTAACGTCCAAAAAAATCATAAATCAATATACTTCTTTTAATATAAGAAAAATTTTAACAAATAAAGCTATCAGGACAATGCAAATTCCGGCAAAATACAAACCTATTATTTTATAAATAATTCTATACGGGCTTAAATTTGATTTATAAAAAGTAACGAAATACGGATCGTTTGTCCAGAACGAAATCGCCACTAAAAAATAAAAACAAATGATTGTTGCATCCGATATTAACAGCATAAGGAAATTCCCGTTAAAATATCTGTCAATTGACATCAAGGGGGAAATTCTTATTATTAATAAAATTAAAAGCGGAATAAAAAAATATAAATTCATTATTTTTTTTCTTTCCACAAAATTCATGAACAAACCAAAAAAAATAGTTATAAAATAACATACGTCCTTATAATACGTCGGCATGGGAGATATTACTCCATATCCTTCGAGATAAGAAAAAACCGGTATTATAAGGATGTAAAAAATCGGAATGAATTCCTTGTTTATTAAATTTTTGCTGCCTCTGGAATCACTCATTATTATTGCGGTTCCACAATCGTTGCTTCCTGCAGGACTGCATCAATTGTTCCTATTACTATTTTTGATTTTACAAGCACGGGTATCTTGTGTTTATCCTTTGTAAACCAGATGTCCACGTCTCCCATTTGTCTGAAAATTCCCTCGTATTTTAAATGCGGACGGACAACGTAACAATCGAACTCTCCTGCATCCACTTTTACTTTTTCTTCCCTTATTTTTTCCACGAGTATCTGATAAACCTTGCATTCATCAGATGCAACGTCAATGTAGATTTCCTTTTCCTGTCCCGTAAATAAGGCTCTGTAATAATATAATTCTGATAAAACGTCCTGGACAAATACCGGTATCTGACACTTATCACCTTCTTTTTTTATTGCATATCCCTGTTCATGATAAAATTCCATGTAACTGTTATTTCTATATGACCCTTCCTGCAGATTTTTGCTGTATTTCCACGAAAACAAACCACGCACGTCCATATATGAACAGATTACGTCGTGCACCCTGTAAAATTTTTCAAAAAAGGAAGACGTTTTTGCAGTTGCTTCTATGTAATACGATTTTCTGCCATTTATCTCAACCATGTCTTTAACGTCAAGTATCCCATGACCGGCAGTTATGCCAAAATACTTTACTGCAAAAACGAGTCGTTCACCTGCGCCAAAAGAATCGTTTTTTACAATTCTATATTCAAAAACCTTTTTTGTTTTATCCACTATTTTATATGAATCCGACAGCAATATTTCCTGTCCGGGCTGTAAAATATAAGGCTGGTTAATGTTATTTTCCACGGCAATCTGTTGCCATACAACGGGAGTTCCTGCCCGTTCTTTTGCTATTTTCCACAACGAATCGCCTTTTTTTACGATGTATTTATTTTTATTCTGCTCTGTTTTTGTTATTTTTTCTTCTTCCGCTTTTTTTTCATTTTCAACATTTACTTTTTCAATAGTTTTATTTTCTGCGACTTCCCTGTTAATCTCTTCCTTTATTATTTGTTCATTTTGAGTCATTTTTATCATGGATATTTTATTCATTACGGTTGCACAGCCAAAAATAAAAAACGGCAAAAAACAAACTATCATTTTTTTCATTTGTATTTTTCCCTGATGGTTTTTATTAAATCCCTGGTTGAATGTTTTTTTTTGTCGCCAACTATGACGATTTGAATTCCAAGTTTTTTTGAAATTTCTTTTTCAGGAACGGTATCCTTTGTATAATCAGTTCCTTTTGCATGATGCGTGGGACGCAGAATTTCAAGGGTTTTTCTGACGTCCTTTTCGTTAAAAATAGTCACGTAATCAACGAATCTGAATGCCGAAAGTATGACTGCCCTGTCTTTTTGTCCTATAACAGGTCTGCCCATCCCTTTTATTTCACGGACCGACCTATCAGAATTTAATCCGACCACAAGAACGTCACCTTTTGATTTTGCTGCTTTTAAAAATCTTACGTGACCAACGTGAATCAAATCAAAACATCCATTTGCAAAAACAACTTTTTTACCGCGTTTTTTATAATTATCTGTTATTTTTTTCAGAGTTTCTCTTTTTACTATTTTATGCATTTTTTAACGCTCTTTTTAATTCTTCCGGCGTTACGGTCGCAACGCCTCTTTTCATAACTACAAGTCCTGCACCTGTATTTGCCACGCATGCTGCATCTTTCAGGGACATTCCACATGAAAGTGCAAGCGAAATTATTGACGATACCGTATCTCCTGCACCGGACACGTCTACTATCTCCTCGGTACCAAATGCTGGTAATTTCGTTATCCGTCCTTTATCATAAATAATCATGCCCTTTGAACCGCGTGTTACTATCATTCCTTTTGCTTTTAACAAATGCGTTAATTTTTTCACTATGTTCTCAACGTCTTTTTCTTCGTAGTCTTCTATGCCGACAAGCGGACCTGCCTCGGTTTCATTCGGGGTAGCGGTCGTTATGTATCTAAATTTTCTTAATGCATGCCTTGAATCAACGACGACTTTAAAACCAGCCCTTGCAAAATCATTGATAAGGGATATGATTCTGTCCGTTAACAAAGGCCCTCCATAATCCGATACCAGAAGGCAATCAGTTTGTTTAACATAAGTTTTTAAATTATTCATAACGCTATTTTCGGCATCTTTTGACATGTTTTTCGTCCCTGTCCTGTCTATCCTTACTATCTGTTGCTTTACCGTATGGACGCTGCCAGCCATTATTCTTGTCTTAACCGGCATGTTAAAATTTTTATCCATTACTATGGTATCAAGATTTACTTTTTTGCTTTTCAACAGATTTAACATGATTTTTGAATGAACGTCATCTCCGCATATTGCAACGGGAACGGGAATGGCACCAAGATCTTTTAAATTTATTACGGGATTGGCTCCGCCTCCGGCGAGATAAATGCTGTTGTTATATTTCAGAATCAGAACCGGAGCTTCCCTTGATATCCTTTCCGTCTCTCCATAAACGTATTCGTCAAGAATAAAATCGCCGAGGACAAGTATCTTTTTTCCGTCAAATTTATCTATCACATTTAGATATTTTTCCATTTATTTTCCTCCGTTATTTTTTACAACCCATTTTGCCCCATGTAAAAAATCTTTTGCAACGTAATCCGGATTTATCCTTTCTTTTTTTATGAGCGTTTTCTGCCGTCTGCCAAAACCGGTTAACAAAAGTATGCCTTTCATTCCGGCATTATGGGCAAGTTTAACGTCTGTTAATTTGTCTCCCATGACATAACTCTTTTTCAGGTTAATTTTGAACCTTTTTTGTGCCTTTATTATCATGCCAATGTTCGGTTTTCTGCATTTGCAGTTTTTTTTGTATTTCTTTATCTTTGCTTTTATGTGATGAGGGCAGTAATAAAAAGCGTCAATCTTAGTTCCATGTTTTTTTAATTTTTTTGCAATAAATGCGTGCGACTGCCTGACGAAACTCTCCGGGAAATATCCATAAGCAACTCCGGACTGATTCGTAACTACAATTACCTTATAGCCATTTTGTTTTAACAGTTTCAGCGCTTTTATGCTGTTTTTAAAAAACCTGATTTTCTTTAACGTGTTTATGTATCCGTATTCCTTTATCAGACATCCGTCCCTGTCTATGAATACTGCTTTTATGTCGTTTGTTTTCATCGTCTGGTTTAAATTGCACGTAGAGTAATTTTTTTTATAAAACCTGCCGTTCCGGCATAAATCCTTATTAAACATAAAAATGTTTTCATAAAAATCCTCTCACTTTATAATATTTTTACATTCTAAATTATTTTTTACGTTAAATCAAGGCAATAAAATCACAGCGGCAATTGACAAATGCCGCTGTGAAGAAGTAAATGGAAAAAGGAAATATTTTCAAATGGTAAACGTAAAGTGCCGTATGGCAATAAAAACAGATTTTCATCTACCTGTTTTAAGTGGCTTACGCAAACACCCTTTGTTTTATATTCTATCCGCGTCTTATCGTAATGCATGACCTTCTCCTGCTCATTGCTGTCCGCTAATACTTACAAGAGATATAGTTTGCAATAAAATAACCGTTATTTCATTTTTACAGATGTCACGGACATTGCGACCGCCAGCGAAGAAATCTGGGTTTTATTTTACCTAAATCCCCCTCTTTCCCCCTTTTTCAAAGGGGGATGATAAGACAAGTAATTTCCCCTCTTTAAAAAAGAGGGGTTAGGGGAGATTTATTCCATCAATTTCCCCTCTTTGGAAAAGAGGGGCCAGAGGAGATTTTATGTAATCAAATCCCCCTTCATCCCCCTTTTTCAAAGGGGGATGATAAGACAAGTAATTTCCCCTCTTTGGAAAAGAGGGGGCAGGGGAGATTTATTCCATCAATTTCCCCTCTTTAAAAAAGAGGGGTTAGGGGAGATTTTATCCTTTCAAATCCCCCTTTCGTCACACTTACAAAGGAGAAAAAGAAAAAGAAAATAAGACAAATCCCCCTCTTTCCCCCTTTTTCTAAGGGGGATGATAAGACAAGTAATTTCCCCTCTTTGGAAAAGAGGGGTCAGGGGAGATTTTATTCCTTTAATTTCCCCTCTTTGGAAAAGAGGGGTTAGGGGAGATTTATTCCATCAATTTCCCCTCTTTGGAAAAGAGGGGCCAGAGGAGATTTTATGTAATCAAATCCCCCTTCATCCCCCTTTTCAAAGGGGGAAAAGAAATAAAGGTTTAAACATGTAGAGACTTAAGCTTGCTCTGTCTCTGAAAACAAAACAGCGGTTTATCCTTCGCTGGTCGCGTGGCACACCGTTTGAATATCCGCCTTGCTTATCTTTGAGACACAGCAAGCTGTGTCTCTACAATTACGTTATTACACGTTTAGGATAATAAATACGAATTAATAATGACAACGGATGATTAAATTCAATTAAAAACAAAAAAATGGAAATTGGATGGAATTGTATTTTAACGGCTGCATTATATTACCCATCGTTTTAAACATATAGAGACAGTTTTTGCTCTTCATTCCATTTAAAAAAGACAAATCCCCCTCTTTCCCCCTTTTTCTAAGGGGGATGATAAGACAAGTAATTTCCCCTCTTTGGAAAATAGGGGTTAGGGAGATTTGATTTTTTCAAATCCCCCTTATTCCCCCTTTTCAAAGGGGGAAAAGAAATAAAGGTTTAAACATGTAGAGACAGAGCTTGCTCTGTCTCTGAAAACGAATTAAATGGTGGAATTTTTTATATATGGTTATAAAAACAAAACAGCGGTTTATCCTGTGCTGGTCGCATGGCACACCGTTTGAATATTCGCCTTGCTTATCTTTGAGACACAGCAAGCTTAAGTCTCTACAATTACGTTATTACACGTTTAGGATAATAAATACGAATTAATAATGACAACGGATGATTATATTCAATTAAAAATAAAAAAAATGGAAATATGGATGGAATTGTATTTTAACGACTGCATTATATCACCCATCGTTTTAAACATGTAGAGACAGAGCTTGCTCTGTCTCTGAAAACAAATTAAATGGTGGAATTTTTTATATATGGTTATAAAAACAAAACAGCGGTTTATCCTGCGCTGGTCGCGTGGCACACCGTTTGAATATTCGCCTTGCTTATCTTTGAGACACAGCAAGCTTAAGTCTCTACAATTACGTTATTACATGTTTAGGATGATAAATACGAATTAATAATGACAACGGATAATTATATTCAATTAAAAACAAAAAAAATGGAAATATGGATGGAATTGTATTTTAACGACTGCATTATATCACCCATTGTTTAAAATATGTAGAGACAATTTTTGCTTTTCATTCCCTTTAAAAAATAAATCCCCCTCTTTCCCCCTTTTTCTAAGGGGGATGATAAGACAAGTAATTTCCCCTCTTTGGAAAAGAGGGGTCAGGGGAGATTTTATTCCTTCAAATCCCACTTTCGTCACACTTTACAAAGGATAAAAAGAAAAAAACAAATCCCCCTTTTTCAAAGGGGGATAAATAAAAAACATATGAAATCTGTATTTTTTAATGGGTAAGAGTGCAGGTTTGATATTTATAAATTAATTTTCTCAGTAATTTTTTTTATTTTTTCCTTAATGTCGTCGGCTGACGTAATTTCCGTAACAAGACATATGCATTTTGCTCCTGCTTTAACTACTTTTTCCACGTTACATTCTTTTATACCGCCTATGGCTACAAAAGGAATCTTTTCATGTTTAAAAACCCATTTTAAATATTTTAACCCGACAGGAGCCATGACGTCATCTTTTGTATGCGTTTCAAACAAAGGACCTACGCCTGCATAATCCGCACCATCGGCAACTGCTTTCATGTATTGCTCAGGCGAATGCGTTGATACGCCTAATATGTAATCATTCCCAAGTATCTCTCTTACCGCCTTTAAGGGATAATCATCCTGCCCGAGATGAACCCCGTCAGCATCCGTCATAAGGCACAAATCAGGATGGTCATTTACGATAAAAACAGCATCTTTTTTTGCCGTTAGTTTCCTGATAATGAGACATTCCTCGTATTTTTCCCTGAAATTTTTGTATTTTTCCCTGTATTGAATTATCTTCACACCTGCATCAAGCATGTTTTTTACGACAGTAACGTTATCCCTGCCTTTTGAATATTTTTCGGCAGTTATGCAATAAATGTTTTTCTCGTTAAATTTCCGTAATTTTTCTTTTTTATTCATTGTCAAGCACCATCCTTAAAACTTCGTCTGCCTGCATTGCAGCAACTGCAGAAACTTTTGGAGCAAATGGTTTAAAGTCCTTCGTGGATTTAATCATGTCACCTATGACAGAAAAATTTTTTCCTCTTTTTACTTTTATATTTTCACAATCCCCATACCCTGCAACTCCTGAAGCGGCCACTACTCTTTTTTTAAATTTTAAACTTTCTTCAAAAATGATTTTTTTTGTCTCTGTGACATCAACGGCTTCTATTATTACGTCAATTTTTTCCCTAAAAATTATCTCCCTTAACTTTTTCCCGTCAACTTTTTCACAAATCGTTTTTATTTTTGCCCATGGATTTATTTTTAGAAGATTCTTTTTTAAAGCGACTACTTTTTTCATCCCGCACTGGGTAAACGAAAAATTCTGCCTGTTTAAATTTTCTGCATTTACCACGTCAAAATCGGTTAAAACCAGGTCTGAAAATCCGGTCCTTATAAGAATCGCTGCTGCGTTACTTCCCAGACCTCCGCATCCTATTATAAGCAATTTCGTTTTTTTTATCTTTTCCAGCTCTTTCCGTGAAAAACAGCCAAGTAACGTTTTATCAAAATTGTTCATGTCAGATTCTTACCCAGTTAGTAAACTCCGGCCTGTAACCCTTTGAAATTATTAAATCCGTTATTTCACGGACTTCCCTTTTATCGTTTATTTCAAACTGCCCCGGGTCCTTTGCCGCAAGCGAATAACCGCCGACTGACGTTTTTGAACCTGCCGACATTTTTGTAATGCCAAGACCTATTAAATTATCCCTCATATACGGTCTTTCTCTCGTAGAGACGTTTAATCCGACTCTGGACAGAAAAATTCGCGTTGCAGTAATTATGCGAACAAAATCTACGTCATCCACTATGGTATCTATTTTTATTGACGCTTCTGCCGGCTGTATTCTGGGGTATGAGACGGATACTTCCACGTCGGGATATTTTCCCTGTAAATAATCGGCGTGTATTGAAGTAAGGTAGGCATCCATTAAAAAATCCCCATTCAGCCCGAGCAGACATCCCACGTTTATCTCTTTTACACCTGCCTTAATGGCACGTTCCGGGGCTTCCAGTCTGAAAACAAAATCCTTTTTTGGTCCGGAAAGATGCAGTTTGTCATACAATTTTTCATCGTAAGTTTCCTGATAAATCGTCATGCCCGTTAAACCATTGTCAACGAGACGTTTATATTCATCGGCTGTCATGGCATAAACTTCTACCAGTATTTCTGAAAAATGTTTTCTGGCGGTTTTAACCGCTTCTGCAATGTAATCAACCGGAGAAACATTTCTGTCTTCGCCCGTTAAAATCAGGATGGTATCAAAACCATTTTCTTTTAATGCCGCCATTTCCGTTTCTATCTCTTCTTTTTTGAGTTTTTTTCTTGGAATATCGTCGTTTAATGCCGAAAATCCGCAGTAAACGCATTTATTTATGCAATAATTGGAAATATAAAGCGGCACGTAAAGCAGAATCATTTTTCCAAAATAATTATCGGTTATGCGTTTTGCCTTTTCTGCCATCAGTTCCAGAACGTTTTCATCCTTGCTAGTAAGAAGCCGCAAAAAATCAGATTTTGAAACAACGTCTTTTTGAAATATGTCAGAAACATCGCCGGTCTCTTCACGTTTAAAATTATCATAAAAATTTTTTTCCTCTTTTATTATTTCTCTAATCATTTTTGTCTCTTTTCAAAAAATCGGTCAATGGAGACGTTGCTTCTGCAAATTCCTTTTCTGCATGCAGTCCCGTTTCATGTGCAATTCTTCCTGCTTTGACAGCCATGTCCATTGCCACAGCCATTTTAACCGGGTCTTTTGCAATTGCAATGGCAGTATTTACAAGAACCGCCTGTGCCCCGAGTTCCATAGCTTGTGCTGCATGAGATGGTCTCCCTATGCCTGCATCTATGATGACCGGAATTTTTAACTCCTGTATTATTGGTTTAATTAGCGTCTCACAGGTTATTCCCTTATTTGTCCCGATAAAAGAACCAAGTGGCATGACTGCAGCAGCGCCTATGTTTTCAAGTTTTCTTGCAGTTATCAAATCAGGCATTATGTATGGAAATACGAAAAAGCCGTCTTTTACGAGCCGTTCGGTTGCTTTTATGGTTTCCACATTATCCGGCATAAGATATTTTGTATCTGCCTCTATTTCAACTTTTATCCATTTCGTTTTTGAAATTTCACTCCCTATCTTTGCAATTTTTACTGCTTCTTCCGCATTTCTCGCTCCCGACGTATTCACCATTAATATGACGCCGTCCGGGATATACTCCATTACGTTTTCAATTTTTGAATCCGGATTAATGCGCCTTACGGCAACGGTCAGGACTTCCACACCGGTTTTTTTTATTATTTCCGGTATTACTTTATAAGTTGATAATTTGCCGGTCCCGATAAACAGCCTTGATTTTAATTTTTTATCCGCTATCTGAAAATCTGCATTATCCATTTTATCCACCGCCTACAAAGCCGATAATTTCAACGTTATCATCTTCTGACAGATTGTAATCGTTCCATTGACTGCTTTTTATTATCCGTTCGTTGACAAGAACTGCTATGTTTTTAACGTCATATTTATACAAATCAATCAATTCCTGCAACGTTATTATGTCTTTTATTTTTATCTGCTTTCCGTTTAATTTCATCCTCACTTACTCCTTAAAAAAACAAAAACTTCTTAACCGGCGAAAAATAAGTTAAGAAGTTTTTTTGTCCCTTCGCCGGCATTATCCGGAGCAGGTTCTATGGGTATGTTCTCAGGCGTTGCTTATGTCAACAGCCACCCCATAAAATCTTTGAAATCTTTTCATATTATATAACATTCGGAACTTTTGTAAATAAAAAAATTCCCGTTGCAGGGTTGCTTTTTCCGGAATTGAAATTGGCTGATGTTATGGGCATGTTTTATGTAATCAGCCCCCATTCCATACATCCAAAATCAACCCTGCAACCGCTATGTCCATCATTAGAAAGGTTCGAATGAATTTTTAAAAAAAATGCAATCAATCCTTCCTTTCTTATTTATTTTCGCGACATTAAAAATTTCATAAGAACATATAATTTGAAAGGAATTATATGGAAATATATATTTTTTTTACCTGACAGAAGCGGCATTATGTTATAATTAATGCTTGAAAAACAAACGTTATTATATATAATAATCAAATATTACTTAAAAAAGGATAATTTTAATGGAAAAAATTAAAATTTCATATATATTTAAACTGGTTTTTCTTGGCATCATTATTTCAGGCGTTACTGCTTTAACGATAATTAAACTGATGCTTTCAATAAGCGTAATATACATGCCTGATCTGAGAGGTCTGCAGATGGAGCAGGCAAAAAAAGTAACTTCCAAACTCGGGCTTGAGTTAAAAGTGGAAAACGAAGTTGATTCAAATTTATTTGAAAAAGGGACAATTATCTCACAGGATACCCCGCCAAAATCAAAAATAAAAAAAGGCCGTATAATATACGTAGTGGTAAGCCGCGGGTCGCAAATAATACAAATGCCGGACGTAACCGGTCTCCCCGTTCAAAAAGCCGTCGTTGAATTAAAAAATAAAAATCTTGACACCGGTCTGGAAGCCGTCACTTCATCTTTTGTATTTGGTGAAAATGTCATAATTTCACAGTCCCCGCCGCCGGGTGCAAACGTCCCAACCGGAACAAAAATAAACTTACTGAAAAGTTCCGGTGCGAGAAAATTCAGTTTCATGATGCCGGATTTTAGAAATCAGGACATTAAAAACGTATTTAATCTTTTAAAAAAATATGACCTGCACATCAACAGCTTAGACGCGGAAGACAACGACGTTCTTGAATCCGGGACAATAATAAGGCAGACTCCTCTTTCTGGATGTTTAATTGACAAAGAGACGCAGATAAATTTCGTGGTTAGCAAAAAGCAGGACGACGCAAACTTAAAAAAAAGATTCATTAAAATAAATTATACTTACGAAAGTGACAAATCGTCTCTGATTAAAATCATTGTTTTGAGTTTAAACGGCAGCGAAGTCTTATACAATGAAATTACGCAGCCCAATAAACAGATAAATCTTAATGCTACGGTGTGCGGAGATGCAATCGTGCAGATATACGAAGGCACTAATTTAATAAAACAAATTGAATACAATCTTTAAGGTGGATATCATGAACCACAAACTATCAGTTTCAATACTTGATTCTGATTTTGCTAACTTAAAAGATACAATCATAATGCTTGCCAAATCAGGTGCTGACTGGATACATTTTGACGTCATGGACGGCGATTTTGTGCCAAATCTTACTTTTGGAGCAAAAATAATCAAATCTTTGCGTAAATTAACCAGTCTGCCTTTTGATACTCATCTTATGATAAAAAATCCTGAAAAATATCTGCCTGATTTCATTGATGCCGGTTGTGACGTCATCACCATCCATTATGAAGCAACGAAAAAGGCAAAAAAAATAATTGAAAATTTAAAACAAAGCAGGATAAAAACTGGGATATCTATTAAACCGCATACACCCATTGACGTTTTAAAAGATTATCTTCCGGACGTTGACCTGGTTCTTGTCATGAGCGTTGAACCAGGATTTGGCGGACAAAAATTCATGAAATCCACGTTACAAAAAGTTAAATCACTGAAAAAAATAAAGGAAGAAAACAACTATAATTATATGATAGAAATTGACGGCGGAATAAATCCAGATACTGCTCCGCTTGCAATAAAAGCAGGTGCAGACGTTCTGGTATCGGGAAATGCAATCTTTGCTTCAAAGAATCCGGTTAAAACAATCAAAAAATTAAAAAAAATTGGGAATAAGGATAGACATGGTATACACATAGCAAGGTTGAAAATAATGAATAAAGATAGGCTGGATGCTCTTAATAAAATATTAAAAACAAAAGATAGGGGAAAGAGTGAAATCTAAAAATCGGGG
>JAGNJD010000074.1 GCA_018000835.1 Candidatus Goldiibacteriota bacterium | reverse complement strand
AAGAGGGGAAATTGATGGAATAAATCTCCCCTGGCCCCTCTTTTTCAAAGAGGGGAAATTAATGGAATAAATCTCCCCTGACCCCTCTTTTTCAAAGAGGGGAAATTGATGGAATAAATCTCCCCTGGCCCCTCTTTTTCAAAGAGGGGAAATTAATGGAATAAATCTCCCCTGACCCCTCTTTTTCAAAGAGGGGAAATTGATGGAATAAATCTCCCCTGACCCCTCTTTTTCAAAGAGGGGAAATTGATGGATAAAATCTCCCCTAACCCCTCTTTTTCATTATTTTCAGCCTTTTTATGTGTCCGCCATGTCTTTCCTCATTCCCAAAAACCAAAACTTTATTGCAAAGAAAAATTTTTTGTGTTATGATTTTTTAAATTTACGTGAGGTGTGATTGATGCAATTAAAACTGGGATTACCAAAAGGAAGTTTACAGGAATCAACTTTTAACATATTCAAAAAAGCAGGTTTTTCAATTAAAACGGATAATCGTAGTTATTATCCGTCTGTTGACGATCCTGAATTATGCATTACGCTTGTGCGGGCACAGGAAATGGCACGTTACGTTGCAGAAGGCATTTTTGATGCCGGCTTGACCGGCATTGACTGGGTGGAAGAAAGCGGTGAAAAAGTAAAAATTGTAGATAAATTAATATATAGCAAGCAAGGGTTAAGGCCCGTCAGATGGGTCCTGGCGGTTCCTGAAAATTCCGGAATAAAATCTGTAAAGGATTTACAGGGTAAAAAAATAGCAACTGAAATAGTAAACACGGTAAAAAAATATCTCAAAAAAAACAAAGTAAGGGCAAAAGTGGAGTTTTCCTGGGGAGCAACGGAAGCAAAACCGCCTTATCTTGCGGACGCAATAGTGGAATTAACTGAGACGGGAAATTCCCTGCGCGCAAACAACCTGAAAATAATAGGAACAGTACTGGAATCAACTACCGTTTTGATAGCAAATGATAAAAGCTGGAAAAATGACTGGAAAAGGACGAAGATAAACAATTTATTAATGCTCTTGAAAGGCGCATTAAATGCAGAGGAAAAAGTCGGATTAAAGATGAACGTGGAAAAGAAGAATCTTACGAAGATTCTTGCCGTTTTACCTGCCTTAAAAAAGCCGACCGTTTCGTATCTGTTAAATACAAACGAACAGTGGCTGGCAGTGGAAGTTATCATTGACGAAAGAAAAGTAAGGGAAATCGTCCCCAGATTAAAAACAGCAGGCGCAGAAGGCATAGTGGAATATGCTTTAAACAAGGTTATTTATTAATATTTCATTCTCAAAAGGTTATCAATGATAAAAAAAATATTTCATATTTGTGCGTTTTTAACGTTATTCATATCTCCGGTTTTTTGTGACTATGACGAAGCGGAATATTTTTATAGTTTAATAACAAGAACCCCGGAATTTTCAATGGACATAAATCTTGAAAAAGAAAAATTTAAAATGGAAGAGTATAAATCCAATTATTTGTTTGAAGACATCATAACGACGTCCGTTGAATCCATACCGTTTGGTTATTTCCTTACCATGATAGGAATTTACGTATATGAAGCGGCAAATCAGGGAAGTTTTACGCCTAAAATAAAAGCCCTTGACGATTACAAATCCGTTTACGTCATTTCCATAGGTTCTTTTACTGCTTTTAACGTGATTTTTAATACCCTGTTTTTTTATAAATACTGACGTCGCTTGAAACAGCAGTAGTATGCATAAATTATCAAACATCAATTATGGAGGATAAAAAATGAAAGATTCAAAAAGGATTGTTTTAAATTTTAACAATATGATGAAAGGAAGACTGGGCAGCCAGGGCATAGACGTTAAAGACATAAGAAAAATAAATCCCAAAATAAAACAGGCAATAAAAAACATAAAACAAAAAAGGGAAGATGGCATGCTTGGTTTTATGTATCTGCCTTATGACGTAAAAGTCAGGGATGAAGTAAAAAAGGTGGCGGAACTTGTCCGGAATAAATTTGAAAACATGATTGTTCTTGGCATAGGCGGGTCTGCACTCGGCACGATTGCATTAAGAAACGCTTTAAAGCATCCTTTTTATAACATGCTGCCTGCTGAAAAACGCAAGGCACCGAGATTGTTCGTGATGGATAACGTTGACCCTGAGGTTGCTGCAGGACTTTTTGACGTCGTTGATTTAAAAAAATCAGCGGTAAATATTATAACCAAGTCGGGTGCAACGGCAGAAACCGTTGCTTTTATGAAAATTTTATGGAAGAAATTGATTGATAAAGAAGGGAAGGGAAAATTAAAAGACCATGTAATAATCACGACGGATAAGGAAAAAGGTGAACTCAGAAAGATTGCAAATGATTACGGTTTTTTGTCGTTTGCAGTGCCGGGTAACGTTGGCGGCAGGTTTTCGGTTTTGTCTCCCGTCGGAATTTTCCCGCTTGCGAGCATAGGAATCAACATTGATGAAATTTTAAGAGGCGCTGCATACATGGATACAATCTGTTCAAACGATAACGTGTGGAAAAATCCTGCATACATGAGTGCAATTCTGCATTACATTTCGGACATAAAGTTTGGAAGAAAAATAACGGTCATGATGCCTTATTC
>JAGNJD010000015.1 GCA_018000835.1 Candidatus Goldiibacteriota bacterium | reverse complement strand
TCTTGCTCGTTTTGTGCTCAACGCCTTACGGCATCAAAGGAATATTCATGTTTTCCCCGCCAATTTCCATATATTTTTTCCTGTCAAGTGCTCAACGCCTTACGGCATCAAAGGAATATTCATAGGGTTAGGGATAAAATTGACTTACACCTTGTTGAGTGCTCAACGCCTTACGGCATCAAAGGAATATTCATGTTTACAGGTAATTTTTATTAAAGTAATTTCCCTGAGTGCTCAACGCCTTACGGCATCAAAGGAATATTCATTTTTTCTTTTTTTTAAATAGACCTTTTTCCTGCATATGTGCTCAACGCCTTACGGCATCAAAGGAATATTCATAGCGTCACTATTTTATATATATTTTTAAAGTGTTTTCTTCCTGGTTTTTCATTGATATCAGGTTTTTATGCAACTTTTTCCTCTCCAATAAACATATTCTTATTTTTCTCCTTTCATTAAAGCAAAATATACATTCAAGTATCTAAAAACAATAAAATATATTTTTCCTTTTTATCCTTTGAGCATTTTTATTTTCTACTCTGAAAAGTTCTTTTCAAAGAGCAATGCTTGAATTTTTTATCTTAAATAATTTCATAATTTGAAATCTTTTGCTCCCAATCCTTATTATCCTTTCGTTTTCTTATGTGGTTTACGCAGGAATCACATAAACCAATCAATAATAAATCATCATCAAGACTCATTATTTTTTTTAATTCCCATTGCATCCTTTCTATCTGTCGTTGCGTAGCCCTGCACCTAAATACGCTAAATTGAATTCTTTCTCCATAACCTTTTAGCAATTTCGCAGACTTTCTCAATCTTACAGGGTCGCGTATGTCATAACTCACAAGATACCACATTTTACGTGACATATTATTTTCTTTTTGCAATATTCAATATTGATTCTATTTCTTTTTCTATATCCGCATTTACTTCATCTAAAATATCCTCTTTAATTTCTGACACATTTATCTCTTTTAATATTTCTTCAAAATATATAATATTTTTTATACAACCTTTCCCCTTTTCACTTGGTTTTTTTAATAAAACTGCATAGGCTTGAAATTCATCCGTAGTTTCATATATTTCTCCTTCTTCATTTCCAACAACAAACTCTTTTTCACCATTTTCCCAAATAAATAAAAGTGCTTTATTTACAGTATCCAAATTGTAATCCTGTGTCTTTACCTCATATATAGCAATTACCTTTTTTTCTTCATTAAGTACTCCAAAATCAAGATACGGGCCTCCTTTTGTCGGATAATTTTTAGGCCTGATTTGCTCAACAATACGACAACCTTTATATTTATTTTTCAACCATTTTTTACATATCAACTCTCCTAAATATCCTCTTAATTGTATGCTTTTTTTCATAATATTTTACCTCCTCATCTTATTCTCATCTTTGCAAAAAGCCCTGGCTTGCCTGACCATTCTTTTTCAAGCAACCTTACTTCCAATTCCACGAGTCTTGCGTAAGAAAGCGAATAATTTACAACAGGATGTTTCCATGTTTCCTCAAGCCTGTCTTCAAATAATGCTATGGCCTTTTTCCTTCCGGCTGCGGAGAGCCATACCCTTCCAGGCGTTATCTCAAAATCAGTATCTTTATCCCATTGCATCCTATTCAGGGAACCAATAAGAGGCATGTCCCATAAAATAACCCTGAAAAGTTCCATTACGTCAAGTACCAGTGGATGAGCCGCGGACCTTGGCGTATGGTAAAAACCAAATGACGGGTCAAGACCTGTAATAATGACAGCCTGTAAAACTTCCTGGTAAAGCATGGAATAACCGAAACCAAGCAATGCGTTAAACCTGTCTTTCGGCGGCCTCCTGTTTCTGCCGTTAAATCTAAACTCATCAGGTAAACCCTTTTTTAATAACAAGGGCAAAACTTCAAAGTATGCACGACCGCTTACGCCTTCATACCCGCGCAATTCGTCTATGTTTGAGCTGTGTCCCATATTCCTCAGCGCCCCGCGCATTACCGTAAATGATTTTTCAACTTCTTTATTATCCCTGCCACTATCGCGCGTAGCTCTTAAAATATACCTCAACGCAGTTTGAACTTTAGCAATTGTAAGTTTTTTTGCAAGTGACAGACAAAATTTCTCGTCATTAAGCGCCTTATATTGCCGGATACGACGCTGGACGCCACCGCTGTCCGGCGCAAGACCTGCTATATAATTCCCGCCTGCTGAAATCCAATGAATAGGTATTTCATTCCTCGCACAAAAATGTATGGCCTGCGTAGTTATCTGCGGGTATCCATGAAGAACAACGGTTCCAATCTCATGTATTGGATAATTATTTTCCTCTCCATTTGTTTTTAGTACTTTCAACATATCGCCGGAGCGTGAAATATATGCGCCATTATCTGTTATATGCAGGGTTTTTACCTCCCTATCTTCCGGAAACATGCGCACGGGTTCCCAGTGCTCATCATCCACAAACCGTTCTTCCTCAGGCAGGCATACGGGCGCAAGCGAACAACGAATACACATTCTGTCATTCTTAGTTACAGGCGGCCTGTCTATTGACTTAATAAGTTCTCTCGCCCTTTTAATGGCATTAATAACACTCTGCCGCATTTCTTCATCAACAGCCACGCGCACGGTTATATTTTCTGCATGATAACGGATCCTGCCTTCCGCAACCGGTTGTCCTGTCTGTTCTTCAAGCATCATGGCATAAGCGCTCACCTGCACAGCATCTGCTTTCCATGCACTAATCATTTTACCATCTCGCTTTGGTCTGCCCTTTTTATGTTCATAAGGTATTAATACTCCATCCCGCCTGCGGAGCGCGTCTACTTTGCCAACAAGCCCGAGTTTTTCACTGGATATCTCCATACTCGTCCATTCCCCGCCGTCTTCCTCTTCCTCCTGCTTCAGTTCCTCATGCAGAGTACGGCCTGCATATATATCTTGATCCGCTATTTCCAGTCCTTCTACTTCTTCAAGATAAAATTGCCGTTCACAATAAGTAAGAGCGTTTAATACCATCACTCTTATTTGCGGAATATTTGTTTCAGCGTCCATTTACCACTTCCATATTTATATCAACCCATGCATTAACATGCGGCTCTGTGCCTTCCCAGTCTTCATTAATTTTAAATTGCTCCCATCTTGTTCCTTTTGAGCCAACATGGTCAACCCAAACGGGTAAAGTCAAATCTCCTTTTGTATCTTTGACAAGTAATCCTACCTTTTTTGGATCGGTTTCTTTCCATATCCTGATTTCATTAACCAAATGTGTGCTCTCGCCAAGAGATAATCCGCCAAATCTTTTTATCTCGCCTGGATTTTCAAACGCCTGTTTTACTCTTTCCATAAGTGATATTTTTGGCTTTTCTGTTTTTCCTTTTTTTATCCATACAGATACTTGTATATTTGAAAGCAACTCCTGAAAATCAGGTTTTTTATTGTTTCCAACTCCTGGGTCCTTATTTTTATCTTTAATACGCCATAAAGATCGCAAAACAACGGAAATTTCTGGCTTTGTTAATATCGCTATCGCAATTTCTGCACCCTGATGAATTAGTCGGTTTTCTTCGCCTACCATTGACAACAGCATGCCATAAACGGTTGCAGGTGGCGGATAAAGATATGTCTCCCAGTATTCACGCGCTTGGGATACCCTGAATGATGCAATAGGCACCTCCACATACAATCTGATTGTATTCATAATATTCACCTACAAATTCAAATCTTTTTTAATTAATTTTATAGTTTCGTTTGCTGCTTCTTTTATTCCTGAAAAAACATTTGCTCCCATGTTTTTTATTTGTTTTCCTTCTTCCGTATCAGCAATATTACCACCAACAATCAATTCTTTTGCATCTACATCTCCGGAAATCACTTTTTTTATTACATCAGTAATTACAAGATTATTATCTTTTAAATTAAAACCATATAATATTCTTGGAGCAAAATCATTTGTCCACCGGAATATTATTGATTCAGGCGAGAAATCAAAAAGAAAACGTGCTTGATTACCCGCAACTCTTGACAAAGTTGTAATTGCATCAATTACATCAATAACCCTTTTTTTATCGGCGAGTTCTTCCGGAGTTAAAGCAAAACCGTACTGATATCTTGTTGCATGTATCTCTGTTCCGTATGGAACCGGGTCTTTCCCTCCTGTACTACTAGCAGAAGGAGTAGCCCCGACGCTTGCTGCATTAAAAGTAATATCCCCCGCAAACGGAGTAAGTGATATTGCTCTTGTTACTTCTAATCTTGCGCGCCTTTTGTCGCATGTCCCTCTTACTTTTTTACTTTTTGCTCCTTTATTTTCTTCTTCATCTTCATCTTTATTTTCTGCATCGTTTCCCTCTTCTTTGCCAGCCTTAGCATTCATAAATCCAAGAACGTCATCATCAATAAATTTATCCCATTTTTTAAAATCAGAATTGGCCCATATATGATGTGATTCATTATCAACCCATCTTCTGTTAATATTTTCTTCCCCTTTCTTTAACTGCCAATTCCATCTTATTGCAAATCTGATGGCTTCGGCTGAAACTGTGGTATAAACTTCATTTCTCCATAATATTTTTTGCAACGTTGTAATATTTCCTTCTGTTTCTCCTCTATTGTTTGCGGCAATACCATGTGGTGTTACAACAATACCAAATAAATGTTTGCTCATATTATTTTTTCTCCTTTTTTTCCTTGGATTTTAATGGATAACTTGCCAATGCAAGTAAAGCCAGATCTTTTGCCTTTTTCCAATTGTCCGCATCAAACAACCGAATGACATTTTGCCAATTCTCACTTAAAATATCTATTCTTCCTGCTCTACTCCAAAAATCAATTACTGAATTACGAAGCGTCTCTGGATTTTTACATCTTGAAAAAGCAATTCGTGTTTTTTCAAATTCTCGTGATACCTGCGCATCAAAACTTCCATGTTCCCTTTCTACTTTCTCTCCAATCCATCCCATATGCCGTCTCCATGCTTCATGACAAACTTCAACAAAAATCCTTTCCACTCCATCGGGTAATACTTCCTTATTTTCTACCATTTTCTGAAGCCCTCCTTTCTCATAAAAAAATATTATTTTAGCTGTATTTCGCGTTGCAATATAATCAGAAAATCCTCGCCACCAGGGATAACCAAGACTTAAATTATCTGCTATAAATCCAGACATCTGGGGGACTGAATAAAAAGATTGATCCTTATCTCTTTTAATTATATAAGGTTCAAAACAGGATAAAGCATATTTAAACACTTTATAATCTCTTTTTGTATTTAACTTTATTGTAACCGCACCAACCCTTGTTTTTTGCTTGGACGACCACGGAACAGTTCCATAAGATATTACCCTGCAAAAAGTACTACGAATGTCTTTTAACATACCAATTGACTCCATCTCTGTAATCATTTTTATCCCTGCCTCTTTTGCTCCACTTACATAATAATTTTTTACACCATATTTCAATACATGCTTACGTATATTTGAATATTCTTTCAAATTAGTAATATTTGGTATTACAACAGCGTATTGTGCTTTTATACCTTCTTTTCTACTTTTAATTTCATAGTAAATCGCGCCTATTATAGAATACCTTAAACAAAGTGCTCTCTCGGGAGGTTCTTCTATTTCAGTAAATCCTTTCAGTCCTTGATGTCTTTCAGCCCCGCCTGGAAAATAAACTCCCAATATTTTATTAAATCCATTATAATTAAATTCTCCAGTTTGATAAGGTGGGTATGATTTTATTTTTCTATATCTAATAAAAACCGGTAACTTTTTATCATCTGAAATATTAATGCTCCCTTCAGCATTTTTACCTTTAAAAAATTTTCTTGTTCTACCATGTTGAAGAAACGTTCCTAAAATAGATTCCTGTAACAAAGCTGCGCTTTTTCTGTTGTTTTCCGGTTTACCGAGTGCAGGGAACCAGAAAAAACCTTCCTTATCTATTTTAAACGATTCTTTAAACAATTCCTTAAAAAAAGCATCCGGATTCTTTCCCCATCTTAATACTACATCCGTATCGCTCACTTTCCAGCTACCGTGTTTCAATGCGGGTATGCCCTTTTCTTTTTCCAAAGCTTTCAATGTCATATACAATCCAGCAAGACCAACCTTATGTAAAGCCGTCATGCCTGGTCCAAACAGGCTAATACGCAATTCTTGTTTTGTATTTTGCTGGTTTATTCTTTTACCCATTGTGCACCTCTTTCACTGGAATATTTAATTTTGCCTTCCGGCACAACTATTGAAAAACCGACCGTTTCCCAATTTTTTAATTCTTTTAATATTTCTGGATTTACATTCATGGGGATGGAATATCTTATTATTTCCTTTGAAACAGGTCTGCCTTTTTCTTTACATTTTTCTTTATCTTCATTTAATATAAATAATGCCGAATTATTACCTTCCCTTCCGGAAGCATAGTAAGCAAGTGGTCCCTCTTCCAGCCATGCAGATTTCACGTTTTCAACTTCTTTAATTGGCATAAGTTTCTCAAAAGCATTTGAAATATCTTTTTGAGATACATCTTTACCCACAATATTATTCAGCCATTTATCCGCAACTTTATAATCATCTTCTTCATAAGGCTGGATTATCTTATTTTTAATAATAAATGCTTCCTTACTCCCTTTTTCTGGTTCACGCCTATTTAATCGTCCAAGTCGTTGTATAATTGAAGGAACAGGAGCAAATTCGCTTATAAGCATATCCGCAGATATATCAAGAGAAACCTCACATACCTGAGTTGTAACGGCAATAAAAGAATTATTTTTTACATTAAATCCGTCAATTATTTCCTTATGTTTTTTTAATCTATCTTCGTATTTAAATCTGCTGTGATAAACTACCGGCTTAATTCCTTTTTCATTTGCTTCATTTGCAATTTCAATACAATTATTGACCGTATTTGCAACTATAAGTATTTTTCCGTTCTTATCATACTCTCTCTTTATCAACTTCCAATTTATTTTATCTTCCTTTCCATGTATAAAATACCGCTTTAACTCTTCTTTTTCTTTAGGGCCGTCAACAATTTGTAATTTTTCATTTTTATCAAGTATCTTTTTAATAGATTTCTGCCGTCCTTTAGACAAAGTAGCAGTCATCAATAATACAGGTGCACCTTTAAATACCTGCAAAAATTTTAAAAATCCGGCAAAAAGCCTATCATCATATAAATGAATTTCATCAAATACAAAAGCTGCATTTGCTATGGAAGGGAAAGTAAATAATGGCTTACGGTTGTTCTGAACAATATTAACAACCTGGTCAACTGTACATATAACAATAGGGACATCCCATGCAGCAAGTGCTTCATTTTTAAGTATTGTATCCATACCGTCAAATTCCTTTTCTGATTTAAGATATTCCATATCTAATTCTTCTCGTCCATGCAACAAAGCTGCATTAGCAGTCATTTCACCTGCAATTATATAATCCTTAAATCCCTCTGTAGCAGTTCCTGTTGTCGGATAGCAAAAGAAGAGTTTTTTCCCTTTTGCCTTTTCTTTTGCCCACATATAAGCGGCAATCGTTTTTCCGCTTCCGCAACCGGCTTTTACAAATATAACCCGATTATTACTTTCTGCTATTTCTTTCTGGAATTCTCGTGGCTTTTTTCCATCTAAAACTTTATTTATTATATTATCTATATCTTCTGTTTTACAAATTCGTCCGGTTACTTCCATAACCCATTTTTTAAGTTTAATATTCTCCTTTGGAATCGCAGAACCCGCAACATCAGCAGCAATCAATAAAGCTTTAACTACGGCTACAATTTTTTTGTCCTTATCATTTGCATTTTCCCACCAGTTTGCACCAATATCTAAAATCCAATCTTTCAATTCCCTTAGCGGATCATTAAATAAATCAATAGAACTATTTTTTATTTTCGGGATTTCATTCAAGTTAAGCAATGTTTTTATTTTTTTTAGCAAATCCTTTATATCATCATGACCTAAATATAATTTCATATTACTGGCAAACTTGCTACCATTCCGTGTATTTAAAACATTGAGGTCATCCACCTGCAAATGATGCCCAATAATAGCAAAAAGGACGGAGTTTATCGTAAGTGGGTCACAATCGTTAAAGAACCATTTATTTAATTTTTTTTCTTTTATCATGATATATCCACTTATCCATTCATGCCGAAGTGCCTGTTTATAAATCTGATTCGTCCACATTAATTCCTGAAATTGTTCATTTGCTTTACCTATATCATGAATCAAAGCGGCTCTTACAGAAATATCCCTTAATTTTTTAAAACATATCTTCAAACATAAATTTTTAATAATTTTATCACCGATACAATCCATTATTGTATTCATGACTTCATATGTGGCAATTAAATGCCCTGTTAATGTTTCCACATCCTGCACAGAATTATTTTTTGGTTTTTTTGCAAGTATTTTATCCAAATATATTTCTCCTGATTTAAAATTATTTATCTTATAATTTTCAATCGTCTACCCTTATCCAAACAATGCCTTTATTATAGACCGCCTGATAAAACACAATTAAAAATTCACTCTTAATCTTTTTAATTTTTTTCACCCTAAAATACGCCTTCCATCATTCTTATTCATTTGATAACTTCCTAATAATAACTTTCGCTTATTTTCCTCTTTCTTTTCAACCGTTTCTTTGATTTTACCCGTTACTCGCTCATTTCCTTTTAATTCTATTATTCAACTCCTGTCCGGCACAAATATCCCGCAACCAAAATGCCTTCGCCCACCTATGCCTTTTTCCTGAAGTGTAATTGATTCATCTGCCGTCAGTTCATTCACACGAACGCTAAACCCCACTATTTCCTTGCCATGCACATTTATTGTCCTTCGCAAATATTTCATTCCATTATCGCCTTTTACTTTAACAAGATATGGTTTGCCTTTTATATTCATCTTTTCAAACTGTCTTTTTACTGCTTCCAGAAAAGGCTCGGGCTCCATAAATCCTTTTATTATAACCAGCCTGCTGTATAACTTCGAAGCGGGTATAAGTTTGCGGGATGATGGAACTCCAATATAAATTTCATTGGTTGCGATTTTGATTTTTTTGCCTGCTATAGGCAGAACCTGCGAAAGGTCGTCCGAATTCAATCTCAATTTTAAAACACTCTTGTCCGTTATTTTAAGTTTTCGTTCTCCTTCAAGTATGCCATTGATATTATGTATCCCAACGGTGCTATTTTCATGAATAAACGGAACAATCTTTGAAAGCGACGAATACAAATAATAAGCATGATCTGCTGGTATTTCATTTCCACGAATTTTGAACAAAACATCTATAATTGGCATTTTTCCTCCTTTTTCTAAAATATTTTAAAGCAATATCTATGCCTGTAAAACACTATAAATAATAATACATTTTATTCTTGTATAAATTTTATCCTGTCAATAAATGACATCCCAACAAGCAATTTTTGACATCTTTTCAGCAACTGCCATTCCTCTTTTGTCTTTCCTTCAACTGAATGTGCATAATATTCCATCCAATCCGCCTTTTTACGTTATTTTAAAAAGAATGTATGAAATTACCGGGAATATCTGGATTTTTGCAACTTACCTTAAAACCAATCGTCATTTTTCACCTAATTTAATATTATTTTATAAATTATATATTTTTTATATTCAAATGTCAATATAAAAAAGCCAAAAGGAACTGAATATAAACAATTTTTGATTGTAAGACATGTATGAAAATGCCGCAGGCTAAAGCCTGCTCCTACAAAGACAGAAATAAAAATTATCTTTAATTACAATAGGCAATGATTATATCCTGCGGTGCGTCCTTTTGAGACACAACAAGCTTAAGTCTCTATTAATCTTGTTATCTTACCTTGTGGCGTGTATTACTAAAGGGGGAAAAACAAATCCCCCTTTGTCCCCCTTTTTCTAAGGGGGAAGATAAGCAAAGTAATTTCCCCTCTTTGGAAAAGAGGGGTTAGGGGAGATTTATTCCTTCAAATCCCCCTTGGTCCCCCTTTTTCTAAGGGGGAAAAAAATTCCCCTCTTTGGAAAAGAGGGGTTAGGGGAGATTTTATTCCTTCAAATCCCCCTTTGTCCCCCTTTTTCTAAGGGGGATAAAGAAGAAAACAAAACAGCGGTTCATCCTGCGCTGGTCGCGTGGCACACCGTTTGAATATCCGCCTTGCTTATCTTTGAGACACAGCAAGCTTAAGTCTCTACAATCTTGTTATCTTACCTTGCGACGTGCATTACTAAAGGAAAAAAAAGAAAACAAATCCCCCTCTTTCCCCCTTTTTCAAAGGGGGATAAAAAATATTTCCCCTCTTTGGAAAAGAGGGGCCAGGGAAGATTTTATTCTTTTAAATCCCCCTTCACCCCCTTTTTCAAAGGGGGATAATAAGACAAGTAATTTCCCCTCTTTGGAAAAGAGGGGTTAGGGGAGATTTATTCCTTCAAATCCCCCTTTCTCCCCCTTTTTCAAAGGGGGATAAAAAATATTTTCCCCTCTTTGGAAAAGAGGGGTTAGGGGAGATTTTATTTCAAACAAATCCCCCTTTGTCCCCCTTTTTCAAAGGGGGATAATAATATGGAAACAAATCCCGCATGTGGCATGCGGATTTGTTTATTCATACTGTGCGGTGGAGTTCCAATGGAATCTATCACATCCGGATAATGTTTTTTTTTGACATCATCCGCCAGATATTCAACCATGAATTCCCACGTATCCCCGTAATCATAAATAAAAGCATTTTTCCGGATCTATATCAACGTTCCTTTTTACTTTTTTATATACCTGCCAGTTTTTTCCCGAATTCCAGATTTTCCATTACGTTTTTGGCAGAAGAAGCCTCACTATATATCCTCAGCAACGGTTCAGTTCCTGAAAATCTGAACAAGACCCACTCGTTTTCACCAAGAAAATATTTTATCCCATCAAGTTTATTTATGCTTGTAATCTTTTTGCCTGCAACTCTGCCTTTTTTTTCCAGTTCATTTACTTTTTTCATGATATTTTCCCTGTCTTTTTCTTTGAAAACCAGGTCTACTCTGTCATACACAAACTTCCCGTATTTTTTGTCAAGTTCCGTGATAATCTGCGATGGCTTTTTGTTTTCTTTTGCAAGAAATTCGAGTATGATTAAATTTGAAAGTATACCGTCCCTCTCCGGGATGAAATAACCAAATCCTATGCCGCCACTCTCTTCTCCTCCTATTATGCTCCTGTCTTTTTGCATCATCTCTGCTATGTATTTAAAGCCGACAGGAGTCTCATAAAGAGGGACGCCGTTTTCTTTTGCAAGAACGTTTAAAAGAGAAGTGCCGGATATCGTCTTTGCAAATTTTATTTTATAATTTTTATTTTTAACGTGATGCAGCAGCATGAATACAAGTGCCTTATGCGTAGTTGCAAATTTTCCGCAGTCGTCTATAAAAGCCATTCTGTCGCCATCACCGTCCAGGACAATGCCAATGTCTGCTTTTAACTCTTTTACCTTTTTTTCAGTATTTAACAGATTTTTCCTTATCGGCTCTGGTGAAATTCCGCCAAACAAAGGGTCCCTGTGATTGTTTATTTCAAATAAATTATCATAACTGCCAAAAATTTTTTTCATGTATCCGGTGGCAGAACCATACATATAATCAACCGCTATCCTCATTTTGCTTTTTTTTATAAGTTCAACGTCTATGAGTTTTTTTATTTCCGACAGATACTGCCTGTCAAGATTGATAAATTCCATGCTGCCCTTTTTTTTGCTTATTTTACCGGAATTTTTAATAAAATTTTCCACCTGTCCGGTTAAATCAGGCGCAGCGCCTGCCCCGTTTTCATTTTTTATTTTAAACCCGTTGTAATAATATGGATTATGACTTGAAGTTATCATTATGCCGCCGTTTAGTTTACAACGGACTACTCCAAATGAGACAAGAGGTGTAGGCACCTGTCCGTCAAACAAAAAAATCCTGAATCCATACTCTTTTAATCTGTTTGCAACGAAATCCGCGTATTTTTCGGACATGAATCTGTTGTCATAACCAATCAATACCTGCGGAGCATCATGCTTCTGTTTCATATAAAGTGCATAAGCATCGATTACTTTTGCAAGGTTTGCAAAAGTAAAATTTTCTGCAATTACCGCTCTCCACCCGTCCGTTCCGAATTTTATTTCTGCCATGTTATTTATGTCCCAATCTGGAATATTTTGTAATTACCGTATCATCACCCAAAACGACTTCGTTTAAAACGCTGTCGTTCTGTATCGTGCATCCTCTGCCTATGATGCTGTTTTTTATCGTTACGTTTTCACCTACGTTTACGTCATCCCATATTATGCTTTTTTCAATGAATACGTTGTCCTTGATTTTGCAGCGGTTTCCGATTATTACAAGAGGTTCGTAGGTTCCTTTTCCTATTTTACAATTATCCCCGAATATGACCGGGCCACGCAAAGATGCTCTCCTGTCCAGTATGACGTTACGCCCGATAACAATCCCTTTTTTATGACTTTTTTTGCATAAAACGCCGTCTTTGAACTTTCCTTCAAGCAAATCAAAATTTGCCTGTTTATATTTGTCGATTTTTCCTATGTCAATCCAGTAACTTTTTGATTTATATCCGGCAAGGATTTCACCGTCCGATATCAATCCGGGAAAAACCTCCCTCTCCAGTGAAACATTTTTACCTGCCGGTATGTAATTTAATACCCTTTTGTTAAAAACATAAATCCCTGCATTTATCCATTTTTCTTTTATGTCTGCCCATGCAGGTTTTTCAATGAACCTCGTTATTTTGTTTCCAGTTGTCTGAACAAGTCCATAAGCAGACGGGTCAGAAACCTCATTTAACATTATGGTTGCAGTGGATTTTGTCCTGTAATGGAAATCCATCAGTTTTTTCAGATTTATGTCCGTCAGGACGTCTCCGTTCATTATTATTGTATCTTCGGTTAAATATTTTTCTGCATTTTTTATTGCCCCGCCGGTGCCAAGCGGTTTTTCCTCCTGGACATAAAATATTTTTAAATTATATTTTTCACTATTACCAATAAATCTTCTTATCTTTTCCGGCATGTGGCATATGCTTAAAATCACTTCTTTTATGCCATACTTTTTCAGCAGATTAAACTGATAAGTAAAAAACGGCCTGTTTACTATTGGTGCCGAGCATTTCAAAGTATTTAAAGTAAGAGGACGAAGCCGGGTTCCCTCTCCTCCTATTAATATAAGTGCCCGCATTTTTTCCTCCATTTTTTATCTTTCTGCGTTTTTTTTAAAAAAATTATAGGTTTTTTTAATGCCTTCTTCAAGGGATATTTCAGGTTTCCAGTTTAAAACCTTTTCTGCTTTTTGGACGTTCAAATAATTTGCCGGTATGTCGCCCGGTCTGTCCGGTCCGTTTAACGCTTTTTTTTCAAATCCCGTAACTTTACATATTATATCATACAATTTATTTACGTCAGTTTTTATGCCGGTCCCTATGTTTATTGCCTGGTTCGTTGCTTTATTTAAAGCCATGAGATTTGCCCTTGCCACGTCACCGACAAAAACGTAATCCCTTATGCATTTTCCGCCGCCAAAAATCACCGGCCGCTCATCTTTTAATATTTTATTAATAAATATTGAAACAACTCCTGCTTCACCATGCGGTATCTGGCGCGGGCCATAAACGTTTGAATAACGCAACATGACGTATTTTAATCCGTAATAATTTGAAAAAAATCTTACGTAATGTTCACCCGTTACTTTGCTTATTCCATACGGATTATCTGCGGTCAGCGGCATGTCTTCTTTTGCAGGCAGTTTTGCATTTGCGCCATATACGGTCCCGCCGCTTGAAATAAAAATAAACCTTTTGATTTTTGCCTTTACTGCACATTGTAAAAGATTTAACGTGCCAAGGATGTTGGTTTCCGCATCAAAAACCGGGTCTTTTACCGAATCCGGCACGGAAATCTGTGCTGCATGATGGTCAATTATTTCAATTTTTTCCCGTTTTAATACGTCCAGAATTCCCTTGTCTCTTACGTCCATTTTATAAAACCTGGCAGCCGGATTCAGGTTTTCTTTTTTCCCGGAAAAAAGGTTGTCAACTATTACCACTTTATGTCCTGATTTTACGAACTCATCCGCTACGTTTGAACCAATAAAACCAGCACCACCAGTAACTAAAACGTTTGCCATGTTTCCTCCTGTTTCAGATTTTCAATTTTTAAATTTTAGTAGGCGTTTGCGTGATGAAAAACCTCAAGTATCGTTCTTAAAATTATTTTTATGTCAAACAACAACGACCAGTTTTGTATGTAATATAAATCATATCTTACTCTTTCGTGAAGCGACGTATTCCCGCGTAAACCATTTATCTGTGCCCAGCCGGTTAAACCCGCTTTTACCTTATGTCTTTCAAGATAACGCGGTATTATGTCCTTAAATTTTTTTACGAGTTCCGGACGTTCCGGCCTTGGACCTACCATGCTCATCTCGCCTTTTAATACGTTAAACAGCTGCGGCAGTTCGTCAATGCTTGTTTTCCTTAAAATTTTCCCGATGGGCGTAACGCGGGCATCGTCTTTTTTTGCCCAGACAGGTCCCGTCTTTTTCTCTGCATCAACCGTCATTGTCCTGAATTTGTATATTTTAAAAATTCTTCCCCACCGGCTTATCCTTTCCTGTTTATACAAAACAGGCCCTATTGACGTCAGTTTAACCAGTAAGGCAACTATAAGTAAAACCGGCGAGAGCAGGACGATACAGACAAAAGAAAATACAACGTCAAACGTCCTTTTTATCATCCTGTTATGAAGTTTGTCAAGCGGCAGTTCCCTGATGGAAAAAACGGGTATGCCAAACATTTCATCGTAATCAATGTCCTTTGTCATCAATCCGAGGATGTCAGACACGACTTTTACGTTAATGCCCTCGTTTTCCAGTATGATGTCGGTTAATTTTTTCCTGTCAAAATCCTGGATTCCTATAAAAATTTCGTCACAATCATATTTCTTTACGATTTTTTTTAAGTCGTCTATTTTGCCTAGCACTTTAACTCCATTAAAATTCTTTCCTTTTTTTACTTTGTTGTCAAGAATTCCTATAATTTTATATCCGTTTCCAAAAGTAAGATTCATGCGGTTTATCAAAGAAGCGGTAATCCCGGTTGCTCCTATTAATATTACTTTCTGGATAATTTTTTCCTTTTTATACAGATAAATATAAAACTTTTTATAAATGATGCGCCATACGGATAACAAAATAACGCTTAAAAGCCACGTAAACAACATGACCACACGAGAAAAAGAAAAAGCACGGATAAAAAAGGTTATTGAAAGAGATACGATTACTGCAAAAGTGGATGCAATGGTAACGTAAATGACAATGTCCGCCGATGATTTTTTCTCCATGTCCCTGTATAATGCCGAATAGTTAAAAGACAGCAGATAAAGCAAAACGATTACCGGAGACATGTAAATGTAATATTTAATTTCCGGGATGCCGTATTTTACTTCAACAAAATTAGTGTGGAATCTTATAAAATAAGCAACGATTATTGAAATAAAAACAAACAAACCGTCGCCAAAAAGCAGAAAAATCTTCAATAATCTCTGCAGATTTCTTTTATTCAAATAAATTTCTCCTTTTTAAAAACTCTTTGATAGAAAAAATAAATTTATCCTCTGAAAATCTCAATGCATTTTCGCGCATTTTTTTTACATCATATAACGTTTTATCCATTTTCACAAGTTTTTTTATAAAATCCTCTTCCGTGCCGTCAAAGAACTCCCCCGTATCACCTTCTTTTATTATTTCAAGAGCACCGCCTTTATTTAAAGCCAGAACCGGGGTCCCACATGCATTCGCCTCTGCCATTGTAATGCCAAAATCTTCTTCACCGGCAAAAATAAACGCTTTTGCCTTTCTGTAATAATCCCTTAATTCTTCGTCGGTTGCATCTTTACGTAAAATAACGTTTTCTCCCTTTATCTTTTCTATGTAATCAGACATTGCCCCGTTTCCGACGACCATCAATTTTTTGTCCTTTAAACGCTCTGAAAACATTTTAACCACAAAATCGGGTTTTTTATACTCCGCAAGTGCGCCGGCCAGAAGATAAAAATCCTCCCGTTTTACCTTATCGTCAACCGTAAAAAAATTCGTGTCAACCGGAGGATAAATTACCTCCGACTCCCTGTCGTAATATTTTTTTATTCTCTGCCTTACGTTTTCAGAATTTGCAATGAAATAATCAACCCTGGCCGACGTCTTTACATCCCAGTTTCTTAATGCCGGCATTATCTTTTTAATCAGAAAATATTTTATTTTGCCGTTTTTCTCCTCTGAAAAATAATTTCCAAACTGGTCATAGGCATATCTCATGGGAGTGTGACAATAACATACGTGCACGGCATTTTTACCACGGACGGCCCCTTTTGCCACGCAATGGCTTGAAGAAATTATAAGGTCAAACTTTTTTAAATCAAAACTTTCTATTGCTGCCGGAAACAAAGGCAGAAAATTTCTGTAATTTTTAAAAATACCCGGGATTTTCTGCAAAAAAGAAACGTGTATCTTTTTTTGCCTTATTTTTTCTGAAATTCTTTTTTTGTTTGATATAAGCGTGAATATTTCGGCATCGGGAAACACGTCTAATAATGCCTGTAAAACTTTTTCTCCTCCTCTCATACCTGTAAGCCAGTCATGAATTATCGCTGCGTTCATGTAAAACTCTATTTTTCCCCTTCCTTTATTATTTTATAAACCATCTCCGGCTTTATAGTTTTCATGCAGACGTTATCCCTGCATTTTAAAAATTCTTTTTTATGAACCGTCTCCGGGACGTAACAGGGGCTGCAGTTACACTCACCTTTTATGTAAACTGAATTTCCGTTTGACGGAGCAACGAGTTCAGGCGAGGACGGTCCAAAAAGCCCTATTGTTTTTATGCCCGTTGCTGCTGCAATGTGAAGAGGACCTGTATCAGGCGCGACAAAAACGTCCATTTTTGAAACGTAATAAACAAAATCCTGAATGCCTGCCGTTACGGCGTTTCTTATTTCCGGAACTTTTTCCCTTAATTTGTCAATTAAGGGCTTATCCATTGCGCCGCCAAATGCGTAAACCGTAAAACCATCCTTTATAAGCATTACGGAAAGTTCAACGAAATTTTCAATCGGCCATCTTTTGGTATACATTACTGTGCCGGGATTTTCCCCGCCGCCGGGAAAAATACCCGCCTTTTTTTCTCCGGTAATTTCAATCCGTTCTTTTGGTTTATCAGGGACGTTTATGTGCGTAAATTTGTCGGTTACATCAAATCCGAGTCCTCTGATTACCGACAGATACCTTTCTGATTCGTGAATCTTTGGGTCAAATTTAAACGACTTTGAAAGAAAAAATCTGCTTTTGCCCCATTCAAAACCTGCCTTTGTCTTTGACCTGACGAAAAAAGCAAAAATAAAAGATTTTAAATCCCTGTGAAAATTTATCACAAGGTCGTAATTTTCCCGGTTTAACGCTGATAAGGTCTTAAAAACGTCAAAAACATTTTTAAAATTTATCGTAAAAATTTTATCAATAAAAGGGACTAACTCAAGCAGGGGTTTTACAAAACCGGCGCATAAATAATGAATTTCACAGCCTGAGTTTTTAAGGTTTTTTAATGCAGGGGTTACCTGTATTACGTCTCCAAGACAGCAAAGTTTAATTATTAATACCTTTTTT
The DNA here is from genome assembly GCA_018000835.1 of Candidatus Goldiibacteriota bacterium. Lineage (GTDB taxonomy): Bacteria > Oederibacteriota > PGYV01 > PGYV01 > DSYL01 > DSYL01. Next base: position 28,441 of record JAGNJD010000015.1, on the reverse strand, counting down.
ACGTTATTTTCATTCATTTTTATTGTTTTTTATTCGCCTGTTTTTTTCGGCTTTTATGCACCCGGAATTAAATAATCATTGAAATGTTAATTTTATGTAAGTATAATAACAAAAATTTCATTAAACTTCTATTAAATAATAAGGATGCATCAATGTTCGGATACGTATTCAAAAATAAATGGAAAAGTATGTTTATACTGGTCATTGACGTTTTGGGAACAATATTTTTTTATCCCGTTAAAATTTTTAAAAAAACGGAAAAATCCGAAATCAAAAAAATACTCGTCATACGTCTGGACCAGATGGGGGACGTAATACAGACGTTTCCTTTTTTTGAAGCATTAAAAAACAAATATCCTTCGTCTGAAATTTATGCTCTTGTTGCAAAAGAAACTGCCGTCCTTCTTAAAAACAATAAAAACGTCAATAAAACATACGTGATGGAAAATTCCTGGTTTTATCAAGGAAAAAAAATAAAAGCAGGAGAAACTTTAAATCTGATTAAAAACTTAAAAAAAGAAAAAATTGACGTTGCCTTTGATTTACGGGGGGATTTCAGGAACATTGTTTTTTCGTTTTTATGCGGGGCGCAGCGGATTTACGGTTACGGTTGCACAGGCGGTTCTTTTTTGTTAACCGACAAAAAAAAATATGTGAGAGACATGCATGAAATAGATAAAAATCTTAACTTAATTTCCGAAAAAGCAGGGGACATACTTACCATGGATTTTATGACCGACGTTGAAAATTCAATTGAAATTGAGAAATTTTTAGCAGATAAAAATGTTTCATCTTTTACAAAGAAAGTCGTAATTCATCCTTTTGTAGGAACGCAGTCAAAATTATGGGGTTTTCATAATTTTTCTTCATTGATGAAAAAAATTGCCCGGAATAGTAAAAACGTAAAATTTTTTGTTATCGGTTCTCACCAGGAGAGAAAATACGAAAATGAATTTGAATGGAATGATTATACAATAAATTGTATCGGAATTTTTTCGTTGCCTTCTACAGTTGAATTAATCAAAAAATGCGAAATTTACGTCGGATGCGATTCAGGTCCGCAATATTTTGCGGCATATTCAGGCAAAAAAACGTGTATAATTTACGGTGACGTTTCCAATTATTTAAGATGGAAACCAAAAGTGCAGGAAGAAAATTTTATTGCCGTTTCCACTCCTGTTGACTGCGGTAACTGTGAACTGGAGACGTGTCCCCCCAAAAAAGGACATAAATGCATGAACGTCATTACTCCCGATGAGGTTTATGAAAAAATAAAAAACTGGTTTGCATGACAGGCATCTATCAGGCGCAGGTGACAAATAAAAATGTCGCGGGGTAAAGTTTGATGCCTTACAAAGACAAACTACAATAGGCAGGAATTTTGTTCCATTAAAAACAAAAACTGTATTCCCGATTTTTCCGGGATGACTTACAGAAATACATTATCAAATCCCCCTTTTTTACGGGGATAAAAAACATTTCCCCTCTTTGGAAAAGAGGGGCCAGGGGAGATTTTATCCTTTTAAATCCCCCTTTGTCCCACTTTTTCTAAGGGGGATAATAAGACAAGTAATTTCCCCTCTTTGGAAAAGAGGGGTTAGGGGAGATTTTATTCTTTCAATTTCCCCTCTTTGGAAAAGAGGGGCCAGGGGAGATTTTATCCTTTTAAATCCCCCTTCACCCCCTTTTTCTAAGGGGGATAATAAGACAAGTAATTTCCCCTCTTTGGAAAAGAGGGGCCAGGGGAGATTTATTCTTTTAAATCCCCCTTTATCCCCCTTTTTCTAAGGGGGAAAAAAATTCCCCTCTTTGGAAAAGAGGGGTTAGGGGAGATTTTATCCTTTTAAATCCCCCTTCACCCCCTTTTTCTAAGGGGGATAATAAGACAAGTAATTTCCCCTCTTTGGAAAAGAGGGGCCAGGGGAGATTTTATCCTTTTAAATCCCCCTTCATCCCCCTTTTTCTAAGGGGGAAAAAAATTCCCCTCTTTGGAAAAGAGGGGCCAGGGAAGATTTTATTCTTTTAAATCCCCCTTCACCCCCTTTTTCTAAGGGGGATAATAAGACAAGTAATTTCCCCTCTTTGGAAAAAAGGGGCCAGGGGAGATTTTATCCTTTTAAATCCCCCTTCATCCCCCTTTTTCTAAGGGGGAAAAAAATTCCCCTCTTTGGAAAAGAGGGGTTAGGGGAGATTTTATTCTTTCAATTTCCCCTCTTTGGAAAAGAGGGGCCAGGGGAGATTTTATCCTTTTAAATCCCCCTTCATCCCCCTTTTTCTAAGGGGGATAAGAAGAAGACAATTTCCCCTCTTTGGAAAAGAGGGGTTAGGGGAGATTTTATCCTTTTAAATCCCCCTTTGTCCCACTTTTTCTAAGGGGGATAATAAGACAAGTAATTTCCCCTCTTTGGAAAAGAGGGGTTAGGGGAGATTTTATCCTTTTAAATCCCCCTTTGTCCCACTTTTTCTAAGGGGGATAAGAAGAAGACAATTTCCCCTCTTTGGAAAAGAGGGGCCAGGGGAGATTTTATCCTTTTAAATCCCCCTTCATCCCCCTTTTTCTAAGGGGGATAATAAGACAAGTAATTTCCCCTCTTTGGAAAAGAGGGGCCAGGGGAGATTTTATCCTTTTAAATCCCCCTTTGTCCCACTTTTTCTAAGGGGGATAATAAGACAAGTAATTTCCCCTCTTTGGAAAAGAGGGGTTAGGGGAGATTTTATCCTTTTAAATCCCCCTTTGTCCCACTTTTTCTAAGGGGGATAATAAGACAAGTAATTTCCCCTCTTTGAAAAAGAGGGGTCAGGGGAGATTTTATCCTTTTAAATCCCCCTTTCATCCCCCTTTTTCAAAGGGGGATAAAGAAATAAAGTTTTTAACATGTAGAGACAGAGCTTGCTCTGTCTCTGAATGCAAGGCAAACCGTGTAATATTTCGCAAATGGTTATGAAAACAAAACAGCGGTTTATCCTGCGATGGTCGCGTGGCACACCGTTTGAATATCCGCCTTGCTTATCTTTGAGACACAGCAAGCTGTGTCTCTACAATTTCGTTATCTTACCTTGCGACGTGTATTACTAAAGGGGGATAAAAAAATTCCCCTCTTTGGAAAAGAGGGGTCAGGGGAGATTTTATTTCAAACAAATCCCCCTCTTTCCCCCTTTTTCTAAGGGGGATAAGAAGAAGACAATTTCCCCTCTTTGGAAAAGAGGGGCCAGGGGAGATTTTATCCTTTTAAATCCCCCTTTGTCCCACTTTTTCTAAGGGGGATAATAAGACAAGTAATTTCCCCTCTTTGGAAAAGAGGGGGCAGGGGAGATTTTATTCCTTCAAATCCCCCTTTATCCCCCTTTTTCAAAGGGGGAAAAAATTCGTCGCCATAAAACAAGAAATCCTTACAATGACCCTTCCTGCTTTATCTTTTTTATTTTGAATTATAAAATAGAAAGTTATTGAACGTTGAGGTTATGAATTTACGAATTGTAAATGATGACGGATAATTTAAAAACAACGACCGGATTTCCGATTGTTCGGGAATGACGAATAAAAAAAAACATAATTGTATTCAATCGCTAACGGGCAATCTGCAACCCGCAATATCTTTATTTAACTCCGTTGCAAAATTCCTTTATTTCATCCTGCCAGTTGTCTTTTTTCATTATCCATTCCCAGCGGGGAAAAGTCCTGCATTGCAACGGCCTTTTTTCATATATAATGCACTCGTTATCCTTATTTAAAAAAATGCAACCATCGTCCCTGAACTTTAATACCCTTCCGAGCCATATTACATTTTCAGTATATTTCTTTATGAATTCTTTCATGCTTATTTCAAAAAAAAATGACAGGTTTTTAATTTCGTCTTTTTTTATGAATACAAATCCCCTTTTGCAGCAATTTCCGCACTTTTTACATTTAAAATTTATTTTTTTCATTTTAAAATATTTTCTTGCAAAACAGAAAAGTTCTTAATATAATTAACCCCTATCCATTATGGCGGCGTAGCCAAGTGGTAAGGCAGAGGTCTGCAAAACCTTTATCCAGCGGTTCGAATCCGCTCGCCGCCTCCATTTTTTATGTTCCGGACTCCCATGATTTCAGATATTTTTCCTGTTCAGGAGTCAATTTATCTATGCTAACCCCGAGCGATTTTAGTTTCATCTCTGCAATGTTTCTGTCTATCTCTTCCGGAATTACGTAAACTTTTTTTTCAAGTTTTTTTCCCATCTTGACCATGTATTCTGCACTTAACGCCTGATTTGCAAAACTCATGTCCATGACGGACGCAGGATGTCCCTCTGCTGCTGATAAATTTACAAGACGGCCGTCTGCAATGATATTTATTTTTTTCCCGTTTTTTAAGGTAAACTCTTCTACAAATTCCCTTAACTTTCTTCTTGCAATTGATGCTTTTGTAAGCGCCGGTAAATCAATTTCAACATTGAAATGTCCTGAGTTGCATACGACGACGCCGTCCTTCATTTTTCTGAAATGTTCCATTCTTATAACGTTAATGTCGCCGGTAACCGTGATAAAAATATCGCCTATAGACGCTGCCTCTGACATAGGCATGACGTTAAAGCCGTCCATTCTCGCTTCAATTGCCTTTACAGGGTCGACTTCAGTTATTATGACGTTTGCTCCCATGCCTTTTGCTCTCATTGCCGTCCCTTTTCCGCACCAGCCATAACCTGCAATGACTACGTTTAGTCCTGCTATGAGAAGGTTCGTTGCCCTTACTATCCCGTCAATAGTGGATTGTCCGGTTCCATAACGGTTGTCAAAAAAATGTTTCGTCATTGCATCGTTTACGGCTATTATGGGATACGCGAGAACGCCGTCTTTTTCCATGGCCTTTAAACGTATTACGCCTGTTGTCGTCTCTTCCGTCCCTCCTATAATACCGGGAATCAAATGTCTGTGCGTCTTGTGTATCACTGAAACCGTATCTGCACCGTCATCCATCGTCATGGTTGGTTTATGGGATAAAGCAGATATGATGTGGGAATAATAAACTTTGTTTGATTCGCCTTTTATCGCATAAACCGGAATTTTAAAATATTTCACAAGAGCGGCAGCAACGTCGTCCTGCGTGGATAAAGGATTTGAAGCACAGCCAATGACCTTTGCACCGCCTTCCTTTAAAGTCCATAACAGATTTGCAGTTTCAGTCGTTATGTGCAGGCAGGCAACGAGGGTCTGGCCTTTCAGCGGTTGTTCTTTTTTAAACCTGTCTCTTATCAAACCCAGAACCGGCATTGATTTTTGTGCCCATTCTATTCTTTTCATTCCATAAGGTGCCAGTTTTACGTTTTTAACGTCATAAGGTTTCATTTATGTCTCCTTTTTAAATACCTGATTACATTTCTGACGAGCATTTGTTATTTTAAATATTTTGCAGCTGCCTTTTTCAGATCCTTCACCCTGTCAGTCCGTTCCCAGGTAAAATCATTATCCTGTCTTCCAAAGTGCCCGTATGCAGCAGTTTTTTTGAATATAGGCCTTCTTAAATTTAACGTTTCTATTATTGCCTTTGGTTTCAGGTTAAAATTCTGCTTTATTATGTCCGCAATTATTTTATCTTTTAACTTTCCGGTTCCAAAGGTATTAACCATTATTGAAATTGGTTCTGCTATGCCTATTGCATAGGATATCTGGACTTCACATTTTCTTGTAAGTCCTGCTGCAACTAAATTTTTTGCAACGTATCTTGCCATATAGGATGCAGACCTGTCAACTTTTGAAGGGTCCTTTCCGGAGAATGCACCGCCGCCATGTCTTCCCATGCCGCCATAAGTATCAACGATGATTTTCCGGCCAGTCACGCCGGTATCTCCAAGCGGTCCGCCTACTACGAAACTTCCCGTAGGATTTACGAATATTTTTATGTCTTTACTCATTAACTTTTTTGGTATTACCTTGTTTACCACGTGCTTTATTACGTCTTCCCTTATTTTTGAAATGTCAACGCCGGGTTTATGCTGCGTTGATACCACGACTGATGTAATTTTTACCGGCTTACCGTTTTTATATTCCACGGAAACCTGGGATTTCCCGTCCGGCCTTAAATAAGGAACTACTTTATTTTCCCTGATTTCCTGTAATTTCATTACCAGACGATGTGACAGGATTATAGGAAGGGGCATCAATTCCTCTGTCTCATTCGTTGCATAACCAAACATCATACCCTGGTCGCCTGCTCCCTGCTCCTTGCCTCCTTTTTCATCAACCCCCATTGCTATGTCCGGTGACTGTTTTGATACGGAAACAACAATTTTACACGTATCTGCGCCTATTCCGCTTTCAGGAGTCGTATATCCTATCTCACGAAGAGTTTCGCGCACGATTTTTTCATAATCCACTTTGGCATCTGTCGTAATTTCTCCTGCAACAACCACGAGTTCTTTTGCAAGTAACGTCTCGCATGCAACCCTTCCATAGGGGTCCTGCGAATAAACTGCATCCAGAACTGCATCTGATATCTGGTCTGCTATTTTATCCGGATGTCCTGCCGTAACCGACTCTGATGTAAATAAACCTTCTTTTATTTCCATTTTTCCTCCTTAAAAAGTAAAAATCAGTTTTTCATTCTTATAATTCATAATACAGATTAAATTCTGGAAATTATATCACAACAAAAATTTTTTACCATAAAAATTAATGTGACGGCGGATGCTAACAACGGCTGATAAAAAATGACGGCTGAATTTCCGATTACCCGGAAAATGACGAATAAGAAAACGCAATTGCTTTCAATCACCAACGAGCAACCTGCAATATTTTCGTTTTTTCCATAACGGGCAACCTGCTGTTTAAAAGTATGCGTATCAGATGAAAAAAATTTTTTATCTTCCTATCTCATTTAAAAGTTTTATTGCATCATAATTGTTTTTGTCGTATTTCAGGATTTCTTTTGCATATTTTCTCATAAGGTTATAATCGTTTTTAACGGCCCCGACCGCTACCAGCCCTTTATACGCAGAAAGATTTTTTTTGTTTATCTTTACTGCTTCCTTAAAATAATAAAGACATTTTTCCATTTCTTCCATGTCAAAATAATACAACCCGATTTTATAGGCAAGGACGTCGTCCTTATAAAAATTAAAAGCCCTCGTAAAATAATACAGTGCATTCATATTTTCGTTACGGTCTTCAAAAATTCTGCCTGCGTTAAACCAGGACCTGCCAAAATTATCAAGGACAAAAGTTCTGGTTGCCTCATCGTATGAAACATCGTCAAAAGCACCCCTGTAACTATAAACCAGGAAATCCGCATAATGATTGTAAATTTTATCGGTTTTTTCTTTCAGTATCTCATTTACGATGCCTCTCTGGATGAAATTAAAATCAATCCAGTTTCTCGTAAACGTATTTGAAAAATATATTTTTTTGCCGCCGTTTAACAGAACAAGATTTTTAATGCAGGTTTTGTAATTCTTAAATTCGTTTTCTATGTTTAGTCCTTTACGGAGGGTATCCCTGTACCATTTATGGTTTAAAAGCGACGGGATAACAAGCACGACGTTTTTCTTTTCAACGTTCGTTGCATACATTCCGCCGGATACGTTTAAATCACCTTCTGCCAGGAAAACGCTTTTTTCAGGGAGTGTCTTAAATACGTTTTGCACGTAATCATAGGCAAGATAATATTTTGAGTAATCAGGACAATTTTTATACAAAGAAACTGACAAAAAAACGAATAACAAGCCTGATACAATTTTATTAATATTTGGATTTTTAATGACCTTGCATATCCTAAAAAAAACAGATGAAATAAAAATTGCAACAAACATGAAAATAAATGTAAGGTATGGCTTTACTACCCATTCCATTTTTTCTCTCATGACGTTAACGGATGCAATGCCGAGGAGCATGCATACAACGACCAACAGCGACGAAAGACAGAAAATTTTGTTACGTTTGTATAAAAATACGATGCCGGGCAGAAACAAAAATGCAAGATAAAAAGGATGTTGAACGGGCAGAACGTCAAAAAACAGATATTTGAAAAATTTTACGGCATCATTTATGGTATGAGCCGTATCTATTGATGCATATTGTTTCCTGCCGAACATCCATAAAAAATCGCCGAAGTTTTTAACCGGCCAGAGCACGTCAGGGTTCGTATGACTTCTGATAAATAGAAACAAAAAAGGAGTAAGTCCGAGGATAAAAAATAAAACAGAATAAAATACGTTTCTTTTGTCAAGTTTTATGCCCGCTGCATACAGATAAAAAATTATCCCGGGCAGCATCACGACAGCACTTGGCCAGTGGTTTGTAAGCGACAGTGCAAAAGAAAACACGGTCAGATACAGATATCCCGGTTTCCTGTTTATCTGCAGCAGAGAAAAAAACATCACGGCGGTCAGAAATGAATGCAGCGCATAGATGCTCCCCTTTGCAGAGATTGCCTGAAAAAAAGCAGTGTTTGAAAAAAGATAAAAAATTACCGCAAAAACGCCCGTCATGCGGACGATGAATTTGTCTTTTTCATCTCTGAATATTTTTAAAACGATCAAAAACAAAATCATTGATGCGAGAACGTGAAAAAAACACGACGTGAGATTGCCTTTCATCATCGGGTTCCCGGCAGGAAACATGGAAAATATTTTCCCAATCATAGTGTCAAGCGGATAACCCGGCGGGTGCTGTATGTAAAGTTTCTGAAAGCACGTAATCGTTTCAGGCGAGTCGTCGGCAACAAACGTAACCGGCATTTTAACAAGAATAAAAAAGAAAACCAGGAGAAAATACAAACTGAAAAAAATTAAAGTTTTTGTTTTTTTCATCAAAAGGATTGTATCATTTTAATTTCAGAATTCGCTTTATGGTTTCCCATGCCTTTATCATTGTATTAAGCGATTTTTTTTTGCATCTTCTTTTTCCGCAGATATTCCAGGGTATCTTATTTCAACCGCCCACAGTGATAATTCATCAAAATCTTCCTTACAATCCGACAACTCATTTAATTTATCTTTTGCCTTCTCATACAAAAATCCGATGTCATGCGTCTTTTCAAACTCAATGTTCATTTCCTGTAAATATGCTTTAAGATATTTTTCAACTGATTGCTGACAGTGAAAACAGACAGCATTATAAATAACCGGTTCGGTCCTGGATTCACGAATTGCAATAATATAATCCTCTTCTGCTTTATTTATCCATTTACAGGTTAATTCCTTCATAGATATATTCCATTATTTAAAATTTTTTTAAAAAAAATCTTCATTCTGCCTTTTTTGCACAAATTCCGGCGTTCTGACAATGATGTCCATGGGAAATTTTATTCCAAATTTTTCATTTAATTCTTTTTTTATTAAAACCGCCTGTTTAACGGGTTTTAAATCGGTTTTAATTACAATAAATAAATCAACGTCGCTGTCATTCACAGGTTCGCCATAAGCATAAGAACCAAATAATATAATTTTTTCTATGTCAAATTTTGTTTTAAGGAAATCGGCCATTTCTTTTATCTATCTGATTTTTTCCTGTTTTTCAATAGTGGTCATAATTTCCTCCTTTTTTAATTATATATATTTATATATGATTTGACAATAAAAATTTTGCAAACGGTATTTATTGGGTCGTCGTAATAGTAAAAGACGAAAACAATAAAACCGTTAATTCACATATACAACAGATAATAATTTTACATAAGAAAAAATAGTATTATATCAACTGCTTTCCTGCAAAAATGTTTTCTATTTAGTTATTAAAATATATGTTTTAATTTTATAGAAAAACGTATATTTAAACCGATTTAATAGCTATAAAATAACCGAAACTTTTTGAAATTTTCATTGTCTAAATTATAGTTTAAACGCTATAATTAAAATTTGACTTATTATGAATTTGTTGATATAATTAAAAAGAGAGCAATATAGAACAATATTTTATAGTATGAAAAATAGAAGGTTACAGGTGTCTTTAAATATTTAAACATTTTATTAAAGGAAGGTTAGGGTTGTGAGAAAAAAATTAATACCTTTTATTTATGTTATATTTCTGTTTATGTTTGGCAGCGTATATGGTGCAATAACAGTAAACATAAACTCAGGCAACCCTACAATGCCTTTCCCGCAGTTCATAAACTACCCTGCCGGAGGACAGACGACACTTTACTCAATCGCCGACTGGGCACATTTGCCTGACGGTGTATCTCATGCTGAACTGGAAAAATACATACGTGATGCTTACCAGATAATGATGAACAGGGCAAATTACGCTGGCGGCACAATCCGCGGGGTCCAGGGAATAAGATTTGAATCTGAACCATTATGTTCCGAAGGACATGGCTATGCTTTGCTTGCTGCAGCACTTATGGGCGACAAGACAACTTTTGACGGTTTATGGTTTTATTTAAATGATAATTGCTGGTTTAATGGTGTTGCAAGATATAGCAATGGAACGATTTGTTCGCCTGGCTATCAATATGGAGTACATGCTCCAGGTTGGAACGGTCCGGGTGCAGATGCAGCAACTGATGGCGACGTGGACATTGCACTTGCCGCATTGATTGCATGGAAACAATGGGGCGACAATACCGGTTATACAAGATGGGATGGTCAACCAATAAGATACAAGGACATGGCCCTTGATATGATGAGATTTTTAGTTGAAAAACAGGAAGGAACAGTTACGGGTGACGGCAGATACACTTCCGGAGACATTGGATACGATGGATATATGAAAGCCGGCAATACCTGGGGAGAAGTGACGAACTGGGCTGTAAGCGGCGGTTATCCTGCCGGCGACAGGCCTGAATTTGGCGGGCCACAGGAAACATGGTATGATTATTCAGCACCGTTTTATTTCAGGTGTTTTGCAGAAACGCTGCAGGCAAACGGCGACTTCCGCGACACGGGCTGGAACATAACGCAATTCCAGAAAGCAGCAGCAGCAATGAACTGGGTGCAGGGACAGCTTGCTGCATCATCGCACAGAACAACTTATGCAGGAAAATATTCCGTAAACGGCACGACTGCTACTTTTGCAAATGCAAATCCTAGTGGTGAAGATTTCCGTGCGCCATGGAGACATGCACTTGATTATCTATGGTATGGCAATCCGACAACTACATGGAACCCCACAACCCATCAGGTAGTTGCAGGAAGTAATACTTATGAAAGAGATGCTGCAATAAAACTTGCAAATTATTTAAATGACCCGCAGGCAGCAGGTGTTTATGGATGTATTTCTTATGGTTCTTCACCTATTACCTACCGCGGGTCGCCTTCAATCACGGAGTTTAATCTTGACGGCTCACCTTTCTGGACTTTTCACCAGATAAAAACTTTTGGCTCATCTGCAGGTGCTGTTGTTGCATCACAAAATTTTGACTTAATGGGGCAGTGGTTACGAGAATCATTAATTGAATGGGATGTTGACACACCAGGAGATAATTATCTGACATCTGTTCCTAAATATTTCCACGGATTTTTCAGGGTGTTAAGTTTGCTGACTTTAACAGGCAATCATCCGAGCCCATGTAACTGGACTCCAAAAGCAAACATGAAAATATATAAAGCAGTTAATAAGACCTACACGTTTCCCGGTCAAACGCTTACATACTGGTTAAATTACAGGAATTTTGGTTCAGTTGATGCAACCGGCGTTTATATCAGGGATACTCTGCCTGCTGCTTTCCAGTATGTTTCATCAACTCCTGCATATTCTTCAAATCCGTCAACGAACGTTTATGAATGGAACATCGGCACTGTTACCGGACTGCACGACCAGAATTATAATGCAACAATGGGGGGGATTACTCTTGTTGTGCGTGTCAGGGATAATGCGGCACAGGGGAAATACTGCAATACTGCAGATATCAGGGCAAGTAATGGCACAGGCTGGACAACATCTGATGAAGCAAATGAAATAACCACGATTTACAAAACAAACTGCGTTGACATAGTTGCTGCTGCACTGACAATCACAAAAACTGCCAGTCCCACAACAGTTGCTTCAGGTCAAACCATTACATATACTATTGATTTTGGCAATTCATCTTCTGCCGGCTGGATAGAAGGCGGACACTATGGCGTTAATTTCGCAGGCGGCGTCCAGAAGGTGCCAGGAACTGCTACTACGGAATTATACCTTGACATAGCAGGACACCATGAAGCAGCAGAGCCGGTAATTGACTGGGGCAATTACAGAATATCTTATTTTTTAAATTCAGAATATCATGGCAGCCAGTGGCAGTTAATTACCAACCAGATGCAACCATTTAACGGAACTTTATCCATAACTACTGAAGATTATGCTGCATGCTCACCAACTGCATGTTATGATTCAACGTCCGGCAAATACTGGAACCAGAGAATTATGATACGCTCATCATCACTTCCTTCTGCACCTACTCATCATTTATATAACTACAATGGGATGATGAGCAGGATACATCTCGGAACTGCTACAACTCCTTTCTTATATGAAATCAGGGTTACTGCAAATTATCAGCCACAGAACTGGACAGATGACTGGTCCCAGCAAACGGCTGCTGTTGTTGTCTCAGGTCCGGATAAAATGATGTATCCAATATCACCTGACTGGACTGACGGCAATCCATCAACTCCCGGTGTTGTTGTAAGCAGGGTAAACAGGCATGCATGCGAAACCACATCAACAAGAATTACAAATATACTGGTAGAAGAATGGGATGGTTATACCTGGAGGCGTGTATTTGGTAATGGTCCGATGCCAGGCAGAGAAGTAACTGGCGTGGTTGTAACTGATTCATTGCCAAATTACCTTAACTGGGGCGGATTTATTACAACTGCCGGCTCATGCTCATACACAGCCGGAAACAGGACCATACAATGCAACGTCGGTAACATGCAGATCAACCAGACCGGTAAAATACAATACTGGGTAACAACACAGAGTTGCTCTGGGACACAGAATTTAAGAAACATAGCATGGGTCCAGGGAACTACCGAAGCCCCTGTATCTGATGATGCAACTGTAACTTTAAATTGCGGGGCAACACCATCTACACCTACACGCACACCTACTAATACACCTTCTCCTTCACCTACGCCAACACCTACATATTCAAGAACTCCATCACCATCACCTTCATCTTCTCCTACTCGCACTCCTACTCCTACTTTTTCAAGAACTCCTACTCCGTCTTTTACGCCTTCTCCTACTTTTACGAGAACTAATTCTCCTTCCAACACTCCGTCTCCTTCTCCTACTCGCACTCCTACTCCTACTTTTTCAAGAACCCTGACTCCTTCTTTTACGCCTTCTCCTACTTTTACGAGGACTAATTCTCCTTCCAACACTCCGTCTCCTTCTCCTACTCGCACTCCTACTCCTACTTTTTCAAGAACACTAACTCCGTCTTTTACGCCTTCTCCTACTTTTACGAGAACTTCTTCTCCTACTTCCTCTTTCACCTCTACACCTACTTCTTCCCGGACTTTAACTCCTTCCCTTACCGTTACCGATACCATTTCTTCAAATACTCCTACTAATACTCCTTCTTTTACAAGAACCTTTACTTTTACTCCTTCTTTTACTTCTTCTTCCACTGCCACACCTTCTTTTACTTTTACTTCTACTCCTTTTGAAACTTTTACTTTTACTTCCACCCGCACTCATACTCCCACTTACACTTTTTCTTCCACTTCTTCCATTACTTCTACTCCTACCCCTACACGCACTTTAACTTCTTCTCTTACAGTTACCGACACCATATCTTCCAATACTCCTACTAATACTCCTTCTTTCACCAATACTTTTACTCATACTCCTTCTTTTACTTCCTCTCCCACTTCTACTTCCTCTTTTACCGCTACAAATACACGCACTCTTACCCCTTCTTTTACTTTCTCTCCCACTCCTTCTTCTACACGCACTCTTACTCCTTCTTTAACCGTTACTGATACCGTGTCTTCCAATACTCCTACTTCTACACCTACCTGGACCTGCACTTCATCTTTTACTCCTACTCCTTCTTCCACACGCACATCTACTCCTACTTTTACTTCTTCCTCTACTCCTACCGTTACACGCTCTTTTACCTCTACTTCTACTTTTTCCATTACTCCTTCTCCCACTCCTACAAGAACTGCAACACCTTCTTTTACTCCTTCTTCCTCTGCCACTCCTTCTTTTACCGCTACTCCAACCGTCACCATTACTGCTACTCCTTACCCAAATCCTGTTGAAATCTCTATCAATTTATACGTGTCAGGCGATAATCCAAAAAAAGGTAATGATATTACCTACAAAATTGAACTTATCAATAACACTCCGATATCCGTTTCAAACGTTTCCGTATGGGATACTCTACCTGCACAGATTTCTTTCAAATACTGCAATTTCGCCGCAACTCCCGTCATAACAACTCTACCTGACGGCAGGCAGTTATTATCCTGGGATTTATCAAAAGACCCTGCCACTGGAAACCCGCTTATTTTTGACCCCGGTGAAATAATACAGATAGAATTCATTGCAACCATCGTTGACGTCCCGCTGGAAAAACAGCCGATTGTAAATTATGCTGCCGTAGATTACAACGATACTCATTACGTAGAAAACGGTCCTTTTGGGAAACATCCGCCCGTTTATTCTTCTGCTGCTTTCTTCCCGCTCGGCAGACCGGTTGCTTTCCCTAACCCGTTTAACCCGGACAAACAAAAAATAAAATTTGAAAACATAGTGCCGTCTTCCGTCATACTCATATACACCGTATCAGGGGAACTCGTAAAATCCATAAACGTGTCTTTGCTGCGGGGTGAATGGGACGGCACAAACATGCAGGGTAAAACCGTTTCAGAAGGCATTTACTACTTTGTAATCAAAAATCCAAACTCTTCCGTTGCACTGCGGGGAAAAATATTTGTAGTCAGGAAATAAGACATGAAAAAAATTTTTTTTGTATTACTTTTTGTATGCGTTCTCATAATAAACTCACATTCTGCAATAACGACGAACATCAACTCAGGGAATCCCACAATGCCATTCCCGCAGTTTTTTGAAACGTATCCTGCCGGAGCCCAGGCAGATTTATACACGATTGCAAGCGTTTTGTTCCAGCCGGATGGAATATCCCATGCAGAACTTGAAAGATGGATAAGGGATGCATGGAAAATCTATACAAACAGGTGGACGTATGAGGGCTCAATAACTTATCAGAATGCGACCGGCGGAAATGCAACCATCCAGCTTGTCCATCCGATTGGCGGCAGCGGCGATAACATGGACGTTTCCGAAAACTGGGGTTATGCGCTGCTTGCTGCCGCACTCATGGCAGACAAACAGGCATTTGACGGAATGTGGTTTTTCATGAATGAGAACTGCTGGTTTAACAGGGCACCAAGATATTCAAACGGCACTGTATGCTGTCCTTCATATACTTATGCATATCACTCGGTAAAATGGGATACCGGTGCCTGTTCAAATTCCGCAACCGACGGCGACATAGACGTTGCAATGGCAGCAATCATTGCATGGAAACAATGGGGTGATAATTCGGGATATTATGCAACCGGCGGCACAGGTCCAACAAATACAGCAGGCAGACCTGCAATACAATACAAACAGTTTGCTCTCGATATGGTGCGTTCACTCGTAGAAAAATTCTGCGGGCCAATGACCTGCACCGACAATTCACGCATCACAAGCGGAGTTGGTTTTGACGGTTATCCAAAATCAGGTGATTCCTGGGGAGAAGTTACAAACTGGGCAAATTGTCCGGGGGCGTCCCCATATTGTCCGTTATATCCTTTTGGTGGTGGTCCTGCTTCTGTATTTTATGACTACACAGGCCCTGCCTACTGGAACGCTTTTGCCTGTGTCCTGCAACAAAACGGAGATGCGAGGGATTTAACAAACGACGGGGGCTGGAACATAAACCAGTTAAAACGGGCTGCTGCATCAATTGCATGGCTCCAGGGACAGTTAAATTCACAAACGTTTCCCATAGCAGGCAGGTATGCAGTAAGCGGCACAACAGCGACATTCCAGAATGACGGCACTTATGCTGAGGACCTGCGCGCACCATGGAGGAATTTTCTTGATTACGTTCTTTACGGCAATCCAACGCAAACGTGGAACCCTGCGACGCATCAGCCGGTTGCAGGCGCCAACACTTACGAATACACGGGAGCAATGAAAATGGCGGCTTTTTTGGACAACAACGTCCCGTGCATCCAATGGGGCTCTTATAACCTGACTTTTGACGGTGCAGCAGGAATGCCTGCACTTTTTTATATGAACGGCACTTCGCGGGACCTGTGGCATATCGTGACCACTTTTGGTGCTTTATCTCCTGCAATTATAGTGAGACAGAATTATGAACAAATGGGCGACTGGACAAGAGAACTTTTATCCTTATGGGATGCCGCAATAACCGGCGATGGATATCTTACTTCTGTTCCAAGATATTTTCACGGTTTTTTCAGGGTATTGGGACTTCTTATAATGTCAGGAAATTATAACGAGCCGTGCAACTGGAACCCGCAGGCAAACATGAAAATTTACAAGGCAGTAAATAAAACTTATGCATTCCCCGGAGATACGATTACTTACTGGTTAAATTACAGGAATTACGGCTCGGTTAATGCGAGTAACGTTTACATCCGCGACACTATACCCACTGCTTTTGATTACGTTACGTCAACCCCGCCGTATAATTCAAATCCATCAACCGGAGTTTATGAATGGGGGCCATTTACCGTATCCGGATTACAATATCAAAACGTTGCCGCAACAATGGGGGGAATAACCCTTGTCGTGCGAGTCAAAAACAATGCTGCAAACGGCAGATATTGCAATACGGCAGACATAAGGACGAGCAACGGAACCGGCTGGCGCTCGTCTGACGAGCCAAATGAAATCACATACATAATGAAAAGAAACTGCGTTGACATAGTAACTGCCGCTCTTACAATTACAAAAACCGCAAACAGGACAATGGCAAATCCGGGAGACACCATAACTTATACAATCAATTATTGTAACTCATCGCAGGCAGGATGGTTAAACGGCGGAAGATTTGGAGTTACTTTTTCCATTGCACAGCATCCGCAGGCAGTTGCAGGAAACATGCGCATCACCATACGCGGAATGCACCAGGCAGCAGAGCCTTGGATTGACTGGGGTAATTACAGGGTATCGTATTTTTTAAATTCTGATTTCCATGGTTCTGACTGGAACATTGAACAATACATTGTAGAAGGAACAACCGGAGTTAATCTGACAACGGAAGACCTGGTTCCGGGATGTGACGGCAACGGATGCTGGAACCAGCGATTGATTGTCCGCTTCAATGAATCAGTATCCCTGCCCACGCATCTTCTTATGAAATTTTTCAACAACATGCCAAACATACATTATCCCGACGGCATTTATTCAACCGGAACCGGAATGGGGACTCAGAATCCGCTCGTAACTATAGTCGGTTTGCGTGCAAACGGAGAACCAGCGCAAAACTGGGATGACGACTGGTCAAAACTGCCCACAACCGGTTCATATACCACGATAGGATATGGAGACGACCAGTTACCATATCCGATTTCACCCGACTGGACAAAAGGAGACGGCACGTCAACTAACGTCACAACGATAAACAAGGATTCATGCAACGGCACAAGACCGCCGATAACGAACATCCTGGTGGAAGAATGGGACGGATATACGTGGAGACGTGTATTCGGGAATGGTCCGCAGCCCGGCAGACAGGTATCAAACGTAGTCCTTATTGATTCAATGCCGACCCAGGTTTCGTTTGGTGGGTTTATAAATTCGTCACCGACCGGCACAAGAAGCGGACAAAGTTTGTCGTGGAACGTGGGCAACATGCTCGTAAACCAGTGCGGAACCGTATCATACTGGGTAACTGCAAACGGTACCTGCCCTATGGCAACGGTAACTGCAAAAAACATCTCTTACATATACGGCACAAACGAATCACCGGTTGCAGATGACTGGACCGTATCAATCACGTGTTCTTACGTCCCGCCGCCGCCGCCGCCACCTTCGTCGGTTACAAAAACCGCATCCGCATCAACCGTAAACTCGGGACAAAACGTAACTTATACCATTGCCTATACTAATTTAAACGGCACCGTTGTTGACTCGTCAACAAATACTTATGTATTAGGCACTGTTGCCGGATGGACAAGGACATCAGGCACTGCTGACTGGACATTTAACGGGACTGCGAAATCTCCTGCCGGTTCCAACTCCTTGATGACGTATAATTATTCCCACGGCACAAATGGAATAATATATGCCACCTTTTCCCTGTCAAGCAATAGTTGTTTTGGTATTAAATTCAGGAATAATTCTTATGTGACTTTTTCCGACGATTCATGGAATGAAAGCGTCCGTCTTATTAACGATGCGGGAACAGTCGTTGATTCAAGAAGCGGGGCAGGGACATCATACGTGCCGGGCGCTCCGGGTTCTCTGGTTGACGTCCGGATAGAATTGCAGGGCACAAACGTATACGTCTTCGTAAAAGCACATACTGCGACTGACTGGCCGCCAACGCCGCTTTTAACCGGAAATATGACTGCATCTTCCGGTTATGCAGGCCTTGCAAACGGCGTGGTTTCAGGTTGTTCTAATGCCGGGATTACGACAGTATCATACTGGAGGACAGAACTTGACACGGCATTTAACGTATTCGTCCGTGACCCACTGCCAAATGGTCTGAGTTTTGTAAGCGCTTCAAACAGCGGAACTTTAAATACAACGCCGAATCCCGACGAAGTCCAGTGGCCATTAATCGCACAGATTACCCGGGGACAGGGATTCACTTATACATGGACTGCACAGGCAAATGGTTCAGTATGCGGACCCGTTGTAAACATTGCTTACGTGCAGCCGCAGGGCGTTACTTATACGGTAGGAAGCCAGACGTCAATAACTGTTAACTGCACCGGAGGAACGCCAACGCGCACGCCAACAATGTCGCGAACGCCTACGCCTTCACCTTCTTATTCACGCACGCCAACGTCTACTTACACGAGGACCCCTACTTTTACTCCGTCTCCTTCTCCTACTTTCACAAGGACCAATTCTCCTTCCAACACTCCGTCTCCTTCTCCTTCTCCTACTTTTTCAAGAACCCTGACTCCTTCTTTTACGCCTTCTCCTACTTTTACGAGGACTAATTCTCCTTCCTATACTCCGTCTCCGTCTCCTTCTCCTACTCGCACTCCTACTCCTACTTTTTCAAGGACCCTGACTCCTTCTTTTACGCCTTCTCCTACTTTTACGAGAACTTCTTCTCCTACTTCCTCTTTCACCTCTACATCTACTTCTTCCAGAACTTTAACTCCTTCTCTTACCGTTACCGATACCATTTCTTCAAATACTCCTACTAACACTCCTTCTTTTACAAGAACCTTTACTTTTACTCCCTCTTTTACTTCTTCTTCCACTGCCACCCCTTCTTTTACTTTTACTTCTACTCCTTTTGAAACTTTTACTTCCACCCGCACTCATACTCCCACTTACACTTTTTCTTCCACTTCTTCCATTACTTCTACTCCTACCCCTACACGCACTTTAACTTCTTCTCTTACAGTTACCGATACCGTCTCTTCCAATACTCCTACTAATACTCCTTCTTCCACCAATACTTTTACTCATACTCCTTCTTTTACTTCCTCTTCCACTTCTACTCCCTCTTTTACCTCTACTAATACACGCACTCTTACTCCTACTTTAACCGTTACTGATACCGTGTCTTCCAATACTCCTACTTCTACACCTACCTGGACCTGCACTTCATCTTTTACTCCTACTCTTTCTTCCACGCGCACATCTACTCCTACTTTTACTTCTTCCTCTACTCCTACCGTTACACGCTCTTTTACCTCTACTTCTACTTTTTCCATTACTCCTTCTCCCACTCCTACAAGAACTGCAACACCTTCTTTTACTCCTTCTTCCTCTGCCACTCCTTCTTTTACCGCTACTCCAACCGTCACCATTACTGCTACTCCTTACCCAAATCCTGTTGAAATCTCTATCAATTTATACGTGTCAGGCGATAATCCAAAAAAAGGTAATGATATTACCTACAAAATTGAACTTATCAATAACACTCCGATATCCGTTTCAAACGTTTCCGTATGGGATACTCTACCTGCACAGATTTCTTTCAAATACTGCAATTTCGCCGCAACTCCCGTCATAACAACTCTACCTGACGGCAGGCAGTTATTATCCTGGGATTTATCAAAAGACCCTGCCACTGGAAACCCGCTTATTTTTGACCCCGGTGAAATAATACAGATAGAATTCATTGCAACCATCGTTAACGTCCCGCCTGAAAAACAGCCGATTGTAAATTATGCTGCCGTAGATTACAACGACGCACATTACGTAGAAAACGGTCCTTGGGGAAAACATCCGCCCGTTTATTCTTCTGCTGCTTTCTTCCCGCTCGGCAGACCGGTTGCTTTCCCTAACCCATTTAACCCGGACAAACAAAAAATAAAATTTGAAAACATAGTGCCGTCTTCCGTCATACTCATATACACCGTATCAGGGGAACTCGTAAAATCCATAAACGTATCTTTGCTGCGGGGTGAATGGGACGGCACAAATATGCAAGGTAAAACCGTTTCAGAAGGCATTTACTATTTTGTAATTAAAAATCCAAACTCTTCCGTTGCACTGCGGGGAAAAATTTTTGTAGTCAGAAAATAAATGAAATATATCAATTTACCGTTTGAAATGCCCGTGTCCCCTGTAATTCATACAAAACCGCAAATTTACGTGCCTTGCGTTTTTTGAAATGCAGATTATTTTATTCTTTTTAATTTAGCAATAAAAAAGCCGTCCATGTTTAAATCATTTCCTGGAAGCGACTGGAAAAATCTGCCTCTTTTAAACTGCGTTAGTTTAAAAGCAGCAATCTCTTTTATGTCTTCTATTTTAAAATTTTCGTTTTTCTTTAAAAATTTTTCAATCAAATTTTCGTTTTCACCGGGATTTAACGTGCAGGTAGAATAAAAAATAAATCCGCCTTTTTTAACCCAGTTCTTTACAGTGTTTAAAATCTTTGCCTGCAGTTCGGGAAATTCTTTTAATTCTTTTTCGTTTAAACACCACTTTTTTTCCGGATGCCTTCGTATGACGCCCATGGCAGAGCACGGAGCGTCAAAAACGATTTTGTCTGCTTTGTCGTGAAACTCCGGGATGTCAACCGTGGCATCATGCTCCAGTATGCGAACGTTATTTATTCCAAGTCGCAAAAAATTCCGTTCCATCATTTTTATTCTTTCTTTTTTTGATTCAATAGATACTATCTGTCCGTTGTTTTTCATTGAAATGGAAAAAAAAGCACATTTTCCGCCAGGCGCGCTTCCGACGTCAATGATCGCTTCGTCCTTTTTTGCTTCAACCAACAGACCCATGCACTGGGAAGAAACGTCCTGGACGTAAAAATATCCTTTTTCAAACAATTCTGTATTTAAAGCGTTGCCTTTTTTCACGAGCAATGCCCCGTTTATTTTGTGAACCCGTTCTGATTCTATCCCCCTCTTTTTTAATTCATTTATTAATTCTTCTGCGTTTGTTTTTAAATCATTTACTTTTAAAAATAACGGTGGTTTCTCATTGCCCGCTTTCATTATGTTTTCCATTTCATCGGGATAGTTTTTCTGTAAAAATCCGACCATCCACGGTTCATAGGAATATTTTATGCTTAAATGTTCAACTCTATCGCCATCGGGAATTTTTACGTTTGTTTCCCTGCTTCGCGATACGTTACGCAAAACCGCATTTACAAAACCGGAAACCCCGGGATGGACGCTTGTCTTTGCCAGTTCAACGCATACGTTTATGGCTGCATAAGGAGGTATTGATTTCATGTATTTTAACTGATAATATCCTATCCTTAATATGTTGAATAGTTTAACGTCTTTTACCGGTTTTTTTATGAATCTTCCGAGATGAAAATCAATGAAATTTTTGTTTCTTAAAATTCCATATATGAGTTCATATACTTTTTTTATGTCAGCATGACTTGAATCAATTTCCTGCAGATTATCTTCTATTGATTCTTCTGCCCAGCGTTTTGTAATGAAAACGTCGTTTAAAATATTATATGAAATTATCCTGAAATCCTTCATTAAATCGTCCTTTTTGAAAACACAAATATATTAATAAACGGCCCTGCTCGTCTATAACTTTCACGATTAACGTTCTCAAAGAAAAACAAAAAAAGAAATTATTTATTTAAACCCTTTGTAATAAATTTTTTCTTCTTTGTTCCAGAGTCGGATGCGTTGAAAAAAGAGAAGCGAGGAAACCGTTTTTAAAAGGATTTACAATCAGCATGTGGGTAGTGGCAGGATTTATGTTTGCAGGTTTTGTTCTTGCTGCTGCTCCGCTTAATTTTTCAAGTGCAGAAATAAGTGAATGAGGTCTGCCCGTTAAATCGGCAGAGCCATTGTCAGCCGCATATTCACGTGAACGTGAAATAGCGAGTTGTATCAAAAGAGCGGCAATTGGCGCCAGTATCAATAAAAATAAACCCGAAATTGCGTTTCCACCCCTGTCGTCGCTGCCGCCAAACCAGAAAGCAAGCCTTGCAAGTGTTGTTATGGCTCCTGCAAAAGTCGCTGCAAGCGTCCCTATAAGCATGTCATAATTTTTAATGTGGGTTATTTCGTGGGCAAGAACCGCTTCCAGTTCCCTGTCGTCCAGCACGTTTAATATCCCCCTCGTAACAGCCACCGCAGAATGATGATGGTCCCTGCCGGTAGCAAATGCATTTGCCATATTGGTTTCTACAATATAAAGTTTTGGCATCGGAATTCCTGCCTTAACAGAAAGATTATTTACCATACTGTATAGTTGCGGCGCCTGTTCTTTTGTTAATGGTTTTGCGCCATACATCATTAAAACAATTTTGTCGGAAAACCAGTATGAAAAAAAATTCATTAACAGGGCAATACCAAGGGCAAATATCATGCCTATCTGGCCTCCAACCATGTCACCGATTAAAACGAATAATATCGTTAATACTGCCATTAGCATAAAAGTTTTAAAACGATTCATATCAACTACCTCCTTTATTTCTTAAATTATCATATTGATTATAAAATACATATTTTTTTTATTTAAATGTCAGCAGGACGATGTCCATAACATTTTTTTCTATTTTTATTAAATTTAGACGCCAAGAAAATAAAAAAGTTCCATCAGATGTTTTTATTGTTCCCCTACTATCTCTTCTATTATCTCCCTGTCTTCATCTTTTAAAACCAGAAATTCAATTCCCACACGATGTTTATTTATGTAATTATCCTTTGCACACCAGCGCACCTCTGCAAACGTAATTATTGACTCGGTTTTTTTACCCGTTTCTAATTCTATCCGCAGAATCTGCTCCGGAGAAAGTTCTTCACTGCTTATTAATTGTATTCCGCCAACGCTGATATTTATCGTTTCAACAATGTTTTTTTCTATCTTTTTCTTAATCTCTTCAACATCTTTTGGTAAAGATACGACTTTATAAGTTACTTTTATTTTTTTATCAACCCTTTTATATCTCCGTCTTTCTACAAATATTTCACCTTCAGGCATGTTATCGCCTCCTTTTATATATATATTGTAGTATCAAAATTTCAAAATTTCAAGTAAAAAATATGAATTTGGGTAACCAGAAACCTTTAATTTGCAATTTTTTGATTGCAAATTATGCGTAAAAATACCACAAATTTTAGGATTGCTGATTTCCCGATGTTTTTTATTTTCCAACCAGCAATAAGTAATCAGCAACCTGCAGTGGGACCCCCTCGGGCTAAAGCCCGAGGCTCCCACAAAAAATTCAATCAATTCGTCCCGTAGAAATTATCTTTACGGGACTTCGTTGATTGACCAGGGGACGAGGAATACCAGTGATATTCCGCAGCGACCTTGGAACCCTCTTGGCAAAGTAGATAAAACATTTTTAATGTGTGCATTCATAAAATATCTCATTGAGATATTTTATTCCCCAAACTGAAGTTTGGGGTTTTCTGAATGCTGTTCCAATAATATTAAATTTTCATCACCCGGAAATGCAATATTTAAAAAGTATAACAACCACGCATGGGTATCCAGATGTCGGGTAGCATTTGACCGCGCAGGAGTTTAATTCGTTACGTATCTATGACAAACGTCGCCCTGTATCCATTTTTGCTTTTTTCTACTTTTAAATTATGATACGTTACGCTTTTTAATTCCCTTATAATTTCATTCTCCCTGATTTTTCTGTAAAAAACGTCCGCTTTTAACCAAACGGTTGAAATATTCCAAATTTCTATTTTAACCGGATATTTTTTTCCTGCAAAAATGAAATAGATGATTTCGTTTAAAAAATCGTGGAGAAGTTCTTCAAAAGAATCCCCGTTATTTTTAATAAACAATGTCGTCTTATTTAATTTTACCTTAATTGTATTTTTCTTTAAAGCAAGTTTTATTATTTTGTCTGCACATTTTTTAAATAATGACGGCAGATTTTCTGCATTTTCTTTTATTCCAATATCAGCGGTATGATAAATTACGTCGTTTAACATTTATCTGACGGCTAATTTTTCAAATTTTTTCAAAATAATTCCGGTTTTTTTGTCTTTATATTCTACCGCAAGAATGTAAATGCCTCTTCCTGCATTGTTCCCTGAGGTAGTTTTCAAATCCCATGTAACGTCTACGCTGCCTCCTGAAACTACAGGATTAAACGTCTTTATAAGTTCTCCTGCAATGTTATATATTTTTATTTTTACCCATTCTATGTCCTTTGCCGTTCCAAAGATTCTGACGTTTGCATCTGCATAATAAACTTTAACCCCTATTTCTCCGTATAAATCAACTACCAGATCTAGAACTTTTTGAATGACGTATTCGTTATTATTCCGGTCAAAAGTTTTTACCTGAACGACATACGTCCCAATTCTTGCCATAGTTCCGTTTTTATTTTTGCCATTCCACGTGCCAATGACCTGGCCTATGTCGTTTCTTATGTATAAAACGTTTACTCCGTTTGCATGATATGGATTCTGACTAAAATTAATGTTATGAACAATTATCTGGGAATATAATTCTGACAATTTAATTACCTCAAACCCATTGTTGTCATATATTGTAATTTCTATTCTGTTTTCTCCGGGTGACGTGGGAGTATATGAAATAGTAGGAGTAATCGTATACGTTGGAGTGTTTGTATAAGTGTTGGTAATCGTTGAAGTCGTTGTTCTTGTTAACGTTTGCGTATAAGTTGAAGAATATGTCCATGTAAAAGTTTCCGTTGGCGTTAAACTATGAGTGCCGGTCTCTGTCACAGTATAAGTTTGCGTCTCTGTAGGCGTATTTGTCTGCGTTTCAGTATCCGTTTCCGTCAACGTAATTGTCCACGTATATGTTACGGTTTCTGTATCTGTTTCAGTTGGTGTATTTGTCCAGGTATATGTGTCTGTCAGTGTCTCAGTTATCGTGAACGTCGGTGTCTCGGTTTCTGTCACGATCGGAGTCGCTGTTTCTGTAAACGTTGGTGTGCTTGTCACTGTGAACGTTGGCGTCTCTGTCATCGTGTCTGTCGGCGTCTCAGTTATTGTATCTGTTGGTGTCTCGGTTATCGTAAACGTCGGCGTGCTTGTCACTGTGAACGTTGGCGTCTCGGTTATCGTGTCTGTCGGCGTTTCGGTCGCTGTGAATGTCGGCGTTTTGGTTATTGTGTCTGTCGGTGTCTCGGTTATTGTAAACGTATGTGTCTCGGTTATCGTGAACGTATGTGTCTCGGTTATTGTAAACGTTGGCGTCTCGGTCATTGTGAACGTTGGTGTTTCGGTTATCGTGTCTGTCGGTGTTTC
This sequence comes from Candidatus Goldiibacteriota bacterium, assembly GCA_018000835.1. Taxonomy (GTDB): domain Bacteria; phylum Oederibacteriota; class PGYV01; order PGYV01; family DSYL01; genus DSYL01. Next base: position 2,614 of record JAGNJD010000015.1, on the reverse strand, counting down.
GGTCGCTGTGAATGTTGGCGTGCTTGTTACTGTGAACGTCGGTGTTTCGGTCACTGTAAACGTTGGTGTCTCGGTCATTGTGAACGTTGGTGTTTCGGTTATCGTGTCTGTCGGTGTTTCTGTTATTGTGTCTGTTGGTGTCTCGGTTATCGTGAACGTATGTGTCTCGGTTATTGTAAACGTTGGCGTCTCGGGCATTGTGAACGTTGGCGTCTCGGGCATTGTGAACGTTGGTGTTTCGGTTATCGTGTCTGTCGGTGTTTCGATTATTGTGTCTGTCGGCGTCTCGGTTATCGTGAACGTATGTGTCTCGGTTATTGTAAACGTTGGCGTCTCGGGCATTGTGAACGTTGGCGTCTCGGGCATTGTGAACGTTGGTGTTTCGGTTATCGTGTCTGTCGGCGTCTCAGTTATTGTATCTGTTGGTGTCTCGGTTATCGTAAACGTAGGCGTGTTTGTCACTGTGAACGTTGGCGTCTCGGTCATTGTGAACGTTGGTGTTTCGGTTATCGTGTCTGTCGGCGTCTCGGTTATCGTGTCTGTTGGCGTCTCGGTTATCGTATCTGTCGGTGTTTCTGTTATTGTGTCTGTCGGTGTTTCGGTCACTGTGAACGTTGGCGTGCTTGTTACTGTGAACGTCGGTGTTTCGGTTATCGTATCTGTCGGTGTTTCGGTTTCTGTTACTGTCGGCGTTACTGTCTCGGTTACTGTCGGTGTTACTGTCTCTGTAACTGTCGGCGTCACTGTTTCAGTTACTGTCGGCGTTACTGTCTCTGTTACTGTCGGTGTTACGGTTTGTGTCACTGTCTGCGTAACTGTCTGCGTCACCGTGTCGGTTATTGTTGGCGTTACAGTCTCTGTTACTGTCGGCGTTACTGTCTCGGTTACTGTCGGTGTTACTGTCTCTGTAACGGTCGGCGTTATTGTCTCGGTTACCGTCGGCGTTACTGTCTCGGTAACTGTCCGTGTTAATGTCTCTGTAACGGTCGGCGTCACTGTCTCTGTAACGGTCGGTGTCACCGTCTCTGTTACTGTCGGCGTCACGGTCTCGGTAACCGTTGGCGTGACTGTCTCCGTAACCGTAGGAGTTATTGTTTCGGTTACTGTAGGTGTCACTGTCTCGGTAACTGTCAACGTCACTGTCTCGGTTACTGTCGGCGTTACTGTCTCGGTTACTGTCGGTGTTACTGTCTCTGTAACGGTCGGCGTCACGGTTTCAGTTATTGTCGGCGTTACCGTCTCGGTTACTGTCGGCGTCACGGTCTCGGTTACTGTCGGTGTTACTGTCTCTGTAACGGTCGGCGTCACGGTTTCAGTTATTGTCGGTGTTACTGTCTCTGTTACTGTCGGCGTTACTGTCTCGGTCACGGTTGGCGTCACTGTTTCTGTAACAGTAGGTGTGACTGTTTCGGTAACCGTTGGTGTCACTGTTTCTGTTACTGTTGGTGTTACGGTTTCGGTTATTGTCGGTGTTACTGTCTCTGTTACTGTCCGCGTTACTGTCTCTGTCACGGTTGGCGTCACTGTTTGCGTTGCTGTCGGCGTCACCGTCGGTGTTACCGTCTGCGTTACTGTCTGCGTCACTGTTTGCGTTGCTGTCGGCGTCACCGTCTCTGTAACTGTCGGCGTCACGGTTTCTGTAACGGTCGGCGTCACGGTTTCAGTTATTGTCGGCGTTACCGTCTCGGTTACTGTCGGTGTCACGGTCTCAGTAACGGTCGGCGTTACGGTTTCTGTTACGGTAGGTGTCACCGTTTCGGTAACCGTTGGCGTGACTGTCTCAGTTACTGTCGGTGTCACTGTTTCCGTTATTGTCGGCGTCACGGTTTGTGTTATTGTCGGTGTCACGGTCTCAGTAACGGTCGGCGTCACGGTTTCTGTTATTGTCGGTGTTACCGTCTCTGTTACTGTAGGAGTTACGGCTTTAGTTACGGTCGGCGTGACTGTTTCCGTTATTGTCGGCGTCACTGTTTCAGTTATTGTCGGCGTCACTGTCTCTGTAACGGTCGGTGTCACTGTCTCTGTTACGGTAGGTGTCACTGTTTCTGTAACCGTTGGCGTTACCGTCTCGGTTACTGTCCGCGTCACGGTTTCTGTAATAGTAGGCGTCACGGTTTCTGTTATTGTCGGCGTCACTGTTTCAGTTATTGTCGGCGTTACCGTCTCTGTCACTGTCGGCGTGACTGTTTCCGTTATTGTCGGCGTCACCGTCGGTGTTACCGTCTGCGTTACTGTCTGCGTCACTGTTTGCGTTACTGTCTCTGTCACGGTTGGCGTCACAGTTTGCGTTGCTGTCGGCGTCACGGTTTCTGTTATTGTCGGCGTTACCGTCTCTGTTACTGTCGGCGTCACGGTCTCGGTTATTGTCGGTGTTACTGTCTGCGTTACTGTCTCTGTCACGGTTGGCGTCACAGTTTGCGTTGCTGTCGGTGTCACGGTCTCAGTCACTGTCGGCGTAACAGTTTGCGTTACCGTCGGTGTTGCTGTCTGCGTTACTGTCTCTGTCACGGTTGGTGTCACAGTTTGCGTTGCTGTCGGTGTCACGGTCTCAGTCACTGTCGGCGTAACAGTTTGCGTTACCGTCGGTGTTACTGTCTGCGTTACTGTCTGCGTC